>CAYXXE010000184.1:0-4930 GCA_964468985.1 uncultured Gaiellales bacterium | reverse complement strand
CGTTCTTCGCGTCGTCGTACTCGGCGTTCTCGGCGATGTCGCCGAACTCGCGGGCCACACGGATCCGCTCGGCGACTTCCCGCCGCTTCTCGGTCCGCAGGGAGTCGACTTCCAGCTTCAACTTCTCGTAGCCCTCAGGCGTGAGGATGACTTCCTTCAAGAACAGGCCTCCTGACCCTTTTCTCCCCCGATGAAAACGGGCGGGAATGGTAGCGGCGCGCGACGGGGCCGCGCAAGCGCGAGCGGGCTACGATCTGGGGCGATGGAGATCGACCTGGAAACGCCATGGTGGATCGGCGACGTCGAGATCCGGAGCCGCCTGGTGCTCGCCCCGATGGCAGGCGTCAGCGTGCAGGCATTTCGCCGCCAGGGCCGCCGGTTCGGCGCCGGGCTCGTGTGCTCCGAGATGGTGTCGGTCGCCGGGATCCGGCACCGGAACGAGAAGACGCTCGGCTACCTGCGGGTGGCGCCCGACGAGCATCCGCTCGCGATCCAGATCTTCGGCTCCGACCCGGCGGCGATGGTCGAGGCGGCGCGGGTCGTCGAGGCGGCCGGAGCGGACATCGTCGACCTGAACTTCGGCTGCCCGGTGCGCAAGGTGACCAAGACCGGCGCCGGAGCGTCGCTGCTCGACGACCCCGACCTGGCGTGCCGGCTGGTCGAGGCCGTCGCGAGCGGGACGAGCCTGCCCGTGTCGGTGAAGATGCGTCGCGGAGTCGCGAACGGCTCCCGGACGTGCCTCGAGGTCGGGCCGCGGCTCGTCGAGGCCGGCGCCGCCGCCCTGACGCTGCATCCGCGCTCGGCGCGCCAGATGTACACCGGCAGCGCCGACCACTCGCTCACCGCCGAGCTGGTCTCGCTGGTCGACGTGCCCGTCGTCGCCTCCGGCGACATCACCTCACGCGCCCGGGCCCGGGCCGTCCTGGCGACGACCGGTGCCGCCGCCGTGATGGTGGGGCGCGCCGCGCAGGGGAACCCGTGGGCGCTGCGCGAGATCATGGGCGACGACGCCGAGCCGACCCGCGAGGAGGTGGTCGCCGAGTTGCTCCTGTTCATCCGCGAGACCGTGCGCGAGCTGGGCGAGCAGCGCGCGACCGGGTTCCTGAAGAAGTTCTACGCCTGGTACCTCGGCCGGGGCCGGTTCCCCCGGCCGTTCAAGCAGGAGCTGGTCGTGCTGCCGACGATCGCCGAGGTGGAGCTGCGCCTGCTGGCCGCCGCCCCCGGCGCCCGCGAGCTGCTCGAGCGTCTCGAGGCGGAGCTGCCCGACCCGGGCGACGAGGTCCTCCTGGATTCACTGCCGATCTCCCTGTACGGCGGCGGCTAGGAGTTCGGGGAGCCGGCGGACGGAGCCGTGCCCGGACGGTCTTGCCCGGTCGGTCTTGCCCGGACGGTCTCTGAGACGTGTCCGAGAGGTATCAGAGACCAGCGCTCGTCCCGGCTCGGGGTCGTTCGCAGGAAATCCCTGCAAATCGGCGACTTGTATCAGACACGTCTCAGATACATCTCGGACACCGGGGCTAGCCGGGGTTGTTGCGCTCCCACACCAGCCGGAGGCCTTGCAGCGTGAGCTCCTGGTCGACGACGGTGATCGTCTTCGAGTGCGGCGCGATCAGGTCGGCCAGGCCGCCCGTCGCGATCACGGGCGCGTCGGGCGCGCCGAGCTCCTCACGGATGCGGTCGACGATCGCGTCGACCTGGCCGGCGAAGCCGTAGACGAGCCCTGACTGGAGGGCGGCCGTGGTCGTCTGGCTGATCACGCGCTCCGGCGCGACGAACGGCACCTTCGGCAGCCGGGCGGCCCGGGCGAACAGCGCATCCATCGAGACCTCGATTCCGGGCGCGAGCACGCCGCCCGCGAACTCCCCCGCGGCCGACAGCACGTCGAAGTTGGTCGACGTCCCGAAGTCGACGACGATCGCGGGTGCGCCATGCCGCGCGCGGGCGGCGACGGTGTTCGCGATCCGGTCGGGGCCGACCTCCCGCGGGTCGTCGTAGCGGATCGTCAGGCCGGTCGACACGCCTGGGCCGAGAACGAGCAGGTCGACGCCCGCCCAGCGCTCCGCGAACGCCTCGTACTCGCGCACGAGCTGCGGCACGGACGACGTGAGCACGATGCCGTCGAGTGACTCGAGGTCGACGAACGCCCGCAGCATCACCGCCAGCTCGTCGCCGGTGTGGGTGCGGTTCGTGCCGACGCGGAACTGGTGCGTCAGCCGGTCGCCGTCGAACAGGCCGAAGACCGTCTGGGTGTTGCCGACGTCGATCGCGAGCAGCACGGAGCGACTGCTACAGGTCTTCGATCTCCGAGCGGCCCTCGCCGATGCGCTTGGCGAGCGCCTCGGGGGTGAGCGCCGGCTCGTCGCCCTCGCCGCGCAGCTCCTCGATGGTCACGTCGCTCGACGTGTAGACCTCGGCGCGCGGGATCATGCGGGTAGGGCGGTTCTTGTCCCAGACCCATACATCCTCCATCTTCACGTGGAAGAACGGGTAGGCGGGCTGGGGCACGTATTGCAGGTCGAGCTTGTTGCAGAGGTAGGTGGCGTCCTGGGTCAGGACGCAGTAACGGAAGAGCCCGAAGACCGCGCCGTACTCCTTCTTCAACCGAAGCTCGGCCTCGGCCTCGAACTCGTCGAGCTCGTCGAGGTGGCTCACGGGTTCGATTCTACCCCTGCGAGCAGTGCCGCCACCGGGCCGCGGCCGGGGACGTCGAGCGCCGGGGCCAGCTCGGCGAGCGGCCGCAGGACGAAGAGCCGCTCGTGCAGCAGGGGGTGCGGGACGGTCAGGCCGGGCTCGGCGACGACGCGGTCGCCGAACACGAGCAGGTCGAGGTCGATCGTCCGCGGCCCCCAGCGCGGGCCGGTGCGCTCGCGGCCGAGCTGCCGCTCGAGCCCGAGCAGGCGCTCGAGCAGCTCGCGCGGCTCGAGCCCGGTCTCGAGCTCGGCGACCGCGTTCAGGAACCTCGGCTGGTCCTCGAGGCCCCACGGCTCGGTCTCGACGATCGTCGACAGGCGCCTGGCACCGAGGAGCGCTGCCGCCGCGCGGATCGTGGCCTCCCGGTCGCCGAGGTTCGCGCCGAGCCCGACGTACGCGAGGGTCACCGGCCGCGCTCGACGGTGACGGCACCGAAGTCGACCGCGATCCCGGCCGGCCGGACCTCGGGCTTGCGCACGCGCACCTTCACCCAGGCCGGCGAGAAGCGCTCCAGCAGCGCGTCTGCGACCGCGGCGGCGAGCGCCTCGAGCAGCGCGACCCGCCGCTCGTGCACCTGACGTACCGCCTCCGCGACGAGCCGGTAGTCGACCGCGTGCTCGATCAGGTCGTCGGCGCCGCGCTCTCCGACCTCGAGCCAGACGTCGTAGACGAACGTCTGACCGCGCCGCTGCTCGATCTCGTTGACGCCGTGGTAGCCGTAGAGCCGCAGCCCGCGGAGCTCGACGATCATCCTCCCCGCACCGCCCTCGCCACCGCCAGCGCCTCGACGTGCTCGCGCACGTCGTGCGCGCGCACGAGCCAGGCGCCGCGCTCGTAGGCGCTCACGGCCGCGCCGATCGACGCGGCGAGGCTCCCGCGCGTCGCCCCTGGGTCGCCCAGCACCCGGCCGAGCGAGCTCTTGCGCGAGAAGCCAACGAGCACCGGGCGGCCGATCGCCACCAGCTCGTCGAGTCGCCGGACGAGCTCGAAGTTCTGGTCGACGGTCTTGCCGAACCCGATCCCGGGATCGAGGCAGACGTGCTGCTCCGGGACGCCCTCGCCGACAGCGAAGGCGAGCCGGGCTTCGAGAAAGGCCTTCACCTCGGAGACGACGTCGTCGTAGCGCGGGCTCTGCTGCATGGTCCTCGGCTCACCGAGCATGTGCATCAGGCAAAGGTACGCGCCCGAGTCGGCCACGACCCCCGCCAGCTCGGGATCGCCGCGCAGCGCCGTGACGTCGTTGACGAGCTCCGCCCCCAGCTCGAGCGCCCGCCGCGCCACGGCCGCCTTCGACGTGTCGATCGAGACCGGCGAGCCGGCGAGCCCGGTCAGGACCGGCTCGACCCGGCGGAGCTCCTCGGCGGCGCCGACCCCGTCGGAGCCGGGACGGGTCGACTCGCCGCCGACGTCGACGATCGCAGCGCCCTCCGCCAGCAGGCGGCGCGCCGTCGCGATCGCCGCGTCCGGAGCGAGGTTCACGCCCCCGTCCGAGAACGAGTCGGGCGTGACGTTCACGACGCCCAGCACCGACGGGCGGGCGAAGCGCTCCTCGATCGGCGGCCGGCGCGGCACGACGCATATGTTCGCGCGTTCGGCCCGGCCGTGCCGGAGCCGTGGCGCTGCTAGGAGGTCTCGGGCTCGGGGGGCTGCATCGCAGCGCCGCCCGGCAGCGGGAACGGACGCGGCCGCGCCTGCGGCTTGCGCTCGACCTGCGGAGCGGCGCTCTCGTCGGGCGCGGGCTCGAGCGGGGCGGGGAAGACCGTGTCGGCGGATTCGCCGGCGGCCAGCCGCTCGAACTGATCCTTGTCGATCGTCTCCTGCTCGATCAGGATCTGCGAGATGCGGTGCAGGTCGGCGAGGTGCTCGTTGAGCACCCGGGTCGCGACCGCATGGCCCTCCTCGATGATGCGGCGGATCTCGTCGTCGATCTCGCGGGCGACCTCGTCGGAGTAGTCCGGCTCGGCACCCATCTCGCGGCCGAGGAACGGCATGTCGTGGTTGCGGCCGAGGACGCGGGGGCCGAGCTTCTCGCTCATCCCGAACCGCATCACCATCTGCTTCGCCGTCGACGTGACCTTCTCGAGGTCGTTCGCCGCACCGGTGGTGACCTCGTTGAAGACGAGCTCCTCCGCCGCGCGGCCGCCGAGCGTCATGGCGATCTGCTCGAGCAGCGCCTTGCGCGTCGTCAGGTAGCGATCCTCGGTCGGCAGCGAGATCGTCAGGCCGAGCGCCTGGCCGC
>CAYXXE010000183.1:0-4958 GCA_964468985.1 uncultured Gaiellales bacterium | reverse complement strand
CTCGAGCTGCCGCTCATCTACTACGCGCACGAGCGCGAGGTGTTCCGGCGCGACGGGATGCTGTACGCCGCGTCGGAGTTCGTCCAGCGTCTGCCGGGCGAGGAGCCGTTCACCGCGACCGTGCGCTTTCGTACCGTCGGCGACATGACGTGCACCGGCGGCGTCGTCTCGGACGCCGCGACGCTCGACGACGTCGTCACCGAGATCGCCGCGACGCGCGTCACCGAACGCGGTGAGACGCGCGCCGACGACCGGGTCTCCGAGGCCGCGATGGAGGACAGGAAGCGGGTCGGCTATTTCTAGGGAGCTGCTCGACACGCAGTTGATGAACGCGGAGCTGCTCAGGATCGTCACCGCCGGCTCGGTGGACGACGGCAAGTCGACGCTGATCGGCCGGCTGCTCTACGACACGAAGCAGATCCTCGTCGACCAGCTCGAGCACATCGAGGACGCCTCGCGGCGCCGCGGCCACGACTACGTCGATCTCGCCCTGCTCATGGACGGATTGCGAGCCGAGCGCGAGCAGGGGATCACGATCGACGTGGCCTACCGCTCGTTCGTCACGCCGCGCCGCCGTTTCCAGCTGGCCGACGCGCCGGGGCACGTCCAGTACACGCGCAACATGGTGACCGGCGCCTCGACCGCCGACCTGGCCGTGATCCTCGTCGACGCGCGCAAGGGCGTCGTCGAACAGACGCGCCGCCACTCGTACGTCCTCTCGATGCTCGAGCTGCCGCACGTCGTGTTCGCCGTCAACAAGATGGACCTCGTCGACTTCTCGGAGGAGCGCTTCGACGAGATCGTCCGCGACCTGGCCGAGCTGTCGACCCGGCTCGGCCTGCACGACCCGCGGCCGATCCCGATCTCGGCGCTCAAGGGCGACAACGTCGTCGACCGCTCCGAGGCGCTCGCCTGGTATTCGGGGCCGACGCTGCTCGAGTATCTCGAGACGGTCGAGGTGGGGGGCGATCTGACGACGCTCCCGAGGCGGTTCCCCGTGCAGTGGGTGATCCGCCCGATGGCCGACGAGCATCACGACTACCGCGGCTACGCCGGCCAGGTCACCTCGGGCATCTGGCAGGCAGGCGATCCCGTCGTCGTGCTGCCGTCGGGCCTGCGCAGCCGGGTCGCCTCGGTCGAGACCTCCGACGGCCCGCTCGAGGACGCCCTGCCCGGCCAGTCGGTGACCATCAGGCTCGACGACGACGTCGACGTCTCGCGCGGCGACCTCCTCGCCGACCCCGACGACCCGCCGATCGTCACCCGCGAGGTGCTGGCCCGGCTCTGCTGGCTGAGCGAGCGGCCGCTGGTCGCGGGCGAGCGGCTGCTGGTGAAGCACACCACGCGCACCTCGCCGGCCCGCGTCGACGAGCTGGTCGCCGCGGTCGACATCGAGACGCTCGACGACCGGCTCTCGCCCGAGCGGCTCGAGCTGAACGACCTGGCGCTCGTGCGCCTGCGGCTCGCGGAGCCGCTCGCCGTCGACCCCTACGCGAGGGTCCGCGGGACGGGCGCGTTCATCCTGATCGACGAGAGCACCTTCGACACGGTCGGCGCCGGCATGGTCGTGGAGGCGCTGTGACCGCCCGCGTCACCGCCCGGCGCGCGCATCCGTATCGCGACACCTCCGTGATCGACTCGCGTGCGCCGCGCACCAACCAGGCGATCGTCGGTGTCGTGGCCGTGCTGGCGCTCGCCACCGGCTGGTGGTGGCTGCTGGCGCTGCTCGCGCTGCAGCTCGCGCTCGGGCTCACGTTCGGCCGCCGGTACTGCCTGCCCTGTCTGCTCTATTTCGAGGTGCTCCAGCCCAGCTTCGGCGAGGGGCCGCTCGAGGATTCGCGCCCGCCGCGGGTCGCCAACATGATCGGCCTCACCGTCCTCGGCGGGGCGTCGGTCGCCTACGCCGCCGGCCAGGACACGGTGGGCTTCGGCCTCGGGGTGCTCGTCGCCGCGCTCGCGCTGCTTGCCGCGACCACCGGTTTCTGCACCGGCTGCGAGGCGTACAAGCTCGGCTGCCTGCTCACCGGCCGCCCGTTCGTCTCGTGCCCGCTGCCCGCCGCTGCGGCGGGGGCGGGCGACTGACGGGCGAACGGCCCGTGCGCCCGTAGAATCGCGGGCCTTGGCCCGGGTTCTGCCGACGGCGCTGGTCATCGGGGTGCTGGCCGCGACCGCGGCCGCGTTCGCGCTCACCGAGCGGGCGAAGCTCGCCCTGTCGCCGATCTACGCGACGCAGGTGACGGCACTCTTCTCGCCGGCCTGCGCGTCACCGTGCCGGCTCGGGACGCCCGCCGCGACGGTCAGCTTCAAGCTGCGGGTCGCGGAGCAGGTGACGGTCTGGATCCAGCGCGGCAACGAGCTCGTCGACACGCTCGCCGAGAGCAAGGCCTTTCCGCGGCGCCGGCGTCTGGCGTTCACCTGGACCGGCCTGACCCCGGCCGGGACGTTCGTGCCCGACGGCGCCTACCGGCCCTACGTGAAGCTCGAGCGCTCGCACCGCACGATCGCGCTCCCGAACCGGATCGTCCTCGACACGAAGGCGCCGGTGATCGCCGTCAAGCATCCCGTCTACCCCATCATCTCGCCCGACGGCGACGGCCACGCCGACAGCGTGCGCATCCCGTACCGCCTGGACAAGCCTGCGCACGCCGTGCTGCTCGTCGGGCAACAGCGCGTCGTGACGACGTACCGGCAGCCCCTTCGCGGCACGCTGGTCTGGGACGGGAAGCTCGGCAACCCGGCCCGCGCGGTGCCGCCAGGGCGGTACACGCTCTACGTCAGCGCCGTCGACCGCGCGGGCAACACCGCGAAGCCCTTTCCGTTCGCGGTCGTCACCGTGCGCTACGTCTCGCTCGGACGCTCGCGCATCGCGGTGGCTCCGGGCCGGCGGTTCGCCCTGCGCGTGTCGGCCGACGCCCCGCACGTGCGCTGGCTGCTCCACGGTCGCACCGGCACCGCCAGGCCGGGGACGCTGCGGATTCGCGCTCCGAAGACCCCTGGGACGTACCGGCTGTACGTCGAGGCGGCGGGCCACGCCGCACGCGCGACGGTCGTGGTCGGATGAGCCCCGACCTGGCCCGCGCGGGTGGGGCGGTGGGCGCGGTCGGCCTCGCGCTGCTGCTGATCGCGTCGCGCCGCGAGCTGCGGATCGCGGGTCTGGCCGGCTGGGCGGCCGGCTGCGCCGTCCTCGCCCCGTACCTGGCGCCGCACGGCCACCATCGGCTGCTCGCCGCCGCGGCGGTGATCGGGCTGGTCGTCGCCGCCGGCGGGGCGTGGCTCGTCCTGCGCGTCCCATGGCTCCTGGCGGTCGCGACGCTCGCCTGCGTGCCCGCGCGCATCCCCGTGCACGTCGGCTCGACGCAGGCCAACCTGCTGCTGCCGATCTACGGGGTCGTCGTCGTCGCGGCGATGGCTCTGGCCTGGGAGCTCTACGGGGAGCAGCCGAGAGCCCGCGAGCTCGGCCCGCTCGCGTGGCCGCTCGGGCTGTTCGTCGCGTGGGACGGGCTGTCGCTGCTGTGGTCGCAGGACGTCCGCCAGGGGGCGATCGAGCTCCTGTTCTTCATCCTGCCGTTCGGGCTGCTCGCGCTCGTGCTCGCGCGCCTGCCGTGGTCGGTGGCGTGGCTGCGCGGCCTCTTCGGCCAGCTCGCGGCGATGGCCGTCGTCTTCGCGGTGATCGGCATCGTCCAGTACGAGCAGCGGCAGATCTTCTGGAACCCGAAGGTGATCGTCGACAACGCCTATGCGCCGAACGGGTGGTTCTACCGCGTCAACAGCGTCTTCTACGACCCGTCGATCTACGGCCGGTTCCTCGTGGTCGCGCTCGTCGCCGGAATCGTCATCGTCGTGCGGCGCACCGATCCGCTCTGGACGATCGCCGTCGCGCTCGCGACGGTCGTCCTCTGGGCCGGCCTGCTGCCGTCGTTCTCGCAGTCGAGCTTCACGGCGCTGTTCGCGGCGGTCGCGGTCCTGGCGGTGGTGACGTGGCGGCGCCGCGCGCTCGTGCTGCTCACCGTCGCTGCCGTGCTGGTCGTGCTGGGAGCGTTCGCGTCGCCCCAGGTGCGCCACCGCCTGGAAGGAAAGGGCTCGTCCTCCTTCTCGCACATCACGAGCGGCCGGTCGCAGCTCGTCTCGCGAGGGTTCAAGGTGATCGAGCACAACGCCGCAGTCGGTGTCGGTGTCGGCGGCTTCAAGCACGCCTACGCCGTCGTCGCGCATCTCAAGGGCAAGGAGCCCCGAGCCGGCGCGTCGCACACGACGCCGGTCACCGTCGCGGCCGAGACCGGGCTGCCGGGCCTCGCGCTGTTGCTCTGGCTCGTGGCGACGGCGCTCCGGCTGGGCTTCCGCCGGCCCGGTGCGGGCTTCACCGGGACGGCCCGTCTCGCCTTCGCAGTAGCCTTGACCGCGATCCTCGTGCACTGCCTCTTCTACAACGCCCTCTTCGAGGACCCGACGACGTGGGGGCTGCTCGCGTTCATCGCGCTCGGCGCGCGGGCCGACGGAGTCGGCGAGGCCGCGGCATGATCGCGGGCGTCGAGCGGGCGCTCGTGCTCGCCCCGCACACCGACGACGGCGAGTTCGGGTGCGGCGGCACGATGGCGCGGCTCGTCGAGGCCGGCGCCGACGTGCGCTACGTCGCGTTCTCGATCGCGACCCGTTCGCTGCCGGAGGGCTTCGCCCCCGACACGCTCGCGCGCGAGGTGCGCGAGGCGACGGCCGAGCTCGGCATCCCGGTCGAGAACCTCACCGTCCACGACTTCGACGTGCGCACGTTTCCCGAGCATCGCCAGGAGATCCTCGAGCTCCTGATCGAGATCTGGAACGACTGGCGGCCCGACGTGGTGTTCCAGCCCTCCGTCCACGACGTCCACCAGGACCACCGCACGATCGCCGACGAGGGGCTGCGCGCCTTCAAGCGCACGACCATCCTCGGCTACGAGATCCCCTGGAACAACTTCGACTTC
>CAYXXE010000182.1:1656-4975 GCA_964468985.1 uncultured Gaiellales bacterium | reverse complement strand
GGGTTCGGCTCGTAGCCGCCGAACAGCACGCCGCCGTGCTCGGCCTTGCCGTAGACGAGGTTGTCGGTGTCGCGGAAGCAGGGCAGCCCGCGCGCGAGCTCGTGCCCGGCGACCGGGCCGAGCGCGATGTGCTGGTGGTCGACGGGGATCGAGCAGGCGAACGAGCCGACCATCGCGGCGACGCGCGGCGCCCACATGCCGGCCGCGTTCACCACCGTCTCGGTCTCGATCCGGCCCGCGCCGGTGAGGACGGCTCGCACCTCGCCGCGCGTCCCGCGCTCGATCCCGGTGACGAGCGTCTCGGTGCGGACCCGCACTCCGAGCGTCCGCGCCGCAGCCGCCAGCGCGTGCGTGGCGATGTGGGGATCGACGTGCCCGTCGCCCGGCATCCACACGGCGCCGAACAGCTCGTGTGGGCTCGCCGGGGGCAGGAGCCGCCGCGCTTCGTCGGGCCCGACGAGCTCCGCCTCGAGCCCGATCGCGTGGGCGCGGCTGACGCCGCGATGCAGCTCGAGCAGGCTGTTGCGGCTCGCCGCGATCCGGACGCTGCCGACGGTGTCGAAGACGCCCAGCTCGCGGTACAGCTCGACGCTGTAGCGCCGGAAGCGCATCATCGTGGGCGACGGGTTGAACTGCGTGACGAGCCCGGCCGCATGATGGGTCGAGCCGCTCGTCAACTGCCCCTTCTCGACCAGGAGCACGTCGGTCAGCCCGGCCCGCGCGAGGTGGTAGGCGACGCTGACGCCGGCGATCCCCCCGCCGATCACCACGACCTGCGCGCGGTCGCCCACGCTCGCGAGCGTAGTGGATCGGTCGTAGGATCGCCTCATGGCGGTCGACGACACCCTGGCGGCGGTGCTGGCAGCGGTCCCCGAACTGGACGGCGCGACGGCGGTCGCCCCGCTCGCGGGCGGTTTGACGAACACGAACTACAAGGTGACGACCGCCGCCGGCGCGTACGTGGTGCGGATCTCGGGGAAGGACACCGGGCTGCTGGCGATCGACCGCGCGAACGAGGTGCACAACACGCGGGCCGCGTCGGACTGCGGCGTCGGCGCACGCTTCGTGGCGTCACTGCCCGAGCACGAGGCGCTCGTGCTGGAGTTCATCGACGGCGAGGTGCTCGACAGGGAGAAGCTCCGCCGCGGCGACCGGCTCGCGCTCGTCGCCGCCGCCTGCCGCCGGCTGCACGGCGCCCGCCGGTTCATGGCCGACTTCGACATGTTCGACATCCAGCGCGGCTACAGCGAGGTCGTGCGGGAGCGCGGCTTCCGGCTGCCCGAGCGCTACGAGAGCTTCGAGCCGCAGGTTCGCCTCCTCGAGGAGGCGCTCCGGCTGCGGCCCGAGCCGACCGTCCCGTGCAACAACGACCTGCTCGCCGAGAACTTCATCGAGGCGAACGGGGAGCTGCGGCTGATCGACTACGAGTACTCCGGCAACAACGAGCCGAGCTTCGAGCTCGGCAACGTCTGGAGCGAGTCGAACCTCTCGCTCACACAGCTTGAGGAGCTGGTGGCCCACTACTACGGTCGCCCCCTGCGCAACAAGGTCGCCCGGGCACGGCTCTGGGGCCTGATGTCGAAGTACGGCTGGACGCTGTGGGCGTCGATCCAGGACGGCATCTCCGACCTCGAGTTCGACTTCTGGGGCTGGGGGATGGAGAAGTACGAGCGGGCCATGGCCGAGTTCGACGGGCCCGACTTCGACCGGCTGGTGGCCGAGGTGCAGCGCGAGGACTGACGCGGAAGGGCCGATGGACGTCTTGCTGCGTCGCTCGCCGGACTGTCAGGATTGGGTGCGTGTCCGGGGGTGTGCGTCGGGACCGGGAGGAACTTGCGGCGGTCGTCGACGGCCTTTCGGTCGAGGAGTTGAAGGCCGTGGCGCTCGCGGCAGGCGCGCGTCACGCGGACGTCGAGCGCGGGCTGCGGCTTGCTGCTGCACGGGCGTCCGGTGATCTCGTCGAGTTGCGTCGCGAGGTCGATCGAGGGCTTCGCACCCGCAGGTACCTCGGCTACCGGCAGAGCCGCGAATGGGCATTCGAGGCGCAGCCGATCGTCGACGAGTTGCGGCTGGCCGCCGCCCGGCCGTCGAGTGCACTGGCATTGCTGCTCGAACGGGCGGTCGGGCACGTCGTGAACGTGATCCTGCACGCGGACGACTCGGACGGTGCGATCGGCGATCTCGCACACCAGCTGCTCGAACTGCACGCGACCGTCTGCGACAGCGCAGTCGTCGAGCCAGTGAAGCTCGCCGGCTGGATGGTGCGGTTCAGCTGCGAGGACCAGGACTTCTTCGAAGTCGACCCCGTCCGCTACGCCGCCGCGTTGGGGGAGCCGGGGCTCGCCGAGTATCGTCGCCTGATCGCGCAGCGCTCCGAGCGCGAAGGAGAGACGCAGTTCGCCGTGCGGTGGGCGCGCGAGCGACTCGCCGTGCTGGACGGGGATGTGGGTGCGATCGTCGAGCTCCTCGGGGGTGGTCTGCGCGAAACGCATCAGTTCATTCGCGTCTGCGAGGCGATGGCCGAGCTCGGCCGGGACGACGACGTCCTTGCCTTGGCACGTCGCGGGATCGACGAGACGACAGGCTGGCAGGTCGTCAAGCTCTACGATTTCGCCTGCGCCGTTCACGAACGCCGCGGAGCAGCACTCGAACAGCTTGCGCTGCGACGCGAGCAGCACGAGCGAATGGCCAGCGCGAGCAGCTACGCATCTCTCCGGCGCGCGGCCGATTCGGCCGGCGTCTGGCAGGTCGAACGCAATGAGGCCCGGCGGGCGCTCCGCGACCGCGACCGCGGCGGCCTCATCGACGCGCTCCTGGACGAAGGCGACCCGAATGCCGCCTGGAAGGCCGCGACGACCGAGCCCGCCTGGGATCCGGGCCTCGGACGCCGCAAGCGGCTCGCCGAGGCCCGCGAGCCGACCCACCCGGGCGAGGCCTTGGCCTGGTACCTGCTGATCGCCAACGAGGAACTCCTCGAGGCCGGCAGAGCGTCCTATGCTCGCGCGATCACGACCCTCAAGCAAGCGCGACGCGCGGCCGCCGCCGCAGGGCAGAGCGAGGTGTTCGACGTCGCCCTCGCCGACCTGCGCGAGCGCTACTACCGTCGCCGCACATTCGTCGCGATGCTCGGAAAGGCGGGCGTCGCTTAGAGCGCATCGCTCCCGCACTGCCGCCGGAATCGCTGCCCGGAGATGGCTTGGACTTCGATCCACTGGAGTTGCGTCCACTCTGTTTTGAGCCATCCAGGCAGCGGCGGGAGCGCGTCCGGCAAGCTGTTCGGTGACGCCGCTTCGGATGCCTGTCGGTCGCTGACGGGGTT
>CAYXXE010000182.1:0-1646 GCA_964468985.1 uncultured Gaiellales bacterium | reverse complement strand
GTAGAGGGTGCGGATGGCGGCGTGGAGTTGCTGGTCGGCGATGCGGAGGTAGTGGCGTTCGTGCATCCGGCGGGGTGCCCAGCCCATGATCCGTTCGATCGCCCGGGTGCGGACACCCTGCTCGTACATGACAGTGGCGACGGTGCGTCGGAACGCGTGTGATGGTGAGTCGACGTTGACGCCGGCCCGGTCGACCAACGCGCGGATCTGCCGGCCGAGCGTCGAGGAGGTCAGCGGCCTGCGGGTGGCCGTTGCGATCACGGGTGCGCCGTCGTTGTGGCCGGGCGGGCGCCGTTCGGCGAGCAGCTGTTGTAGCGCCGGATGCAGTGGGACGAGCCGGAACTTACCGCCTTTGCCGACCAGGCGGAGCTGCTGCTGGTCGAGGTCGACGTCGTCCCAGGTGAGCGCGGCGGTCTCGCCCAGCCGCAGCCCCGCAAACGCGAGCAGATGGAACGCCAGCTCCTCGCTTTCGGTCCGAATCGCCGCGTAGATGTCGCGGAGCTGAGCGTTGCTGTAGGTGACGGGTTGCAGGTCCGGCAGCCGCGGCAGCCTCACGTCGCCGGTCGGGTCATGGCCGACGAGGCCGTGCCGTTGCCCGTACCGGTAGGCGGCGCGCAGATAGGCGAGCTGCCGTCGGACTGTCGAGAGCGCCCACCCGTCGAGGAGCTCGTCGAAGTACTGCTCGCACTGAAGCAGCGACAGCTCACCCGCCGCGATCCCGTTCGCGTCGAGCCAGCGCTGAGCCGACCGCAACGCCTGCGCCGTGGCTTTGATCGTCAGCGGGGAGCGCCGGCGGCGCCGCTGCGCAGCCAGGAACGCCTCGAAAATCGGATCCATTCCGAGGCCGTCCTATCCGGGCGGGGTCAGCGCCCAGCCCACACCATGCAGCGACAGCATGAACACACCCCGGGGTGCGCCGGCTCGGACGAGCGCCCGCCGCACCCGGCCAACAGTTGTGTTCACCGAGTTCGTAGCCGCACCAGGCGGACGCCGCCACACCACCGCGACCAGCTCGTCCTTCCCGAACACCCGAAACGGGTCAGCGGCCATCACCACCAGAAGCCGGTGCTGCAGCGGCGACAGCTCGAACTCGACCTCGCCGAACCACTGCCGCCGCCCCACCGGATCGACACGCAAACCACCAACCACCAAACCCCCTCCCCGCGCCGGAACAGCAGGGAGCGGCGGCGCCGCACCGATCGCGGCCGCCAACGCCCGCCGCGCGAGACGCGCCGCCTCCTCCGACCGCGCCCACCGCTCCCCACCCTCACCCCAGCCAACCAGACCGGCAAGCCGAACCAACGTCTCGTCCAACCGGCCACGAAGCAAATGCAGCTCACCCACCAGCACCCGCTCGACCGGAAACGACACCGGCACGCACACACGCACCCGCGGATCACTCACGCCCGCCACCTACCATCTGAGCCCGCCCGGGATAGCATGCGCGCAACTGGAACAATGGGCCTAATTCGCGCCTAAATCGGCCGGCATCCACCCAGCCGCGGCCGTCACCGCGACCACCTCCGTGCCTCGAGCTTCTATTCAGCGTCTTGCCGCGGACAACTCCGCCTGCGACTAGCCCAATGCTGGGACGACTACGCCGCCCAAGACCCGGTAAACGGATACGACCTCGACGGTCGGCTCAG
>CAYXXE010000181.1:0-4990 GCA_964468985.1 uncultured Gaiellales bacterium | reverse complement strand
CTCCCGTCGCCACGCCCTACGCGTGGAAGCTCGCGAGCTCCCCGAGGAACCCGTCGACCTCGTCCACCGTGTTGTAGTGGATGAAGCCGACGCGGATCGCGTCGCGCGGATAGGGGAGCTTCTCCCGGAGGCCGAGCGAGTACCAGCTGTCATGGGCCCAGACGCCGTAGCCGCGCCCTGCAAGCGTGGTCGCGACCTCTGCCGCCTCGACGCCGTCGACGTTGAGCAGGAACGTCGGCACGCGGCCTTCCATCCCCTGGATCCCGTAGACGGTGACGTTGTCCGGGAGGCCGTCGAGGAAGCGCTGCCCGAGCTCGCGCTCGTACTCCTTCAGCGGCTCGAGGCCGCCGAGCGAGTCGAGGTAGGCGATCGTGGCCGAGAAGCCGGCGAGCAGCTCGTACGGCGGCGTGCCCGTCTCGAAACGGCGGCCGACGGGGCTCGTCGAGGCGGGGCGGGCCTTGTACGGCCGCCATGACTCGAGCAGCTCGTGCCGGCCGTAGGCGAGGCCGAGGTGCGGGCCGCAGAACTTGTAGGGAGAGCAGAGCAGGACGTCGCAGCCGATCTCCTGCACGTCGATCGGCTCGTGCGCCGCGTAATGGACGGCGTCGACCCACGACAGCGCTCCGGCCTCGCGCGCCAGGTCGGCCACCTTCTTCGCATCCGTGATCGAGCCGACCGCGTTCGACGCATAGACGAACGCGACGACCCGCACGCGGTCGTCGAGCTTGCGCGCCAGGTCGTCCAGGTCGAGCCGCAGGTCGTCGGTGACGTCGATCCAGTCGAGCTCGAAACCGCGATCGGCTGCCAGCTCCACCCAGGGCGCGACGCCGCCGTCGTGGTCGAGGCGGCTGACCAGGATCTTGTCGCCCGCCTGCCAGTCGCGCGACGCCGTGCGTGAGAGCGCGAAGTCGAGCGTGGTCATGTTCGTCCCGAACACCACGTCGTCGGACGAGCAGCCGAGGAACCGGGCGCCGTCGGCCCGGGCGCCGTAGAGGATCTCCTCGACCCGCTCGCCCGTCCTGTACGGGGCGCCGAGATTGCCGCTGGCCTCGCGGAGAGCGCGGGCCATCGCGTCACCGACCTCGTCGGGTACCTGTGAGCCACCCGGGGCGTCGAGGAAGACGAAACCGTCCTGGAGTGACG
This sequence comes from uncultured Gaiellales bacterium, assembly GCA_964468985.1. GTDB lineage: Bacteria > Actinomycetota > Thermoleophilia > Gaiellales > Gaiellaceae > PALSA-600. The sequence continues at coordinate 3,847 of CAYXXE010000181.1, read as the reverse complement.
AGAAGCGCTTCCGGATCGCGCCCACGTCGAGCAGAGTCGAGCTCATGGCGCGAGCGTACCTGGCCGCATCTAGGCTCTGCTCATGGTTCTGCTCGGCGCCAGCGGCCTCGACGTCTCGCGCCTCATACTCGGCTGCGGGAACTTCGGCGGCATCGGCTCGTCGCCCGCGTTCTTCGGGCAGGGCGAGAGCCGCGAAGAGGCGTTCGCGTTGATGGATGCCGCCTGGGAGGCCGGTCTGACCACGTTCGACACCGCCGACGCGTACGGCGGCGGCCGTAGCGAGACGTACATCGGCGAGTGGCTGCGCACGAAGGGGCCGGACGTGCGCGAGGACATCATCCTCTCCACCAAGACGTTCAATCCGATGGACGAGGGCGCCGACCGCGGCCTCGCACCGGCGCGCATCAAGCGTCAGCTGGAGACCAGCCTGCAGCGCCTCGGCGTCGAGCGCGTCTCGATGTACCTGGCCCACGACTGGGATCCGGACGTCCCCGTCGCCGAGACATTGGGCGCGTTCGACGAGCTCGTCCGCGCGGGCAAGGTCGGGACGGTCGGCGCCAGCAACGTCGACGGCGCGCAGCTCCGCGAGGCGCTCGCTGCGAGCGAGCGCGACGGCACCGTCCGCTACGAGTGGGTGCAGAACTCGTACTCGCTCCTCGACCGCGAGGCCGAGCGGGAGATCCTGCCGCTCTGCGCCGAGCACGGCCTCGGGTTCACGCCGTTCAGCCCCCTCGCCGGCGGCTGGCTCACCGGCAAGTACAAGCGCGGCCAGGCCGCACCCGACGGGTCGCGAATGACGCTGCGGCCCGAGCCGTACCTGCACCTCGTCGACGACGCCGCCGTCTGGCGCGCCCTCGAGGGGCTGGAGCGCCTCGCAGCGGCCCGGGAGACGACGCCCGGCGCGCTCGCGCTCGCCTGGCTGCTCGCCGAGCCGCGGCTCACCGGCATCGTCACCGGCCCGCGCCGACCGGCGCAGCTCGCCGAGCCGCTCGCCGCGCTGGCGGGGCCGCTCGACCCCGCAGACAGGGACGAGCTGACCGGCCTGTTCGGAGGTACCCTGTCCCCGTGACCGCGACCTCCACTCGGCCCGCGCTCGACCCGAAGGACTATCTCGGCTTCGACCGCCTCCTGAACGACGAGGAGCGGCTCATCCGCGACACGGTGCGGGCCTGGGTGAACGAGCGGATCGTCCCGAACGTCGCCGAGTGGTTCGAGGCGGGCCACATCCCGGTCGAGCTGGCGAAGGAGCTGGGCGACCTGGGGTTGCTCGGCATGCACCTGGAGGGCTACGGGTGCGCGGGCACGAGCGCGACGGCCTACGGCATCGCCTGCATGGAGCTCGAGGCGGGCGACAGCGGCGTCCGCAGCCTCGTCTCGGTGCAGGGGTCGCTCGCCATGTACGCGATCCACCGCTTCGGCTCGGAGGAGCAGAAGCAGGACTGGCTGCCGCGCATGGCCGCCGGAGACGCGATCGGCTGCTTCGGCCTCACCGAGCCCGACTCCGGCTCGGACCCCGGCTCGATGCGCACGCGCGCCCGCCGCGACGGCACCGACTGGATCCTCCACGGCAACAAGATGTGGATCACCAACGGCTCGATCGCCGACGTCGCGGTCGTCTGGGCCGCCACCGACGAGGGCATCCGCGGCTTCCTCGTCCCGCGCGGCACCCCCGGCTTCACGACCCAGGACATCGAGCGGAAGCTGTCGCTGCGCGCGTCGATCACCTCCGAGCTCCTGCTCGACGACGTCCGGCTCCCGGCCGAGGCGCTGCTGCCCGAGGCGAACTCGCTGCGCGGCCCGCTCTCGTGCCTGAACGAGGCGCGGTTCGGCATCGTCTTCGGCGCGGTCGGCGCCGCCCGGGCCTGCTTCGAGGCGGCGCTCGACTACAGCAAGGCCCGCATCCAGTTCGACAAGCCGATCGCCTCGTTCCAGATCCAGCAGCTGAAGCTCGCCACGATGGCGCTCGAGGTGAACCGCGCCGCCCTGCTGGCCCTGCATCTCGGCCGGATGAAGGACGAGGGGACGCTGCGGCCCGAGCACGTCAGCATGGGCAAGCTCGGCAACGTCAACTCCGCCCTCGAGGTCGCCCGCACCGCGCGGCAGGTGCTGGGCGCGAACGGCGTCACGCTCGAGTACCCCGTGATCCGGCACATGAACAACCTGGAATCCGTGGTCACGTACGAGGGCACCGCCGACGTGCATGCGCTGGTCGTCGGCTCGGCGCTCACCGGCATCGACGCCTTCCGGTAGGCCGTGGACGAGGTCCTCGCCAAGGCGGAGGAGTGGCGGGCGGCAGGTGAGCAGGTCGCGCTCGCCACCGTCGTGGCGACCCGGCGCGCGGGCCCTCGGCCGCCCGGCTCGAAGCTCGCAGTCTGCGGCAACCGCCTGTTCGGCTCGGTCTCGGGCGGCTGCGTCGAGGCCGACGTCGCCGAGCGGGCGCTCGCCGTGTTGGCCGGCGGCACGCCGGCGCTCGTCTCGTACGGCATCACCGACGAGCAGGCCTGGCAGGTCGGCTTGCCCTGCGGCGGCGAGATCGACGTCTTCCTGGAGCCGTTCACCGGCACGCCGCCGGTGGAGCGCGGCACCAGCTACGTCGTCGTGGCGGGCGACGGGGTGGGGGAGCGCTGGCAGGACGGCGACCCCGGGCGCACCGAGCTGGTCGAGCAGGAGGGGCGCACCGTCTTCGCCGAGCGGGTCGCGCCGCCGCCGCGCCTCGTGCTCGTCGGCGCCGGCGACATCGCCGAGGCGGCCTGTGCGCTCGCGAAGCCGCTCGGCTGGCACACCGTCGTCGTCGACCCCAGGCCCGGGCTCGCCACGCGCGAACGGGTGCCGAGCGCCGACGAGATCGTCGTCGCCTGGCCCGACGAGATCGAGGTCGACGCCGGCACGGCGCTCGTCTCACTCGTGCACGAGCTGCGGCTCGACGTGCCTGCGCTGCGCCGGGGAGTCGAGGGTGGCGCGTTCTACGTCGGCGCGCTCGGTTCGAAGCGGACGCAGGAGAAGCGCCGTGCCGAGCTGGGTGCCGAGATCTACGACCACGTCCACGGCCCCGTCGGCTTGAAGCTCGGCGGTGTGACGCCGTCCGAGATCGCGCTCGAGATCGTCGCCGAGATCCTGTCGGTCGTCCGTTCGGAACCGACGCCCGCCTGACAGGCGGACTCAGCCGACGGGAGCGGTCTCGCGCTTGCGCCGCGACGAGGCGGTGGCGCGCTTCGACGCCGACAGCTCGACCTTGCGCAGCCGCAGCGACTTCGGCGTCACCTCGACGCACTCGTCGCTGCGGATGAACTCGAGCGCCTGCTCGAGCGACAGCGGCCGCGGCGGGATCAGCCGCACCAGCTCGTCGGCGAAGGCGGCGCGGTGGTTGGTGAGCTTCTTCGGCTTCGAGGCGTTGACGTCGAGGTCGTCGGCACGCGAGTTCTCGCCCACGATCATCCCCTCGTAGAGCGCGTCGCCCGGCGCGACGAACAGCGAGCCGCGCTCCTGCAGGTTGAGGATCGCGTAGCCGGTCGCCTGGCCCTGCCGGTCGGCGACCAGACTGCCTGTGGGGCGCGTCCTGAGCTCTCCGTGCCAGGGCTCCCACGCCTCGAAGACGTGGTGGAGGATGCCGGCACCGCGCGTCTCGGTGAGGAACTCGGTGCGGAAGCCGATCAGGCCGCGCGCGGGCACGAGGTACTCCATGCGCGCCCACCCGGTGCCGTGGTTCACCATCTGCTGCATCCGGCCCTTGCGCAGCGCGAACAGCTGCGTGACGACGCCCACGTACTCCTCGGGCACGTCTATCGCGACGCGCTCGACCGGCTCCGAGAGCGACCCGTCGATCTCGCGGGTCAGCACCTCGGGCTTG
>CAYXXE010000180.1:2142-4996 GCA_964468985.1 uncultured Gaiellales bacterium | reverse complement strand
GCAGCGACATGCTCTCGAGCGCCGACTTGCGGCGGGTGAGCTCGCGCGCCTTGCGGGCCGCCTGCCGGGCGCGCGCGGCCGAGATCGCCTTGTTGATGATCTGGCGCGCGTCGGTGGGGTTCTCCTCGAAGAACTCCGCGAGCTTCTGGTTGACGGCGGTGGAGACCAGGCCGGTCACCCACGGGTTCCCGAGCTTCGTCTTGGTCTGGCCCTCGAACTGCGGCTCGCCGAGCTTGACCGAGATCACGGCGGCCAGCCCCTCGCGGACGTCCTCGCCCTCGAGGTTGTCCTCCTTCTCCTTCAGCAGGCCCTTGTCGCGGGCGTACTTGTTCAGCGTCGAGGTGAGCGCCGACCGGAAGCCGGACAGGTGCGAGCCGCCCTCGTGGGTGTGGATGTTGTTGGCGAACGAGAAGACGGACTCCTGGTACGACCCGTTCCACTGCATCGCGACCTCGACCTCGCCCTGCGCCTGCCGGTCGCCGTCCTCACCCGTCGTGAAGGTCGAGCTCGAGAAGTACACGATGTGCCGGTGGACGACCTCCTTCGATTCGTTGATGTACCCGACGAAATCGCGGATCCCGCCCTCGTAGTGGAAGGTCACCGGGGCGCCGCCGTCGGCGCGCTCGTCGGTGAACGTGATGCGGAGGCCCCGGGTGAGGAATGCGGTCTCCCGGAAGCGGGCCAGCAGCGTCGCCGTGTCGAAGACCGACTCCTCCATGATGTCCGAGTCGGGCAGGAACGAGATCGTCGTGCCGGTGCGCGTGCTCTCGCCGACCACGGCCATGTCGCCCTGCGGCACGCCGCGGGCGAACTCCTGGCGGTAGAGCTTGCCGTTGAGTGCGACTTCGGCGACCAGCCACTCGGACAGGGCGTTGACGACCGACACCCCGACGCCGTGCAGCCCGCCCGACACCTTGTAACCCTCGCCGCCGAACTTCCCGCCGGCGTGGAGCTTGGTGAGAACGACGGTGAGCGCCGGCAGACCCTGCTCGGGGATCACATCGACCGGGATGCCCCTCCCCGCGTCGACGACCGTCATCGAGTTGTCGGGGTGGATCGTGATCTCGACGGAGTCGTTGAACCCCGCGAGCGCCTCGTCGACGGCGTTGTCGACGACCTCGTACGCGAGCTGGTGCAGGCCGCGAGCGCCCGTCGACCCGATGTACATCCCCGGCCGCAGCCGGACCGGCTCGAGACCCTCGAGCACGGTGATGTCCTTGGCCGAGTAACCGGCCTTTGCACGGGTGTTCGCCATAGAATGTCCCCGACACAAAAAACCCCTGCAAAACAGGTGTTTTGTGGGGGACTTGAAGTATATCAGACAGGCGGGATGGAACGGCTCTGCGCGAGCCCCAAACTGGCCGCTCTTTGCACGATTTCGCGCAGCTCCGGATCGGCGATCCCGGCGGCCGCCAGGCGGGCCTCGGCGAGGTCTGCGGGGCTCGGCTCGGCCGTCGAGCCGACCGCCGGTGCTTCGGCCCGCTCGGGCAGCGGCCCGGGCGCGAATCGAACCCTCGGGACGCCCAGCCGCGCGGCGATCTCGTCGCCCTGCTGCCCGAGCTCGAACGCCCACACGGAGTCGGCGGTGTTCACGTGCAGCGACCCGTCGCGGGCGAACCGGGCCGGCCACGCGCGGCGCGCGATCTCCGCCCCGACGGCCGCGGGCCATCGGTCGAGCAGCTCGACCATGCCGGCCTGGGCGCCGTGGCGGTCGAGCTCCGCGCGGACGTCGGCACCGAGGCGGTCGAGCCCCCCGAACCGCTCCCGCTCAGACCGCCTGGCCATGCTCCACGTGTATCACCTGGGCGGGCTCGACCGGCAGGGCCGCGGCTTCGGTCGACGTGACGACCGTCTGCCCCGCGGCGGAGATGCGGTCGGCGAGCAGCCGGCGGCGGCCCGCGTCGAGCTCCGAGAGGACGTCGTCGAGGAGGAGCAGGGGGCGGTGGGGCAGCAACTCGGCCTCGGCGAGCAGGAGCGAGAGGACGGCGAGCCGCTGCTCGCCCTGGGAGCCGAACTGGCGCAGGTCGCGGGCGTCGCTCCCCACGTGGATGTCGTCGAGGTGGGGCCCGAGGCCGGTCGTGCCGCGTTCGAGGTCGCGCTCCAGGCGAGCCTCGAGGGCCTCGATCGTCGGGCCTTCCGGGTCGTAGGCGAGCACGGCGCCCGGCAGCCCGAGCTCGCCCGCCCGCTCGGCGAACCCGGGCCCGAGCGCAGCCAGGGTCGCGCCACGGACGGCGGCCAGCTCCGCGCCGAGCGCGGCGACAGCGGCTGTCCACGGCTCCAGCGCCCGCCGGTCGGCGAGCCGGAGCTGCACCCGCCGCAGGGCGGCATTTCGCTGCGCCACCGCCCCGAGGTAGTCGTGGGGAAGCCCCGCGCGGGCGGGATAGAGGCGGGCGAGCACCCGGTCGAAGTACGCCCGGCGGGCCGCCGGGCCGCCTTTGACGACCGTCAGGCGGTCGGGTGTGAAGACGAGCGTCGCAAACTCGCGCCGGAGCTGCTCCGGAGACGCGAGCCGGCTGCCGTTCACCTCGGCGCGCTTCGCCTCCGGGGGCGCCAGCACGACGCGGGCGGTCACCTCGGTGCCGTCACGCGTGCCGCGAACCGACGTCGCCGCGGCGGCCGCTCCGAAGCGGATCAGCTGCGCGTCGTTCCGCGTTCGCGGTGAGAAGCCCTGTGTCGCGACATGCAGCGCTTCGAGGAGGTTCGTCTTGCCGACGCCGTTGCGGCCGACGACGAGGACGAGGCCCGGGCTCAACTCGAGCTCCGCCGCCGCGTAGGAGCGGTAATCTCGGAGCGAGAGCCGGCGGATGATCAGGGACGCCGGCTCTTCGATCGGCTCGGGCTCTTCGATCGGCTC
>CAYXXE010000180.1:0-2042 GCA_964468985.1 uncultured Gaiellales bacterium | reverse complement strand
GGCTCTTCGATCGGCTCGGGCTCTTCGATCGGCTCTGCTTCTTCGATGGGCGGGCGGTCTTCGATTCGGCGAGGCTCAGCCCGCGAGCCTGATCGGCATGATCAGGTACACGTAATCGTCGTCGTCGCCCTCGAGCACGGCGGGGCGGAGCGGGCTGATCAGCTTGAAGCGCAGCGAGTCGGAGGTCACCGACTCGAGGCCGTCGCGGAGGAACTCGGCGTTGAAGCCGATCTCGAGCGGGTCGCCCGTGAACGGAGCCGGGAGCGACTCGCGAGCCTCGCCGACGTCCTGCGTGACCGCCGACACCGTCACCTCGCCCTCGGCGAACCGGACGCGGAGCGGGGCGTTGCGCTGCGCCATCAGCGAGACACGGCGCACGACGTCGAGCAGCTCGTCGCGAGGCAGGGCGAGCTCGTACTCGAACTGCTCCGGGATCAACTGGCGGTAGTTCGGGAACTGGCCGTCGATCCGGCGCGTCGTCAGCCAGATGTCGTCGGCGCCGAACACGACGTGATTCTCGAGCAGTCCGAGCGAGATCTCGTCGTCGGCCCCGGTGAGACGCGACAGCTCCTGGAGCGCGCGGGCGGGGATGATCGCCTCGAGGTCGGGAAGTGTGCCGGTCACCGGGGTCTCCTTGACGGCGAGCCGGTACGAGTCGGTCGCGGCCATCACGACCTTGCCGGGCTCGAACCGGACGAGGATGCCCGTGAGAACGGGCCGGCTCTCGTCGCGCGAGGCGCTGCGCCCGACGCGGCCGATCGTCTCGATGAGGGCGGCCCGGTCGACGGAGTGCAGCTCGAGCGTCTCGACGTCGGGAAGCCGGGGAAAGTCCTCGGGGCTGTAGGTGTGCAGCCGGTAGTTCGCCGGGCCGGCGGTCAGGACGACGACCGCCTGGTCGGGGTGGTGCTCGATCACGACGTCCGTGTCGGGGAGCGCGCGCACGATGTCGTGCAGCAGCTTGCCGGGGACCACCGCGACACCCTCGCCTGCGACCTGCGCCGGCAGCGACGCGCGCAACGAGACCTCCATGTCCGTTGCCGCGAGATGCAGGTTCCCGGCCTCCGCACGGAGTTGGATCCCTCCGAGCACGAGCACGGTCGTGCGGGTCGAGACGCCGCGGGCGACGACCGCCAACCGGGCTGCGAGCTCGTCGCGGGGAACGGTGATCCTCAGGCCGGAGCCGACTTCTATCTCTGACTCAATCATCTTTCAAAACCTCGTTGTAGTGATAGTCCCTGTGAACACCGTGGAGAACCGCGCTTTCCGAGGTTCTACCGGCATTCTTGCTGTGGGTGCGGATGGGGGACAACTGCCCGTCGCACACAGCCCGCGCGGTCAGCGGATCTGCCGGACGCGAGCGGTCAGTTCTTGCACCAGGTTGTACACAGACCTGTCCTCACGGATGAGACGGGCGATCTTCGACGTCGCGTGGATGACCGTCGTGTGGTCGCGACCGCCGAACGACTTCCCGATCTTGGGGAGCGACGAGTCGGTGAGCTCCCGCGAGAGGTACATCGCGACCTGACGGGGATAGACGATGTTCTGCGAGCGCCGGTCGCCTGTCAGCTCCGCCATGGTCACGGCGAAGCGCTCGCAGATCAACTCCTGGATCCGCTCGATCGAGATCTGTGTCTGCTCCCCGCGCGGGAAGACGTCCTTCAGGACATCCTGCGCGAGGTCGACCGACAGGGGTCTCCCCGTGAGCGACGAGAACGCGACGACCCGCGTCAGGGCGCCCTCGAGCTCCCTGATGTTCGTCGAGACGCGCGAGGCGATGAACGTGAGCAACTCGCCGTCGCGGATCTCGATCTGGTCGCTCTTCACCTTCTTTCGCAGGATCGCGATGCGCGTCTCGAGGTCGGGCGGCTGGATGTCGGTGATCAGGCCCCACTCGAACCGCGACCGGAGACGTTCCTCGAGCGTCGAGATCTCCCGCGGCGGCCGGTCCGACGACATGATGATCTGGCGGCCGGCCTCGTAGAGCGAATTGAACGTGTGGAAGAACTCCTCCTGGATCCGCTCCTTGTGCTCGAAGAACTGCA
>CAYXXE010000179.1:0-5010 GCA_964468985.1 uncultured Gaiellales bacterium | reverse complement strand
GGCGATCCACGCAATGACGATGCGACCGAGGTACCAACGACTACTGCCTGGAGGCGATGATGGCTGAGAAGACGCACGGAACGACAACGAGCGGCACACCGATCACTGATGATCTCGTCGCCGGGCTGGCCGCGAAGGCCGAGGCCGGCTACGACGTTCCGGCAATGTTGCGCCGCCGAGTCGGGCGGCCACCAATCGGCTCAGCCGCAGCAAGCGTGGAGTCCGTCCGGCTCGACCCTGAACTCCGCGAGGCACTCGCTCGGCGGGCACGAAAAGATCACGAAACCCCTTCGTCCGTCATCCGGAAGGCGCTGCGCAAGTACCTCGATTTCGCTTGACCACGCCACCACGCACTCGCATGCGCGAGCGTCCTAGTGCCCGGACGGCTCGTCGTCGTCGAGCAGCCGATCGGGATCGACGCCGCCGAGATGCTCGGCGGTCGAGAGATCGGCCTGACGGTCCTCGAAGCTCTCGGAGTCGAACGCGCGCTCGGCCGGGCTCATCTGTTCGCGCTCGGCCTCGTGCGCGACGGCCTCGGCCTTGCGACGATCCAGCAACCGGCTCAGAAAGTTCCCCATCACAACGAGTCTATGTCAGCTGTCAAAGAACGGCGCCGGCCGGTCTAACCGCGCCGGTCGAGCGGCACGAACTCCCGCACGCCGGGCCCGGTGTAGATCTGCCGCGGACGGGAGATCTTCTGCTCCGGGTCGTTGAGCATCTCCTCCCACTGGGCGATCCACCCGGGCAGGCGGCCGAGGGCGAAGAGCACGGTGAAGTAGTCGGGCGGATAGCCCATCGCCTGGTAGATGAGGCCCGAGTAGAAGTCGACGTTCGGATAGAGCTTGCGGGAGACGAAGTACTCGTCCTCGAGCGCGATCCGCTCGAGCTCGAGCGCGATCTCGAGCTTCGGGTTGAGGCCGGTCTGCTCGAAGACCGAGTCGGCGACCTGCTTGATCAGCTTCGCGCGCGGGTCGTAGCTCTTGTAGACGCGGTGGCCGAAGCCCATCAGCCGGCCGTGCCCAGCCTTGACCTCGTCCACGAACGCCGGCACGCGGCTCTTGTCGCCGATCTGGTCGAGCATCCGGAGCACCGCCTCGTTGGCGCCGCCGTGCAGCGGCCCGTAGAGCGCGGCGATCCCGGCCGAGACGGCCGAGAACAGGTCGACCTGTGAGGAGCCGACTCCGCGCACCGCGCTCGTCGAGCAGTTCTGCTCGTGGTCGGCGTGCAGGATCAGCAGGATCTCGAGCGCCCGCTGGAGCACCGGGTTCGGCTCGTGCTCGCCCCCGATCGCGAACGTCATGTTCACGTAGTTGCCGACGTAGCCGAGGTCGTTGCGCGGCAGCACGTAGGGCAGCCCGCGCGAATGCCGGAAGATGTAGGCGGCGATCGTCGGCAGCTTCGCGATCAGGCGCACCCGCTGGAGGTAGCGCGTCTCCGGATCGGCGACATTCTTCGCGTCCGGATAGAACGTCGAGAGCGCGCCGACCGCACCGAGCAGCATCCCCATCGGGTGCGCGTCGTAGCGGAAGCCCTCGAGGAACTTCGTCACGTTCGTGTGGACGTAGGTATGGCCCCGGACGTCCTCCTCCCAGGCGCCCAGCTCCGCGGCGGTCGGCAGCTCGCCCTCGAGCAGGAGGTAGGCCGTCTCGAGGAAATTCGCCTGCTCGGCGACCTGCTCGATCGGGTAGCCGCGGTAGCGGAGGATGCCCGCGTCGCCGTCGATGTAGGTGATCGCGCTGCGGCAGGCGGCCGTGTTCATGAACGCCGGGTCGTAGGCCATCAGGCCGGTCTCGCCGTCGACCGCGATCTGCCGCAGGTCGTTCGCCCGGATCGTCCCGTCGACGATCGGCAGCGTGTACTCGCGGCCCGTGCGGTTGTCGACGATCGTCAGGGTTTCAGCGGTCAAGAGGCACCTCCGAGCTTGCAGGTTCGCGGAGCACCATCATTGCAGCGCCGGCGCGGTGGCCGGTCAGTGGGGGACGACGAACAGCCCTGCCACCCCGAGCCCGAACACGAGCAGTGCGATCAGCGAGTCGGGGCCGAGCCGGCCGTGCGTCCGACTTGGCCGCCCGATCACCCCGAAGCCGTAGACGGCGGTGAGGGCGATCCCGAGCGCGGCCAGCCAGCCGTTCAACGCCCCCGCCGACGGCAGCACCGGCGCGCCCGCGATCAGGTCGGCGAGCAGGAACAGGCACACCTGGAAGGCGTTGCCGCCGAAGATGTCGCCCATCGCGAGTGCGTTGTCGCCGAGACGGACCGCCGCGATCCCCGAGCTGATCTCGGGCAGGGCCGACGCCGTGGCGAGGATCGTCGCCCCGAAGATCACCCCGTTGATCCCGGCGCGGCCTGCGAGCTCGTTGCCGCTCACCTCGAGCGCGACGCCCGCCACGAGCGTGACCAGGCTGGCGACGCCGAAGACGAGCACGACGTGGCCGGTCGTCGAGCCGGCATACGGGTGCGGCTCGACGAGATGGGCCTGGCGGTGGTTGTGCCGCCCCGGGCTGCTGCCCTTCATGGTGACCGTCCAGTGCGGCGCCTTGCGCACGCGGTTGATCACGTAGATGCCGACCGCCCACACGGCGCAGATCGCCAGCGACGCCGGGCTGACCACACCGCCGATGGCGGTCGAAGGCTTCAGCAGCGCCCCCATCAGCACACCCGACACGACGATCATCACGAGGAGGGCCTCCAGCACCGGCGTGAGGGCGCCGACCAGGAAGGTCAGCGGCCGGTCGCCCGTGTAGAGGTCGCAGACGAGCAGCACCATCGTCTGCACGGCGACCCCGCCGATCAGATTCCCGGCGGCGAGACCGAGATGGCCGCCCGCCGCGGCCGAGATGGTGATCGCGACCTCGGGGAGGCTCCCGGCCACGGCGAGCAGCAGGATGCCGCCCAGCTCGTCGCCCAGGTCGAGCCGGACGTCGAGCGCGTCGGTCGCCTTCGAGAGCGTGGTGCCGGCGCGCCAGGTCGCGACTCCGCCCGCCGCGAAGACGAGCAGGAGCAGCGGCGTCGCCAGGCCGGTCATGGCCCCGTTGACGGTGGCAGCGTGCGGTCGTGCGACTCGCCCCAGCCGAGCTTGCCCTCGATGTGGTGCAGGTCGTAGACGTGCCTGTGGTCCTTCAGGGTGTGGTGGTGCTCACACACCTTCTTCGTCGTCCCCGCCACCGGGTGCTCGCCGAGACGGAGGCACCAGCGCGTCGCCCGGCACTGGCGGCTCCAGCGCACCCAGGCGGTGATCGCGAGGGCGGTGATCGCAGGAGGCGCGAGGATGATGCCGAGGAGGTTGGAGCCGCCGTTCGAGTACGGGCTGTTCGCGAACGTCCCCGACCAGCGGAGGATCAGCAGCGTCAGCCCGCCGTAGAGCAGGGCGGCGACGATCAGGGCACCACGCTCGGAGCGCTTCATCGGGTCGCCCGGATCGTACGCCGAGCCGCGGTCGACAGAGCGGTCGGCGTCAGCCTCACGTCGACGCCCTCGACGGGACCCCGTCGGCGGCCAGGCGGGCCGTCTCCGCGATCCGGGCCGCGCGCGTCTCCGGGCGTCTGGCCGTGGCCAGCCAGAGCAGGATCTGCTTGCGCGCGGACGGCCTGAACCCCTCCCAGTGCGCCGCCGCGCCGAGGGTCGCGGCCAACGCGACCGCGAGGTCGGGCGGCACCTCGAGCGCCTCCACCGAGTCGAGGAGCGTCCACGAGCCGTCGGCCCGCGCGGCCTCGATCACCGCCCGGCCGGCGGGCGCGAGCAGGCCGTCACGTTCGAGCCGCTCCACACGCAGCTTGTTGGTCCGCGACCAGCCCCCGCCCGGCCGGCGCGGCGTGAAATAGAGCAGCGCCCGCTCCTCGTCGAGCCCCTGCGAACGGCTGTCGACCCAGCCGAAGCAGAGCGCCTCCTCGACGAGGTCGTCGTATGACGGACGCGAGCCCGGCTCGGGCCGCCGCGCGTGCACCACCCAGACGGCGCGCCACGAGGCGTGATGCTCGGCGAGCCACGCCCGCCACCCGGCCCGCGAGACGGGCTCGAACCGGTCGGCGTCGGCGGCAGCCACGACCCGATCATCGCGAAAATCGCCGCTGGTAGCGTGCACACGTGAGGGAGCGATGACGCAACCGCCGGACGTCGACCCTCCCGATCTCGGACTCGTCGCGACGGCGCGCGGACTGTCGCGGCTCTGGCGCTCCGAGTGGCGGATCGTCACCCTGGGCCTGGTCTGCGCATTCGGCTACAGCGGCCTGTCGCTGGCGATCCCGATCGTCATCCGCCACGCGATCGACAGCGCGATCGCGCCCGCGAACGGCCATCGGGCGGCGCTCTGGCCCTACCTCGTGGCGGTGCTCGTCCTCGCCGCCGCGCGCTTCTGGATCAACTTCACCCGGCGGTACGCGACCGCCCGCACCGGCGTGCGGATCGAGGCGCGCATGCGCCAGCTGCTCTACGAGGCGTACCTGCGCTACCCGCGCGCGTTCTACGACCGCCACGCGACGGGCCAGGTCGTCTCGCGGGCGACGAACGACCTCTATCCGATCCGGTACTTCATCGGCTGGGGGCTGACGCAGGGGGCGCAGTCGCTGATGATGATCGTCGGGATCGCGGTCACCCTGTTCCTCGTGAACGCGAAGCTGGCGGCAATCGCGATCTGCGCGATGCCGTTCGTCGCCGTGCTGACATTCAGCTTCGCCCGCAAGGTGATGCCGATCTCGCGCAACGTCCAGCAGTTGAAGGCCGACGTCACCGAGGCGGCCGACGAAGCGGTCGTCGGGATCGAGATGGTGCAGGCCTTCGGGCGCGAGGACGACGTGCAGGCGCGCTTCGCGGCGAAGGCGGGCGCCGTCCGCGACGGTGTCCTCCACCAGGCGCGGGTCGAGGCGGCCTTCCTGCCCGGCCTGCTCTTCCTGCCGACCCTGTCGATCGCGGCGGTCGTGCTGTTCGGCGGCCACGACGTGATCGGCGGCGTGCTCACGTACGGCGAGTTCTTCCTCTTCTACCAGCTGCTCCTGCAGATGGTGTGGCCGCTCG
>CAYXXE010000178.1:0-5013 GCA_964468985.1 uncultured Gaiellales bacterium | reverse complement strand
CGGTGCCGCCGTCGTGGCCCGAGATCAGCACGTGGTCGGCGTTCGCCTTGGCGACCCCGGCGGCGACCGTTCCCACGCCGACCTCGGCGACCAGCTTCACCGAGATCCGCGCCTGCGGGTTGCCGCAGCGCAGGTCGTAGATCAGCTGCTTCAGGTCCTCGATCGAGTAGATGTCGTGGTGCGGCGGCGGCGAGATGAGGCCGACGCCCGGGGTCGTCAGGCGGACGCCCGCGATGTAGCTGTCCACCTTGTGGCCCGGCAGCTGGCCGCCCTCGCCGGGCTTCGCGCCCTGCGCCATCTTGATCTGGAGCTCGTCGGCGTTCGTCAGGTAGTCGATGTTCACGCCGAAGCGGCCGGAGGCGACCTGCTTGATCGCCGAGCGGCGCGAGTCGCCGTTCGCGTCGCGCACGTAGCGGGCCGGGTCCTCGCCGCCCTCGCCCGTGTTCGACTTGCCGCCGATGCGGTTCATCGCGATCGCGAGCGTCTCGTGCGCCTCGCGCGACAGCGAGCCGAGCGACATCGCCCCGGTGACGAAGTGCTTGACGATCTCGGATGCGGGCTCGACGGCCTCGAGCGGGATGCCGCCGTCGGCCGCATATCTGAAGCCGAGCAGGCCGCGGATCGTGTGCCGCCGCGCGTTGTCGGCGTTCACCGCCTGGGCGTACTGCTCGTAGGTCTCCCAGCCGCCGTGGCGCACCGCGTGCTGCAACAGCGCGATCGTCTCGGGGTTCCACTGGTGGTGCTCGCCGTCGCGGCGCCAGGCGTAGAGGCCGACCACCGGCAGTAGCTCGCCGGGCGTGCCGGGGTACGCACGGGCGTGCCGGGCGAGCGTCTCGGCGGCGAGCGTGTCGATGTCGATGCCCCCGATCCGCGACGCCGTGCCCGTGAAGTGCCGTTCGACCAGCTCCGGCGCCAGCCCCACCGCCTCGAAGATCTGCGCGCCGCAGTAGGACGGCATCGTCGAGATGCCCATCTTCGACATCGTCTTCAGCAGGCCCTTGGCCGTGCCCTTCACCGCGCGGTGCTGCGCCTCCTCCGCGGTCATCCCCGCGGGCAGCCGGCCGTCCTCGGCCAGCTCGGCGAGCGTCTCGAGCATCAGGTACGGGTTGACCGCGGCTGCGCCGTAGCCGATCAGGACGGCGACGCTGTGCACGCTGCGCGCCTCGCCGGTCTCGAGCACGAGCCCCGCCTGCAGGCGTGTCCGTGAGCGGACGAGATGGTGGTGCACGGCCGACACGGCGAGCAGCGAGGGGATGTGCACGCGGTCAGGCCCCATCGCGCGGTCGGAGAGGATCAGGATGTTGACGCCTTCGGCGAGCGCCCGGTCGGCCTCGTCGAAGATGCGCTGCAGCGCCCGCTCGAGGCCCGCCGGGCCGTCGGCGACCGGCCAGGTGATGTCGAGCGTGTGCGACTTGAACACGGTCGAGCGCACCTGACGGAGCTGCTCGAGCTCGGAGTCGAGCAGGATCGGGTTGTCGATCACCAGCTGCCGCGCGTGCGCGGGGGTCTCCGAGAGCAGGTTGTGCTCGGAGCCGACGCTCGCCTGCACGCTCATCACGATCGCCTCGCGGATCGAGTCGATCGGCGGGTTCGTGACCTGCGCGAACAGCTGCTTGAAGTAGGAGTAGAGGAGCGGCTTGCGGTCGGAGAGCACGGCGAGCGACGAGTCGTTGCCCATCGAGCCGACCGCCTCCTCGGCGTTCCGGGCGAGCGGCGCGAGGATCACCTTCATGTCCTCCTGCCCGAAGCCGAACGCGATCTGGCGACGGCGCAGCGACTCGGTGGGCGCCGGGCGCGGCTCGGGCTCGGGCAGGTCGGCCAGCCGCACGACCTCCTCGTCGAACCAGCGGGCGTACGGCTTGCGGGTCGCGATCTCGTGCTTCAGCTCGGCGTCGTCGACGATCCGGCCGCGGTCGAGGTCGACAAGGAAGAGCCGGCCCGGCTGCAGCCGGCCCTTGCGGAGGATGTTCTCGGGCGGGTCGTCGAGCACGCCGGTCTCCGACGCCATCACGACCCAGCCGTCCGAGGTCTCGTACCAGCGGCCGGGGCGCAGGCCGTTGCGGTCGAGCGTCGCGCCGATCACGCGGCCGTCGCTGAACGCGATCGCCGCCGGCCCGTCCCAGGCCTCCATCAGGCACTGGTGGTAGGCGTAGAAGCCCTTCAGCTCGGGCGCGAGGTCGTCGCGGCCGACGTACGCCTCGGGGATCATCATCATCAGCGCGTGCGGGAGCGAGCGGCCGGCGAGCATCAGCAGCTCGAGCACATTGTCGAAGGTGGACGTGTCCGAGCCGCCCGGGCGGACGATCGGGAGGATCTTCTGCAGGTCGTCGCCGAAGAGCTCGGAGGAGAGCTGCGACTCGCGGGCGCGCATCCAGTTGACGTTGCCGCGCACCGTGTTGATCTCGCCGTTGTGGGCGATCACGCGGTAGGGGTGGGCCAGCTCCCAGCTCGGGAAGGTGTTGGTCGAGAAGCGCTGATGAATCAGCGCGAGCGCGCTCTCGAAGCGCTCGTCCTGCAGATCCGGGAAGTAGCCCGGCAGCTGCGGCGCGGTGAGCATCCCCTTGTAGACGACCGTCCGCGACGAGAAGCTCGGGATCACGAGCTCGGTGCCCGCGGCCAGCTCGGCGACGCGGCGGATCACGTACAGCTTGCGCTCGAAGGCGTCCTGCGCGAGGCCGGGAGCGGCGGCCACGAACAGCTGGCGGATGCGCGGCGCGGTCGCGCCGGCGGTGTCGCCGGCCTGCTCGGGCACGACCGGCACGTCGCGCCAGCCCACGACGCGCTGGCCCTCGGCCACGACGGTGTCGGCGAGCAACTGCTCGAGCGCGGCCCGGCGCCCTGCGTGGTGGGGCAGGAAGCACACGGCGACGCCGTAGCTGCCCGCGGGCGGCAGCTCCGCCTCGACGACGGCGCGGAAGAACGCATCGGGCAGCTGCACGAGGATGCCGGCACCGTCGCCCGTGCGCGCGTCGGCGCCCGCGGCGCCGCGGTGCTCGAGGTTGGCGACCGCGGTCAGCCCGCGCCGCACCGTCTCGTGTGACGGAATGCCGTCGAGGCGCGCGACGACGGCGACGCCGCAGGCGTCGTGTTCATACGCAGCGTCGTAGAGACCGTCGGTCGCGTTCATCTGTCGCTGCTCCTCTCGCCTGTGGGGAGTGAGCTAGTCCGGCGGGGCGAGAGGTGCGAGAAGCCGGCTAGCCGCGTTGCGGGCGCGAGACGATCGCGCCCGCGATCTTCGCCGGCTTCGTACCCTGCTTCGCAATCTCCGGGCGCCCCATGACTTCAAAGAGTAAAGCACGTTGCCGGATGTCGCAAATCGAACCGGCTCCTGTTCCTTTCGTTTTGGTAGCCAGGCGCCGCCGGTGGGATTAGACTGCGCCCATGAACCCGAATCGGACGATGCACCAGGTGCACGAAGCCGGCAGCTGCGCCGTCGCCGCGACCGCCGACATCATCGCGTCGAAATGGACGCCTGTCTTGCTGCACGACATGTCGGAGGGCCCGCGGCGCTTCAAGGAGCTCGAGAGCGCCTGCCCCGGCATCTCCCCGCGCACGCTCGCCGAGCGGCTGAAGGCGCTCGAGGCCGAGGGGATCCTGGTGCGGCACAGCTTCCCCGAGTCGCCGCCGCGGGTCGAGTACGAGTTGACCGACAAGGGCCAGGCGCTGCTGCCGATCATCGACGCGATGCGCAGCTTCGGGCACAAGTGGCTGATCGACGTCCACTCGCACGCCCATTCGCACGCGCCCGCGCTGACGACCTGACCCGTGCAGGACCGCATCGCCATCCTCGGCGCCGGCCGGCTCGGCGAGGCGCTCGTTCGCGGGTTCCTCGAATCCGGCTGGCGGCAGCCGGCCGAGCTCACGCTCACGGCCCGACGCGAGGAGCGGCGGACGGAGTTGGCCGAGCTCTACGGCACCGCGGTCGAGGCCGACAACGCCGTTGCCGCCGCGGGCGCCTCGCTCGTGATCGTCGCCGTCAAGCCGCAGGACGCCGCGGCTCTGCTGGCCGAGATCTCGCCGGCGCTCGGGGGCGGCCACACGCTCCTGTCGGTCGCCGCCGCCCTCACCACCGACTGGTACGAGCAGCGCCTGCCTGCGGGTGTGCCGGTCATCCGCGCGATGCCGAACACGCCGTCGATCGTCCGCGAGGGGATCGCCGCGATCTGCGCCGGGGCGCACGCCGACGAGGCCCACCTCGCGCTCGCCGAGGAGGCGCTCCGGCATCTCGGCCCGGTCGTGCGGGTGGCCGAGCCGTACATGGACGTCGTCACCGCCGTCTCGGGCTCCGGCCCGGCGTACTTCTCGCTGCTCGTCGAGTCGATGATCGAGGCGGGCGTCCTGCTCGGCCTCTCGCGCGAGATCTCGAGCCAGCTCGTGATCCAGACGATGCTCGGCACCGCGAAGCTGCTGCGCGACGAGCACATGCACCCCGTCGCCCTGCGCGAGGCTGTCACGTCGCCCGCCGGCACCACGACGCGGGCGCTGCGCGAGCTCGAGCAGGCCGGCGTCCGCGCCGCGTTCCTGAACGCGATCCGGGCTGCGCACGAGCGGTCGCGCGAGCTGGCCTCGGGCGACGCGTCGTAAGGGCACTGGTGCGTTGCCAGTTGACGTTCCGTTCCGGGAGCGGCTACTGTGAGCCGACGATGGACCGCGCCACCGCCATTTCATCGACCCCGCACGTCGTCGACGGCGTCGTTGGCATTCTGGTCCTTACGCTGGTTCTCCCCCTCTAGGGGGAGCATGCGACCACGCGGCCACTGACGCCGCATACGCCGACAGAGACCAGGGGCGAAGTACGACCACATCTTGAGCTCTCGGGCCGGCTGCGCTCGCTCCAGGCAGGAGCGCACGGCCATTCACGCGAACGCAGTTGCGACAAGGAGGTGTCACCATGACGAAGATGCTCGGCTCCGATGCCATTCTCCGCTCACTCGAGGCCGAGGGCGTCGAGGTCGCCTTCGGGATCCCGGGCGGAGCGATCCTGCCCACGTACGACGCGATCGCGCGCGGCAC
>CAYXXE010000177.1:0-5017 GCA_964468985.1 uncultured Gaiellales bacterium | reverse complement strand
TCTTGCCGGCGTCCTTCGTCGCCTCGCGCTGCGCGTTGTTGAAGTACGCGGGGACAGTGATCACCGCGTCGACGACCGGCTCGCCCAGGTACGCCTCGGCGTCGGTCTTCAGCTTCTGGAGGATCATCGCGCTGATCTCGGGCGGCGCGTATTCCTTGCCGCCGGCCTTCACGCGGACGTCGCCGCCCGGGCCCTTCGTGACCTCGTACGGGACGATCTTCATCTCCTCCGACACCTCGTCGAACTTGCGCCCCATGAATCGCTTGATCGAGAAGACGGTGTTCTGCGGGTTCGTCACCTGCTGGCGGCGGGCCGGCGTTCCCACCAGCCGCTGCCCGTCCTTCGTGAACCCGACGACGGACGGGGTCGTCCGGCCGCCCTCGGCGTTCGAGATCACTGCCGGCTCGCCGCCTTCGAGGACGGCCATGCACGAGTTGGTCGTGCCCAGGTCGATACCGATCGTTTTCGCCACGGTGTTCGCTCTTTTCTCCTCGGGAATGGTTACTGACTCAAGAAATCTAAGTCAAGTTGTAGCAGATCCCTGCTCCGAGGGCGGACGTCGTCAGTGAACGGCGCCGATCAACGCCCCGCCCGCGACCACGAGCGCCGCGCCGAGGAGCAGGCGCGGCCCGACCCGTTCGGACCGGAAGAGCA
This sequence comes from uncultured Gaiellales bacterium, assembly GCA_964468985.1. Classification (GTDB taxonomy): domain Bacteria; phylum Actinomycetota; class Thermoleophilia; order Gaiellales; family Gaiellaceae; genus PALSA-600. The sequence goes on along the minus strand of CAYXXE010000177.1, from coordinate 4,363 downwards.
GCGCCGACAGCCCGACGCCCCAGAGCGACTCGGTGGCGACGAGCGGCGAGACGACCGTCACGCGTCCGTGCCAGTAGGCCTCGAACAGGCAGACGTAGCTGAGCCCGAAGCAGACGCCGGCGGGCGCCAGCCGCGCGAGCGCGCGCCGCGACGGGACGCGCCGCGACCAGAGGACCGTGACGAACGTCCCGGCGAGGAGCGTCGCCGCCGCCGCGCTCTCGGGAGCGGCGTGCGCGTGCAGGTCGCGCGCGATGTTGTCGCGGGTCGCGAAGAGCACGGCCGCCCCGGCCGCGAAGGCGAAGCCGATCGCCCGCAGGTGCGCCGGGCGGTCGCGCTCGGCGCCGAGCAGCACGCCGCCGGCGACGACGCCGAGCGCCCCCACCGCGAGCGGCAGGCGCAGCGGCTCGCCGAGGAAGACGACTGCGATCGCCACCGCGGCGAGCGGCGCCGCGCCCACGGTCACCGACGTCCGCGAGGCGCCCACTTCGCGCACGGCCAGCGTGAACAGGATCTGCGACCCGCCCGGGGCGAGCAGGCCTGCCAGCAGGAACGGCCAGGCGCCGTGCAGGTCGTGGCGCATCGCCGCCGCGACGACGCCCACACCGAGCGCGACGACGACGGTGGCCACGGTCGCCGTCGCCGCGTCGACCTCGCGCATCCCCGCCCGCAGGGCCACCGTCATCCCGCCGAAGAGCGCAGCGGAGGCGAGTGAGAGCAGGACGACGGTCATGCCACACCCGGACGCCCGGCGAGGCGGGCCAGGCCGTTCGCAGCGGCAGGCTCGGCGAGCAGGATGCCGGCCAGGATCACGCCGCAGCCGGTCCAGCCGGCCCAGCCGAGCCGCTCACCGGCCAGGACGACGCCGAAGAACGCCGCGAAGGGCGCCTCGAGCGTGAACGCGAGCGCGGCCCGCGCCGCGGTCGTTCGGGCCTGGACCCAGGTCGCGACCAGGTACCCGAAAGCACCGGCGAAGATGCCGGTCACGAGCAGCGCGTACCAGACGGTGCCTGCTCGGGGGCCATGGGGCAGGTGTGTCTCTCCGCTCGCGGCCGCGATCGCGGCGAAGCCCACGCAACACGTCGCCAACTGGACGAAGGTGAGCGCGCGGACGTCGATGCGCGGCGCGTAGCGCTCCATCAGAGCGATCTGCGCCGCCTGGGCGACCGCGGTGCCGAGCACGAGCGCGTTCCCGGCGAGCGAGCCGCCCGGCATCCCCTCGAGGAAGGCGAGCCCGACCACCGACAGGCCGACGCCGGCCCAGGCCGCGGCCGGAACCGGGGTGCCGAAGGCGGCGAGCGCCATGAGCGGCGCGAAGACGACGTACAGGCCGGTGATCAGCCCGGTGCTCGAGACGGTCGTCAGGTGGAGTCCCGCCGTCTGCAAACCGTAGGCGCCACCGAGCAGCAGGCCGCCCCCGATGCCCGCGAGCCAGCCGCCGCGCGGCAGGGTACGCAGCGGCCGCCAGGCGAACGGGGCCAGCACCAGCGTCGAGACGGCGAAGCGGATCGCGAGGAACGCGAACACGGGGTACACCGCCACCGCCTTCTGCACCGGCACGAACGTGTACCCCCAGACGGCCGTGACCGTGACGAGCAGGACGAGCGGGAGTTTCGGTCCGAGGCGCACTGCGGCGTTGAGCCTACTGCGAGCCGTCTTCACTACCCTGTGACGATGGGCACGAAAAGCCAGACCGCGCGCGACCTGCTCGGGCGGCCCGTCCACGACCTGCGGATCTCGGTCACCGACCGCTGCAACTTCCGCTGCGTCTACTGCATGCCGAACGAGGTCTTCGGCCCGCAGTACCGCTTCCTCGAACGCCGCGAGCTGCTCTCGTTCGAGGAGATCGCACGGGTCGCCGCGGCGTTCGTGGCCCTCGGCGTCGGCAAGCTGCGCCTGACCGGCGGCGAACCGCTCGTCCGGCGCGATCTGGAGCGGCTGATCGCGCTCCTCGCGCCGCTCGGGGCCGAGCTGACGCTCACCACGAACGGCTCGCTCCTGGCCGGAAAGGCCGAGGCGCTTGCCGCCGCCGGCCTCGATCGCATCACGGTCAGCCTCGACTCGCTCGCCGACGCGACCTTCCAGAAGCTCAACGACGTCGACTTCCCGGTCAGCCGGGTGCTCGAAGGCATCGGCGCCGCGGCAGCCGCCGGGTTGCCCGTGAAGGTGAACTGCGTCGTCAAGCGGGGCGTCAACGACGGTGAGGTCGCCGCCATCGCGGATCACTTCCGCGGGACGGGACACACCCTGCGTTTCATCGAGTACATGGACGTCGGTCACACGAACGGGTGGCGCCTCGACGATGTCGTTCCCGCCGCCGAGATCGTCGCGACGCTCGATGCGGCCTTCGGCCTCGAGCCGGTCGCTGCCGCCTACCGGGGCGAGGTCGCACGGCGCTATCGCTACACCGACGGCGCCGGCGAGATCGGCGTCATCTCCTCCGTGACCCAGCCGTTCTGCGGCGACTGCTCGCGGGCGCGCATCTCGGCCGAGGGGAAAGTCTTCACCTGCCTGTTCGCCGTCCGCGGCCACGACCTGCGCGCGGTTGTCCGGGGCGGCGCCACCGACGACGAGCTCGTCGAGGCCGTCCGCGCGATCTGGGGCGACCGGTCGGACCGGTACTCGGAGCTCCGCTCCGCGCAGACGCGCGACCTGCCGAAGGTCGAGATGAGCTACATCGGGGGGTAGCCCCCTTCCCAGCCTCCGACCGAAGGTCTACAATCGAGCGGTCATGACGACCGTCGTCGCAGCTGGACGGCGCTACTTGCCGCGCGGGTGGGCGGATCTTGGGCGCCAGCTGGCAATCTGGCTCGGTTTCGGCCTCGTGTACCAGGTCGTGCGCGGGCTCGCCGACCGGAAGCCGCCGCAGACCGCGTTCGCGCACGGGCTGGACGTCGTGCGCATCGAGACCCATTTCACGAACCGCCTCTACGAGCTGACGCTCGAGCAGTTCGTGAGCCAGCGCCACCTGCTCGAGACCGCCGTCTCGTGGACGTACTGGAACTCGGAGTTCACCGTCGTCGGTGCCGCCGTCCTGTGGGTCTACGTGCGCCACCACGAGCGCTTCTACGGCTTCCGCAACTCGGTGCTGCTCGCGAACGTGATCGGGCTGTTCGGCTACTTCTTCTGGCCGACGGCGCCGCCGCGGCTGCTCGGGATCGGCTTCGTCGACCAGCATCGCGACGGGGTCGTGCAGCTGCTCGCGAACCCGTACGCGGCGATGCCGAGCCTGCACGCGGCCGACGCGCTCATCGTCGGGGTCGTCATGTTCACCGCGTGCCGCCGCTGGTGGGCGAAGGCGCTGTGGACGGTGTGGCCGCTGTGGGTCTGGTTCTCGGTGATGGCGACCGGCAACCATTTCTGGCTCGACTGCCTCGCCGGGAACCTCGTCGCCCTGGTCGCGATGGCCGTGGTCTTCCGGTGGCGATTCGGGCTTCGCTCCGAGGAAGCCACGCCATTCGCCGCCGCTCGACGGGCGTAACCGACCGTCCGCCGACCCGCGACGGGGTGCCCGCGCGTCCCGTTGCTACCGTCAACGAGATGACCAGGGCCGCCGCGATCAAGCACGGCTACACGACGGGTGCCCGGACGCTCGCCGCCCGCTCGGTGATCGGTCTCGCCCGGACCCGCGTGACGCCGAACGCCCTCACCGCGAGCGGCGTCCTCCTCTGTCTCGTCGCGTCGGTGCTCGTGCTGTTCGAGCACCCGCACCGGCTCCTCTTCTTCTGGCTCGCGGCCGCCGTGTTCGTCGTCGGCTCGCTCCTCGACATCCTCGACGGAGCGCTCGCCCGCGCCGGCGGCAAGACGACGCCGTTCGGCGGGTTCCTCGACTCGACGACCGACCGCATCAGCGAGGGCTTCATGCTGACCGCGATCGCCTATGTCCTGGCGACGCACCACCACCCGATCTTCGTCGCCGTCGTGATGGCGGCGGTCGCGGGGTCGTTTCTCGTCTCGTACACCCGGGCGAAGGCCGAGGCGCTCGGCCTCCGCGGCGATGTCGGCATCGGCTCCCGGGCCGAGCGCGTCGTCGTGATCACCGCCGGGCTCGTCCTCGCACCGTGGGGGGCGCTCGGCTGGGCCATCGCGCTTCTCGCCTGCACCGCCTGGGTGACGGTCGCCCAACGTGTCCTGCACGTCCGCAAGCAACTGATGGAGGCAAGCAAATGAGCGAAGCAAACGGCAACGGCAGCGCGCCGAAGCGGCAGCAGGACAAGGTCCGCGTCGCGATCATCGGCGTCGGCAACTGCGCCAACTCGTTCCTGCAGGGGCTGACCTACTACGCCGATGCCGACGAGGACAAGTTCGTCCCCGGGCTGATGCACGTGAACCTCGGCGGGTACCACATCCGCGACGTCGAGGTCGT
>CAYXXE010000176.1:0-5019 GCA_964468985.1 uncultured Gaiellales bacterium | reverse complement strand
ATCGGCCAATCGTAGGCTCGGCACCCACGTGACGAGCTGGGAGGCGGCGGTCACGCTGCGGTCGAGCTCCCTCGGCGCCGCAACGGCGCTGGTGCCGGGCCGAGACCTCGTCCTCGACGTCCCCCGTGCCGACGGCGACACGCTTCCGTTCGGAGTCCTGCTCGACGATCTGCTCGCCGCCGAGACGCGCTTAGCGATCGACCGGGAGGCGCTCGCGCGCCTTGCCGCCTGGCGGCTGCGCCGTGACGCCGGGCTGACCGGCGACGGCGTCTGCCTGCCGCAGATCTGGGAGCTCGAGCTGCTCGCCGAGGTGTTCGTGCCGGAGGTCCGAATCGTCTCGGGGGTCGCGGCGGGTCTCGCCGGTTGGGGCGGGCGCCTCGAGCTCTTCGGGCTGGACGAGGGACGTGCCGACTGCCTGCGGAGAACGCTCGGGGCAAGGGGGATCGAGGTCGCGGCTTTCGGCGTGGTACCCCCGCCGCACTATCCGACGCCGGTCGCCTCTCCGTGGCGGTTGCCGCTCTCGACCCGCGTCGCGCGGCGGATGCTCAACATCACCGGTGTGCCCGGGCGGGTGCGGGGCGCCGTCTACGTCCTGCCCTACTGGCACCTGGGGCCACTGTTCGCACGCTTCGCTGCGACCGACGACCTTCGTCCGGTCCTTGATCCGCGCTGTCTCCCGCCGAACGCGGTGGGCGACGTGCTGCGGTGCGCGTGGCGTGGCGGCTGGGTCGGCTACCCGGGTGGCCTGGCCCGCTTGCGATCGCGCCGGGAGCTCGCCGCAGTCCTGGCGTCGGCGCGCGCGAGGCCGACGGAGGGCGACGCCCTGGATGCCCTGCTCGACGTGCGTGCGCTCGCGATGCTCGAGCAGAGAGCGGGGGCCACGGGTGCGATCGTGCGGCGGCTGCGTAACAGCTTTCGCACGAGCAGCCTCAGGGTCGCGGTTCTCCCGTTCGACAGCACTCCGGATGCGCGCTCGGTCGTCCAGGCCGCACGCGACACGGGCGTGACGACGGTCGTCGTCCAGCACGGTTTCTACGCCGAGCCGAACGATCCGGACAAGACGCTTTCCGACATCGCCGCCGTCTGGTCGGAGGCAGACGCGCTCTCGCTCCGCCGGAGGACGGCCGGTTCGGTGACGGTGACCGGAAATCCCGGTCTGCCCTGGCCCCCGGACGGAAACCACCAGAGCGAGTCGCGGGCGACCGGCCGGACGCTCGTCCTGGTCGAGTATTCCTCACGTCTCTCCGTTCGACTCGACAATCGCATCAGCATGCGGCACGTTGTCGCCGCCCTCTCGGCGCTCGCTGTGACGCGGCCGAGCACGCGGGTGACGATCCGTCCTCACCCGGCCGAGCACGAACCGGAGATCTTCGCGGCCGCGGGCGACCATCCGCAGCTCGAGGTCGACGTCGACACCCGGTCGTCCATCGGAGAGTTGATCGCAGTGTGCGATCTCTGTATCGGTGCGGTCTCGACCGCAACGCTGCAGGCGGCCGCGGCAGGTGTCAGGGTGATCTTCCTGAACGTCGGCGGTCAGCCCGCCCAGCCGCCGTTCGACGGCACGACCGGGATGCTTGTGGCGACTAGCGCAGCGGAACTGGCCGCCGTCATCCCCGCGGTGCTGGCCGGCGAGTCCGTAGCCGGACGCACTGCGATGATCGAGGCGCTCGGCCTCGCTCCGGGTGCGACCGACCGCGTGCTCGAGGTCGTTGAGGCCGCTGCGGGACGTCAGCGCCCGGCGAGCACCTTGTCGTAGAGCAGCCCCGTTCGGTGCGTCATCTCGGCGATGCCGAACCGCTCTGCCGCCCGCGTTCGCGCCCGCGCGCCGAGCGCGTGCCGCACGGCCTCGTCGGCCGCCAGTCGCCGGAATGCAGCGGCGAAGCCTGCGACGTCTCCGCAGGCGACGGTGATCCCGGCGTCGCCTGCCGCCTCGACGTTCCCAGGAGGGTCGGAGACGACCGGAGCCAGACCGGCGGCCATCGCCTCGAGCAACGAGTACGACAGCCCTTCGTGGAGCGAGGTGAGCACGAAGAAGTCCGACGCAGCGAGGAGCGTTGCGACATCCGTCCGGAAGCCGAGCAACTGGGCGGCGTCCGCAGCGTTGCGCCGCAACTCCAGTTCGAGCTCGGCTCGCAGAGGACCGTCGCCGGCGATCAGCAGCCGCAATCGAGGTTCGTCCCGGGCTGCGACGGAGAAGGCGGAAAGGGCCGTTCGCGGGTCCTTGTGCTCCTCGAGCCCTCCGACCCAGAGCCCGACGACGGCGTCGTCGGGTAGCCCGAGGCCGGCGCGGGCGGCTGTACGCCCCGGGGCCGTCGTAGGTGGCGGCAGAGTGACGCCGTTGTGGATCACGACCGACCGAAGGCCGGCACCGTGCCCGGCCGCGGCGACCACCTCGTCGTGCTCGGCCTGGGTGACGCAGATGGTGCGTGTCGCTGCGCGCAGCACCAGGCGGAGGTTCAACTCGGCCGCGGTCCGCCGGCCGCCGCTCAGCCGCCGCACGAGGTTCAGCCCGTGCAGGGTCAGCACCGACGGGCGGAGTGCCAGCGTCGGTAGCAGGAGCGCCGCCGCGACCTCCCCGTGGACGTGCAGGAGGTCGTGGCGCCGCGCGGCGAGCTGTGCTTCCGCAGCGCGGGCGAGGATCGCGCCGACCGCACCGCGTGGGCTCGGCCCTTCGGCGAGAAACATGCGCTCGAACTGGTACCCGTCGAGAGACGAGATCGAATCGACATATGTCTCGCCGCCGCCCCCGGGGTGGGGCAGCACGTGCAACACGCTTCTCATGACAGCGCCCGCTTTTCGTAGGCGTCCGAGACGGCGGCCAGCGAACTCGCGAGCGACAGCTCCTCGTGGTGCCGCTCGAACCAGCGGAACGTCGACTCGCGCAACGCAGGCCCTCCCGCATCCACCCGCACGATCGCCGCGGCAAGGTCGTCTGCGCTCGCCGTCTGCGCCACCACGCCGTTGATCCCGTCCTCGATCAGTTCGACCGCGGCGTTGTCGGGTCCGGCGACGACAACGCTCGGGGTTCCATGTGATGCCGCCTCCACGACCACGAGGCCATACCCCTCGCGCCGCGATGCCAGCGCGAGGCACAGCGCGCCCTCGAGCGCCACCTCGACCTGCTCTTGCGCGACGAAGCCAGGAGCCTCGATCACGTCCTGCAACCCGTCGTTCTCGATCGCCTCGAGCAGGTCGGCTCGGGCAGGCCCGTCGCCGAGAATTCGGCAGCGCAGCCCGGGAATCGTCGCGCGGGCTTTCTTGACGGCAGGAACGAGCGACGAGACGCGCTTTTCGGCGATGTGGCGGCCGGCGTAGACGACGGTTGCCGGCGCGATCGCGGCGGTGAGACGACCAGGTGGGCCGTCGTACTGGCCTCGCAGAACCGAGAGCTTCCCGCGGAAGCCCTCATCGCGAAGTCGCTGCTCGTGTAGATGCGAGAAGCAGAACGCCCGCTGGGGGATCCGTACGCACAGCCGTTGGATACGCCAGCCGACTCTCCCCCGCGTCGAGCCGAGGTAGTCGAGCCAGTACTCCCGTGTCCAGACCTCGTGCCAGTCTACGACGAGCGTGTAGCCGCGGACCGGCCTGGCGAGTCCGGCCGCGAGCAGTGAGAAGTACGGAAAAGAGGCGGTGTGGACGACGTCATAGTCCCGTCCGTGCCGGAGCAGGTGGAGGAGCACGCCGAGGCCGAAGCGGATGGGCGGCCCGATGCGGCGGCGCTCGCCGTCGTAAAGCGCCAGGCGCGGGCCGACGACTCGAACGTCTACGGGCCCGCTGGGCGCGTCGCCGGGATCCCACTGGCGGAGCGTCAGATACGTCACCGAGTGGCCCTCCTCGGCGAGCCTCAGCGCGAGGTTCCGATACCACCGCTCGGCGCCGCCGACCGTATACGGATACAGGCAGTCGTAGACGATGCAGACACGCATCAGGCGCGGATTCTCGTCAACAGTCGGGCCAGTAGGCGCCGGGAGCCAGTTGGAGGCGGCCGTCTCGGGTTGCGACAAGCATCACGCCGGCCTGTCGGTCGCGTGCGACGACTCGCCCCTGGAGCCGGAGCGTTCTGGAGACGACCGCATACGTGGCGTTGAGGGGGTGACCGTCCTCGAGGATGACTCCGTCGTGCCCGAGAGTGACCCGCCGCTCTCCGAAGTCGGCCTCTGTGAACATGGTGCAGACGTAGGCCAGCCGGTCGACCGACAGATTGAAGAACATCGTCTGCAGCCCCACCTCGCGGCGCAGGCTGGGCGATGCGAGTAGGACGACGTCACCCTCCGGATCCGTCCGGTCGACCCAGTCCTGGTGCTTCAGGATCAGCGACGAGCCGTATGCCGCAGAGGTGATCCGGTTTCGGGTCGCGAGCGAGAAGAGCAGGAAGCAGGCGACGGTCGCGATCACCAGAGCCGGGAGCTTGTGGCGCATCACGACGCCGATTGCCGAGAAGGCCGCGGCGACGAGGAGCATCGCCTCGAGGGGATGTCGCACCGGCACGAGGTCTCCGTGGGAGACGCGGGCGAAGAGCGTCAGGCCGAAGCTCTCGAGCACGACGGTGTTGTTGAGCACGAGGTTGTACGGGATGAGCGCGGGCGCTGCCGCCGCGGCGACCGAGGCGGCTCCCCAGAGCCGGAGTGAGCGCCGGGCTGCCGGCAGGCGGGCCGCGACGACGAATGCGGTCAGGAAGAACGGGATCAGATAGATCAGGTACCGCTCGTGGATCCGCTGGAAATCGACGAAGTCGTAGAAGGCGGCATCGTTGTACGCGACCTCGGCGACCAGCCAGAAGGTGACTGCGAGGGCGACCGAGGCAAAGACGGCTGCCCCGCCACGCGACCGGTACCGGAAGAAGAGGTACGCGGCGATGAGCGTTCCAGCGTAGGGGATGAACGAGACCGCGACGCTGAGTTCCGCAAGATGCTCAACCACGAGCCTCGTCACTCTCCACCAGCCCGGAACCGCCACGACACCAACGTTCGCGTACCGGCCGGCGGCCGCGAAGACGTTCTTGCCGGCGAGCTCGACACC
>CAYXXE010000175.1:0-5051 GCA_964468985.1 uncultured Gaiellales bacterium | reverse complement strand
AGCGGTCGAGGTGGCGCAGGAAGATCCGCAGGAACGACGCCTGCATGGCGTCGAGCCGGGAGTTGTAGCCGACGTACAGGAACTCTTTCTTCGCAGCGGAGCCGTGGAAGCGCAGCATCCGCAGCCGCTGCGCGAGCTCGGCGTCGTTCACCGCGACCAGGCCGCCGTCACCGAGCGCGAACAGGTTCTTGGTCGGGAAGAACGAGTACGTCGAGGCGATCGACGTTGCGATCGGCGAGGCGCCGAACGCCTGGGCGGCGTCCTCGAGCACGGGCAGGCCGAGGCTCTGCAGCTCGGCGAGCGGTGCCGGACGGCCGAACAGGTGCACCGGCATGAGTGCCTTCGTGCGGCCGGTGATGCGCGCCGCCACGTCGGCGGGATCGAGATTCAGGGTGATGGGGTCGATCTCGGCGAAGACGGGCGTGGCTCCGCGGCGCGCGATCGCCTCGGCGGTCGCATAGAACGTGAACGCCGGGCAGATCACCTCGTCGCCCGGGCCGATCCCGAGCGCGTCGAGCAGGAGCACGAGCGCGTCGGTCCCGTTCGCGACGCTGACGGCGTCGTCGGTGCCGAGATGGGCCGCGGCTTCGCGCTCGAACGCCTCGACCTCCGGCCCGAAGATGAATCGTCCGCTCTCGAGCGTTCTCGCGAACGCGTCCTTCAGCTCGGGGATCAGCGGCGCGTACTGCGCGCCGACGTCAACGTGCGGAATCGCCACGACCGCCAATGGTAGCCGCGCGGCGTCGGAACGCCCAGACCCCGGCCCCGAGGACGACAGCCGCGACGACGACGTAGTCGAGGTAGCTCAGGTCGTGCTTCGCGGTGTGCCAGCTGTCGCCGACAGCCCAGCCGAGGCCGCCGACGGCGAAGCAGAAGACGGCGATGCCGGCGACGGCCAGCGGCAGGAGCCGCCGCAGCGGCCACTCGGCGATGCCCGCCGGCAGCGCCACGAACGAGCGGATCACCGGGCAGGCGAAGCCGAGCGGCACGGCCACCGTGCCGAACCGCTCGAACCAGCGCTCGGCCCGCTCGATGCGCTCGGGCGTGATGTGGAGCCAGCGGCCGTGGCGCTCGAGCAGGTCGTGGCCGCCGTACGCCCCGAGGGCCCAGCCGAAGCAGGCTCCGAGCGAGTTGGCGACGATGCCCGTCACGACGACGGCGAGATAGGCCGAGAGGCCGGAGTGGAAGCGGTGCGAGCCGAGCGCGATGTGGCCCGCCAGCGCGCCCGAGGCGAGCGCGCCACCGTAGAGCATCGTCAGCTCGCTCGCCGCGGGCAGGAGCGCCGCGACGAACATCAGCGCGAAGACGGCCGCGAGCCCGTGGTTGCCGAGAAACGCCGTCATCCCGGGCCCAGCGTAACGCCCTCGGAGCTAGATTGTCCGGCAGCAGCAGTGACGACGAGAGGAGAGGCCGGCATGACGAGACGGGGCATTGCCCTCCCGGGGACGCTGGCGCTGCTGTGCGCAGCGGCTGTGCTGGCCGGCGGCGCGCGCGCGAGCTCGGCGCACTCCGCCGCCAACTCGCAGACGTTCACGGATTCGACGGGCGAGAACGCGAACGCCCCCGACATCACCACGATCGTGGTCTCGAACGACGACGCCGGCAACATCACCTTCCAGGTGAACATCTCGAACCGGCCGGCGCTCACGCCCGACATGGCGCTGTTCCTCTATCTCGACACGGACGCCAACCCCGCGACGGGCGACCCGCAGAACGACGGGGCCGACTACCTCCTGCAGCTCACGCCGGGCAGCGTCGACCTGTACCCGTGGGTGACCTCCGACTACGGGAGCTCCGTCCAGAGCCCGTCGCTGACCTACTCGTACGGGACGGCCGGAGCGACGATCCATGTCAGCGACGCCGTCCTCGGCAAGTCCAAGCAGATCGACTTCTTCGCGATCGCGGTCTCGGGCATCGTCCTCGACTCGAGCGGCAATCCCGACTTCTCGAACGCCCAGGCGGACCTGGCCCCCGACCCGGGCCACGGCACCTACACCTACGACGTGCTGACCAAGCTGAAGCTCACGTCGACCGCGCTGACCGCGACCCCGAAGCCCGCGCGGGCGGGCAAGCCGTTCACCGCATCGTTCGCCGCCACCGAGAACGACACGGCAGGCCCGGTCACCGCCGGGACCGTCGCCTGCGCCGCGACCGTGGCCGGCAAGCACATCCCGGCGGCGCGGAAGGGGTCGGTCGCGAACGGGATCGCCACCTGCACGTGGCCGCTGCCTGCGAAGGACAAGGGCAAGACGATCCGAGGCTCGGTGACGCTCACCGTTCAGGGCGTCAGCGTCAGCAGGGCCTTCACATCGAAGATCACGTAGCTGCGAAGATCACGTAGCCGTGAAGATCACGTAGCGCGGGCTGTTACCCGACGGGCCTGCCGCCGAGCGTGCCGCGCACGCTCGCGCCGACGACGCCGAGCAGCCCGGGGGCGGCGAGCGTGCCGCCGACGGTGACCGAGCCGTCGAACACCGACGGCAGGCCGAACGCCTTCAGGCGCAGCGTGCCGGTGAGCGTGACGCCGGCCGCCAGCTCGTAGTGGGAGAACGTCAGCGAGCGGGCGCCCGCGATCAGCCGGCCGCCGACGAGGCCGGGGACGACCGCCGGGGCGCCGGAGAGACCCGCGGTCTCGAGCCAGGCGGCCTCGGCCTCGTCGATCGTCTTCAGGGCGGCGGCGTACGTCTGCAGCGGCGCACCGCTCCGGGTGGGCGAGACCGGGTAGCCCGGCGCCACGGGCACGATCTGGCCGGGCCGCGGGCAGGTGGCCGGCACCGCGCCGCCCTGCATCCAGGTGAGCACCGCGCGCTGCGAGCAGCCCGACGGGTCGGCGCCGAGCACGCTGTGCCCGATCCCCGGCACGACCACGACGTGGCCCTGCGGGAAGCGGGCCGCGACCGAGACCGCTCCCGCCGTGGGCGTCCGCATGTCGTAGCCGCCGCTGATCGCCAGCACCGGCACGTCCGGGAGCGGCCCGGGGCCGAGCGCGACGCCGCCCGACGGGCTCGGCCAGTCGAGACAGAACTCGGCGTTGCCGAAGCCGGCCGCCCAGTTGCCGAACGGGCCGAACGACCCTGCGGGCAGGGCCGCGATCGCGGCCTGCACGAGCGCCTGCCGATCGGCGATCGGCGTGTCGGGCTGCCAGGGGAAGGGGCCGTCGTGACACGACGTGGCGGCGTAGAGCGCCGAGCTCAGGTCGGGTGCCGACTCGGCCGAGGAGGCCGAGTCGAGGCGGTAGATCCGCAGCAGCGGCAGCGGGTTGCCGAGCCGGGCCAGGTGCACCACCGCCGGCAGCTCGTCGGCGAGGCCCGGGTTGAGATCGGAGTCGAGGATCGTCGAGAGGAAGTCGATCGCGGTGAGCGTCACGGTGGCCTTCGCGCCGCTCGCCGTCAGCACCTTGCCGTGGAGCGGCTTCGCCGCCAGCGCGTTCGCGACCGCGACGACGTCGCCGCCGAAGTCCCTCGTCGCGCCGCGGCAGAGGTTGTTCGCGCAGAACGCGTCGAGCGTCTTCGGCATCGTCGAGACGACGTTCGCCGAGAACGGGTCGGGCAGCTCGGGCGGGAGCACCGAGTCGAGGAGCAGGCGCTCGACGTGATCCGGATGGGCGAGCGCGTAGGCGACCGCCAGCTTCGTCCCGTACGAGGTGCCGTACAGCCCCACCTTGTCGAAGCCGAGCGCCTGGCGGACGGCGTCGAGATCCTCCACATGATCGGCGGTGCTGTAGAAGTCGCGGTTCGAGCCGAGCGCCGCCGCGCACGGCGCGACCTGGGCGTTCTCCGTCACCGACGTGGTCGCCGCCTGCAGCCCGGGACAGTCGAGCAGCCCCGAGTCGCCGGTGCCGCGGTCGTCGTAGGCGATCAGCGCGTAGCCGGGGAACAGGGCCTGGTCGAGCGCGTCGGCCTGCGGCGTCCCGAGGCCGAGGACGTGCGCCGAGCCCTGCCCCGGTCCACCGGCGATCAGGAAGATCGCGCCGCGGGGCACGCCCTGCGGCAGCACCTCGGCCACATGCAGGGCGATCGTGCCCGGGACGGCGCCGGTCCGGTCGAGCGGGACGTCGACGGTGGAGCAGAGGGCAGCCGAGCCCGCCGAGCAAGGGGTCTGACCGCTGTCCTCGACAGCGCTGCCGCCCGCGGCAGCGCCGCCGGCGGAGGCACGAGGCTGGGCGAAGACGACGGCGCGGACCCGGGCGAGCAGCGTTCCGCGCGCCGACGCAGTCGCGGGGCCGCCGCCGCTCGCCAGCAGCAGGACGGTCAGCAGGCCGCCCACGAGCAGCGCTGCCGGCCGGAGCCCGCGCCGGCCGGTCAAGCGAAGACCCGGACGTCCCGGTACAGCGTGTCCCGCTGCACGGGGAGCTTGCCGAGCGACCTGATCGTGCGGACGAAGTCCTCGGTCGAGGCGCGATACGTGGTCCCCGCGGCGGACACGACGTTCTCCTCGATCATGATCGAGCCGAGATCGTCCGCGCCGAACTCCAGCGCGACCTGCCCGACCTTCATCCCCTGCGTCACCCACGAGCTCTGGATGTGGTCGACGTTGTCGAGGAAGATCCGCGAGACGGCCTGGGTGAGCAGGTAGTCGAACGACGTCGGCATCGTCTCGCGCGGCACGAGTGCGCCGAGCCGGTTGCCGTCGTCCTGGAACGTCCACGAGATGAAGGCCCGGAAGCCGCGGGTCTCGTCCTGCAGGGAACGGACGCGCGCCATGTGCTCGACCCGCTCCTCGAGCGTCTCGACGTGGCCGTACATCATCGTCGCGGTCGTGGAGATCCCGAGGCGCTGGGCATGCCGCATCACGCCGAGCCACTCCGCCGTCTTGGTCTTCTTCGGCGCGATGATCTCGCGCACGCGATCGACGAGCACCTCGCCGCCGCCGCCGGGCAGCGAGTCGAGGCCGGCATCGCGGAGCCGGGTGAGCGTCTGCGGCACGTCGAGCTTCGACCGCCGCGCGATGTGTTGCACCTCGGGCGGGGAGAGCGCGTGGAGGTGCACCCGGTAGCGCTCCTTGATCGAGCGGAAGAGATCCTCGTAGTAGTCGATGCCGAGGTCGGGGTG
>CAYXXE010000174.1:0-5103 GCA_964468985.1 uncultured Gaiellales bacterium | reverse complement strand
CTCGTCGGCGAGCGCCTTCGTCAACAGGTTCGACGTCGGGCAGATCTCGAGCGTCGTGCCGGCCTCGCGGAGGCGGGCCATCAGCTCCGGCTCCCGGGCCGCGAGGATGCCGTGGCCGATGCGATCCGGCTCGAGCACCTCGATCACCTCCGCCAGCTCGGCTCTGCCGAGCTCGCCGCCCTCCTCGCCGACGTGGATCGTCACGCCGAGACCGCCACCGCGGGCGAGCGCGACGTGGTCGGCGATCCGGGTGTAGTCGTACCGAGCGCCTCCGGGGCGTGGGCCGGCGATGTCGACACCCACCACCCCGCGTGCCGCGTAGCGGAGCGCCTTCTCGACGATCACGTGGTTCTGCTCGACCGTGAACGTCCGGTCCATCATCAGGATCAGGCCGGCGCGCACCTGCGGGTACTCGAGCGAGGCGCGGTCGAGGCCCCGGATCGCCGCCAGGATGATGTGGTCGAGATCCCGCTCGCCGCCCCGGTTGCGCTTCATCGGGTTGAAGCGCAGCTCGAGCGTCGTGATCCGCTGCGAGCGGTACGCCCCGCCGATCGCCGCATGCACCGAGCGCTCGACCGCGAGCGGCGACGACTGGATCAGCTCGGTCAGGTGGTAGATCCGGTCGAGCGAGTCGAGGTCGGGCACTCCGCGCGGGTCCGACACGGTCACGAGCCGCTCGAACTCCCAGTAGTCGCGGGTCGGCAGCGCGATCCCCTGCTCGTGGGCGAGGCTCCAGAGGATGTCCGACGCCACGGAGCCGCCGAGGTGGGTGTGAAGCTCGGCGAGGCCCTCTTCGAACATCAGACGATCGTAGTCCGGGTCGAGCCGCTCACGGACGTCTCACCGCCGCTCGACTACGATCGTCCCCGGTGG
Organism: uncultured Gaiellales bacterium; assembly: GCA_964468985.1. Taxonomy (GTDB): domain Bacteria; phylum Actinomycetota; class Thermoleophilia; order Gaiellales; family Gaiellaceae; genus PALSA-600. Next base: position 4,230 of record CAYXXE010000174.1, on the reverse strand, counting down.
GCAACCGTCCGCAACGCCTGGCCCGGCTGCCGCAGCAGTACTTCGTCGGCCTGCTCGCCCGTGTCGCCGCCGCTTCGGCGGAGCGCGGCGAAGCCGTCGTCGACCTCGGCCGGGGGAACCCGGACATCGGCCCGCCGCCGCACGTCGTCGAGGCGCTGACACGCGCCGCCGCGAGCCCGTCGGCGCATGGCTACTCGCCGATCCGCGGCCTGGCCGCCACGAAGCGCGCCGTCGCGCGCAGGTACCGGGACGTCTACGGCGTCGAGCTCGACGCCGAGCGGGAGGTCGCCGTCGTGCCCGGCACGAAGTCGGCGATCGTCGACCTGGCGGCCGCGCTCGCCGACCCGGGCGAGACGATCCTCCTGCCCGACCCCTACTACCCCGACTACCTGTCGGGCGTGGCGCTCGCCGACGCCCGTCTCGGAACCGTCCCCCTCGATCCCGCCGCCGGCTGGGCGCCCGACCTCGACGGCGCGCCGGCTGCAGCGGCGCTCTTCCTCAACTACCCGTCCAACCCCTGCGCCGTGTGCGCGCCGGCCGGGACGTTCGACGCCGCCGTGCACTGGGCGAACCGCACCGGTGGAGCCGTCGTGCACGATGCCGCCTACGCCGACATCGTCTTCGACGGCCGGAGCCCCGAGAGCTTCCTCGCGACGGACGGGGCGAAGGACGTCGGTGTCGAGATGTGGTCGATGTCGAAGACCTACGGGATGGCGGGCTGGCGGGTCGGCTTCGTCGTCGGCAACGCCGAGATCGTCGAGCGAGTCAACGTGCTCAACGACCACACCCGCGTCGGGATCTTCGCCGCGGTCGAGGCGGCGACGATCGCGGCGCTCGAAGGCCCGCAGGACTCGGTCGCCGAGCGCGTGGCGACCTACCAGCGCCGCCGCGACCTCCTCGCCGGCGCGCTCCCCGGCCCCATCACGTGCGAGGGGACGTTCTTCCTGTGGCTGCGGCTGCCGGACGGCGTCACCGCCGAGCGCCTGCTGGAGGAGGAGCGGATCGCCGTCGCGCCGGGTACGGGCTTCGGCCCGGGCGGCGCCGGCTGGGCGCGGCTCTCGCTCGCCGTGCCCGACGAGGTCGTCGAGGAGGCCGTCCGGCGGCTGTCGCGGGTCTTCGAACGCGTGGCCGTGTGAAGATCGGCATCGTCGTCCCGTTCTCCTGGTCGTACTGGGGCGGCGTGGTCGAGCACGCCGAGCACCAGGCCGCCGCGCTACGCCGCCGCGGCCACGACGTGAAGATCCTGATGGGGAACGACCCGCCCGGGCTGCTCACGCGGCTGCTCCACCCGCGGTCGGGGCGGCACGAGGAGCTCCCGGAGGGGATCATCCCCGTGGGGCGCTCGGTGGTCGTGCCCGCGAACGGCTCGCTGCCGAACATCGTCCTCTCGCCCAGCTGCATCCCACGGATCAGGCGGGCGCTCGCAGAGGAGCAGTTCGACGTCCTGCACCTGCACGAGCCGATGACCCCTGCGATCTGCGTGATGGCCCTCTCGACCGCCCGCTGCCCCGTGGTCGCGACCTGGCACGCGCACGGCCAGCTCGAGTGGCTGCGCTTCGGCCGGTACTTCTGGGGCTTCCTGATGGAGCGGATCGACGTGCGCATCGCGGTGTCGCCGATGGCCGCCGAGTCGGCGAGCCGATGGCATCCGGGCGACTACCGCGTCATCCCGAACGGCGTGCTCATCCCCGAGCGGGCGGATCCGACCGACCGTGACAACACGGTGGTCTTCGTCGGCCGGCACGACCACCGCAAGGGCTTGCCGGTGCTGCTCCGGGCCTGGCCCGAGATCCACCGGCGGACCGGCGCGCGGCTGCGGCTGATCGGCACCGACCCGCTGCAGTACCGCCTCCTGAACGCGCGGCTGCGGGTCGACGAAGCCGGGATCGACGTGCTCGGCATCGTCACCAACGACGTCCGCACCCGCGAGCTCTCGCGGGCGAAGGTCGCCGTCGCGCCGTCGCTCGGCGGCGAGAGCTTCGGCCTGGTGGTCGTCGAGGCGTTCGGCTGCGCGACGCCGGTCGTCGCGTCCGACATCCCGGGCTACGCCGCCGTGGTGACGCCCGAGGCCGCGGTCCTCGTCCCGCCGGGCGACGCCGATGCCCTGGCCGCGGCCGTCGTCGACGTGCTCGCCGACGAGGAACGCCGCGTCGAGATGGGCCGCGCCGGCCGCGAGCACGCCCTGGCGAGCTATGCGTGGGACGACATCGCCCGCCGGCTGGAGGGCGTCTACGAGGAAGCCTGCGCGTGACCTGGCGCCGTCGCGGCATCGGCCTGGCGGTGGTGGTGCCGCTGCTGGCGCTCGCAATCACCCTCATCTGGTGGCGCGGGCCCGACTGGGGCCTGGTGCGCGACACGTTCACCGTCGTCCGTTGGCCGTGGGTCGCCGCCGCGATCGGGCTGAACCTGCTCTCGGTGCTGTCGCGCGCGATGGCGTGGAACACGACGATCGAGCAGTCGATGGACAAGCCGCACCCGCGGTTCCGGCTCGTCTTCTCCGCGTTCTCGGTCGGGCTGTTCGCGAACGCCGTCCTGCCCGGCCGGGTCGGCGAGCTCGCCCGCGTCGTCGTGCTCCGCCGCCGCCTGCCCGAGCACGGCCGGGGCACCACCGCCACCCTGATCGGCTCGGTGTTCGCGCACCGGATGTTCGATCTCTTCCCGTCCGTGACGCTGGTCGTCTGGGTGCTGTTCGCCGCCAAGATCCCCGCCTGGGCGATCACGGCGATCGCGGTCGTGCTCGCGATCGGTGTGCTGCTCTTCCTCGGGGCCTGGGGCTCGGCCCGCATCCAGCATCGCGACGCCCTCGAAGGGCTGGGAACGGCGCGTCTGTTCGTGACCCGTGCCCGCGAGGGGCTCGCCGTGATGCGCTCGCCGCTGCCTGCGGCCACCGCCGCGACCTTCCAGTGCATCGGCTGGCTCTGCCAGCTCCTCGCGGTGCTGGCGACGATGCACGCCTTCCACATCTACAAGCCGATCGCGGCTGCCGGCCTGGTGCTCGTTCTGATCAACGTCGCCACGATCTTCCCGTTGTGGCCGGGGAACGTCGGCCTCGTCCAGGCCGCGGTCGCCCTGCCTCTCGTCAACTACGGCGTCGCCTACGGCCGCGGGGTCGCGTTCGGGATCGGGCTCCAGGCGATCGAAGCCTCGGTGGGCGTCGGCGTCGGGCTGGTCTTCCTCGCCCGTGAGGGGCTGTCCTACGCGACGCTCAAGCGCATGGAGGACGATGCCGCCGACGAGGAGATCTGACCGTCCTACGGCAGGTCGGTCGTGCGGGCGAGCTCGTCGATCCGCCCCCGGACGTCCTCGAGCTTCGCGGCGCAGAGCCGGTACAGCTCCTCGCCGCGCGCCCAGAGCTTCGTCAACTCGTCGACGCCCGCGTCGCCGCGTTCTAGCCGCTCGACGATGCCCTCGAGCTCCCGCTGCGCCTCCTCGAAGCTCGGCTCGCTCACGAGACGGCCGCTCCGAACGAGCCGTCGGCGACGTCGACGAGGAGCTCGTCGCCGCTCGCCACCTGGGCGGTCGACCGCACCACTTCGCCCGCGCGGTGGACGATCGCGTAGCCCCGCTCGAGCGTCGCGGACGGCGAGAGCGCGCCCAGGCGGGCGTGCGCGTTGTCGAGGCGGGCGCGCTTCCGCTCCAGGGCGAGCAGCGGCGCGACGCGCAGGCGGTCGCGGGTCGCCGCGAGCTGCTCGGCCCGGCGCTCGGCCGTCCGGCGCGCACCACGCTGCAAAGCGGCGCGCGCGGCGGTGAGCCTGGCGCGCAACTCGGCCAGGTCGGGAACGACCAGCCGGGCGGCAGCGGTCGGTGTCGAGGCTCGCACGTCGGCGGCAAGATCGCACAGGGGGACGTCCTGCTCGTGCCCGACCGCGGAGACCACCGGTACCGCGCACGCAGCGACCGCTCGCACGACCCGCTCGTCCGAGAAAGGCAGCAGGTCCTCGAAGCTGCCGCCGCCGCGGGCAAGCACCAGGACGTCGACGCCTCGCTCGCAGAGGCGGGCGATCGCCTCGACGATCGCGAGCGGTGCCCGCGGGCCCTGCACGAACGTCTCGGCGACCAGCACGTTCGCCGGGGGAAAGCGGTTGGCGATGCCGGTGAGCACGTCGCGCTTGGCTGCCGCGTCGCTGCCCGTGACCAGTCCGATCAGCCTCGGGAACCGCGGCAGGGGCCGTTTCCGCGACTCGTCGAACAGCCCCTCGCCGGCCAGCTTCTGCTTCAGCCGCTCGAGCG
>CAYXXE010000173.1:0-5105 GCA_964468985.1 uncultured Gaiellales bacterium | reverse complement strand
CAGGGTGGCAGACGGGACTCGAACCCGCGACCGCCGGGACCACAACCCGGAGCTCTACCAACTGAGCTACTGCCACCGCGCGGGCGACATCGTATCGGCCGCCCGCTACGGCCAGGCGCACGTCAACAGAACGGGGCACGGCGGCGATTCGACGAGTTAGCGTCTCTCTGCTCTCTCGTCGGCGGAGGTCTGCGGTGACAGGTTCTCGGCTCGGTCTCGGTGGAAGGCGCACCCGCGGCGACGGCAGGCGCGGCGCGGCGAGGTCTGTCGGCGTCGGCCTGCTCGTCATGCTCGCGCTGGGCGGTGCTGCCGGCGCGGCGGCGCCTTCGCCGTTCGCCGGCACCTGGGCCGTACAGGTCTACGACAACGGCAGCGATGTCAGGACGTCACCGTTCCCGATCGTCGCGTACGGCTACTTCGCCGGCTACGGCGGCACCGGCGTCCCCACACCCGGGATCGTCGGCTTCAACGTCGCGGGGCCACCGGTGTTCCACCGCCTGGTCGCGGGCCAGGTCTTGAATTACGGGATCACCGCCCGCCATCTCTGCGTGCACGTGACCGTGAGCCTCAGCGGGAACCTGAGCACAACGGAGACCCCGGGAGCGTGCGGGTAGCGGCGTGTGGGTGAAGGCGTGCGGCGCCGGTCGGATGGGGAGCGCGCCCGGGAGGATTCGAACCTCCGACCAACGGCTTAGAAGGCCGTCGCTCTGTCCACTGAGCTACGGGCGCCCGGTCGGACTAGCGTAGCCCGCTACCCGGCCGCGCTCAGGCGCGTGCCGAAGTCGGTGGTGATGATCGTCACGCCGCGCCCGTCGAACGCGCCGGGGGCGGCCGCCTCGTGGACGGCCGAGATGCCGATCTCGCGCCAGACCGGATTCAGGATGTTCGCGCGATGCTCGGGAGAGCGCATCCAGAGCCGCAACGCCTGGGCGGAGTCGACGCTCGGGGCCGACCACAGGAGGTTCTCCCCCACCGACCAGAACCGGTAGCCCTGCCACACGTACCAGGTCTTGATCCGCTTCCAGTAGGTGGTGCCGTCGAACGAGGAGTGCGCGAAGTAGCCGTCGCTCCCCATCTCGAGGGAGTGCTGGCTGGCGGCCTCGGTGAGCGGCACGCTGAGGCGGAGCGGCACGAGCCCGTGCGCCTCGCGGATCAGGTTCAGCCGCGCGAGGACGCTCGACTCGAGCGACGAGAGAATGACGCGCTCGCGATGTTGCGCGGCGGGTGCCGGCTGCACGGCAAAGGCCAGCGTGAGCGCCACGAGCACCGCCGCGAGAACCGCCCCGGCGAGTACGCGCCGCCGCACGGGCTTCGTCTCGGTGTGGGCTTCGGGGCATCTCACACGAATCGGCCGTGCACCTGCTCGCAGCGGGGGACTTCTCCTCGCGGAAGGCAGGATCATAGAGGGTCGGGCGGCTGCGCGATGCCTCAGCCGGCGTGCGAAGCGGGTGGCGGGGATCGAACCCGCATAACCAGCTTGGAAGGCTGGGGCTCTACCATTGAGCTACACCCGCGCGCCCGAAGGGTAGCCGCGCCCGGTGGCGGGTCCCTCGGTTCTTGCGCCTCTAGGCTGGCCGGATGCTCGTGGCCCACGTGCACTCGCCGTATGCCTGGCAGGCCGACGTCGACACGACGGTCGTGGTGCCCGCACTCGGGCTCCTCTATCTCTATGCGGTGGGCCAGTTCGGGGCCTCGCGACGGAACGCCTGGTGCTTCGCCGGGTCGCTCGCGCTGCTCGGCGTGGCGTTCTGGACGCCGCTCCACCATCTCGGCCTCCACTACCTCCTCACCGCCCACCTCCTCCAGAACGTGATCCTGGCGGAGTGGGCGCCGCTCCTGGCCGTCCTCGGCGCGTCGACGGGGATGGCAGCGGCACTCGCGCGCCTGCGGGCCTGGCGCTTCCTCGTGCAGCCCGCCGTCGCGCTCCCCCTGTGGGTCGTCGACTACTTCGCCTGGCACGTGCCGGCGGTCTACGACGCCGCCCTCCGCCACCAGGTGTGGCTGATCCACGTCGAGCACGCCTGCTACTTCGGCACGGGCGTCCTCTTCTGGTGGCCGCTCGCCCAGGACACCCCGCGACGGCTGGCCTCGGGTGCCCGCGCCGGCTACACGTTCGCCGCCTTCGTCCTCGCGGCGCCGCTCGGGCTGCTGCTGGCGCTGCTGCCGAAGCCGGTCTACCCGTTCTACGTCCACGTGACCGATCGGGTCTGGGGGCTGAGCCCGCTGGCCGACCAGGAGATCGCCGGCGTGACGATGGCGAGCGAGCAGGCGGTCGTCCTGTTCGTCGTCTTCCTCTACTGGTTCCGGCGGTTCCTCGCCGAAGAGGGCGCTACTTGAGGCAGGCCTCGACGAACGCGACGTCCGCCGTCGATGGATGCTGGTGCCACAGGAGCACCGCGTTGCCCTTCTGGAACAGGACGTCGGCGATGCCAACGTTGCCGCCCTTGAAACGGTGGTAGGCGTCGACGATGTTGCCCGCGTCGGCCGTCTTCGCCCCGAAGACCACGGTCACGAAGTTGTCGGCCAGGTGCGCCCGGAAGGCTCCGCCGGTCGCGGTCGACGCGACGATGTCGCCGGTGGCGGCACCGACCGTCGAGCTGTGCGCCGTCAGGCACGCGCGAGTCTTCGCCGCCGTGTAGGTCGTCGTGCCCGCGCCGCACGCAGCGAGCAGGGCAGCAACCGGCAGCAGGAGAAAGGCCCGTCTCAAGGAGCGAACAGTTTAGATGGTTCGCGCTGACTATCGTTTGCGCTCCGTGGCCGCCGACGACGAACGCCTGGAGGCCTACGCGCGGCTCGTCGTCGAGGTAGGCCTCAACCTCCAGCCCGGGCAGCTGCTGGCGATCTCGGCCCGGCTCGAGCACGCGCCGCTCGCCCGGGCGGTCGCCCGCGCCGCCTACGCCGCGCAGGCGCGGTACGTCGACGTGCTCTACGCCGACCCGCAGGTCCAGCGGGCCCTGATCGAGCATGCAGCGGACGGTGACCTCGGCTACTCGCCACCGTGGCTCGTCAGCCGATTTCGCTCGCTCGGAGCGGAGCACGGCGCGCTGCTGAAGATCACCGGCGACGCCGAGCCCGAGGCGTTCGCAGGACTCGACGGCGGTCGCGTCGGCCGGGCCAGGATGCACGCCGTCGACGAGGCGTCGCTCGCGCTCACCGACGGCGTCTCGAACTGGACGATCGCCGGGTATCCGAACGAGGGCTGGGCGCGCACGATCTTCGGCGAGCCCGACGTCGAGCGCCTCTGGGAGGCGGTCGCGACGTGCGTGCGGCTCGACGAGCCCGACCCGGCCGCCGCCTGGGCTGCCCACATCGCGACGCTCGAGCAGCGGGCCGCGACGCTCGACGAGCGGCGGTTCGACCGGCTCCGCTATCGCGGGCCGGGCACCGACCTCACCGTCGGGCTCCATCCGGAGACGCACTGGCTGACGGCGCTCGACACGTCGGCCGGCATCCGGCACATCGCGAACCTGCCGACCGAGGAGGTCTTCACGACACCGGACGCCCGCCGGACGGAGGGAACCGTCCGCTCGACGCTGCCTCTCTACGTCCAGGGAACCGCGGTGCACGACCTCGTTCTGCGCTTCGAGGCCGGCCGTGTCGTCCAGATCGGGGCTTCCGCCGGTGAGGACGTGATCCGCGCCCACATCGGCACCGACGACGGCGCGGGACGGCTCGGCGAGGTGGCGCTCGTCGACCGCCATTCGCGGGTCGGCACGACGGGCCTGACCTTCCACGAGACGCTGTTCGACGAGAACGCGTCGTCGCATCTCGCGATCGGGATCTCGAGCCTCGAAGGGGTGGTGGGAGCGGCCGCGCTGAGCCCAGAGGAGCGACACGCCCGCGGCATCAACCACTCGAGCATCCACACCGACTTCATGATCGGCAGCCCGGAGCTGGAGGTCGACGCGGTCACCGCGAGCGGCGAGACGGTGCCGCTGCTGCGCCACGGCGACTGGCAGCTCTGACGGTGCGGGAGTGCGGCGGCCCCGGCTCGGCCGATCGGGACGGTCGGATTCGAACCGACGGCTTCCGCCTCCCAAAGGCGGCGCTCTGACCAGGCTGAGCTACGTCCCGCTCACCGCCAGTGTAGGGGGCTTGCATCCGGCGTGGCAGCTGACCTATGGTGACGCGGCAGAGTCCGAGCCTGCGCCTTGCGGCATGTGAGGTGAGCGCGCCGGGCGCTGCGGCCGCGGCGAAGCCTTCGGGCGCTCTCGGCGGTGACCGGCGGAGAGCCCGTGGCCAACGACCCCCCGAGCCGCGGGCTCTCTGACGGACCCCGGTGGGGCCACCGGCACGGTCTACGATGGCCGCGTGGTCAAGAAGGTCCTGCTCGCCTCGCCCCGCGGCTACTGCGCCGGCGTCGAGCGGGCGATCGACACCGTCGAGAAGGCGCTCGGCCTCTACGGGCCACCCGTCTACGTGCGCAAGCAGATCGTCCACAACCTGCACGTCGTCCGGGAGCTCGAGGAGCGCGGGGCTGTCTTCGTCGAGGACGAGAACGAGGTGCCCGAGGGCGAGACGATCGTCTTCTCGGCGCACGGCATCGCACCCTCCGTCCGCGCGAACGCGGCCGAGCGGCGACTCGGCACCATCGACGCCACGTGCCCGCTCGTGACGAAGGTGCACGTCCAGGCGAAGCGGTACGCCGCCGCCGGCTACACGATCATCCTGATCGGCCATGCCGGGCACGAGGAGGTCGTCGGGACGATCGGCGAGGCCCCCGAGGCGACGATCCTCGTCGAGTCGGTCGCCGACGTCGAGGCACTCTCACTCGGGCCCGACGCGAAACTCGCGTACCTGACCCAGACGACGCTCTCCGTGGACGAGACGGGCGAGATCATCACCGCCCTCCGCCGCCGCTATCCCACGATCTACGCGCCGAAGAAGGAAGACATCTGTTACGCGACCTCCAACCGGCAGTGGGCGGTGAAGGAGATGATCGCCGAGATCGACCTGCTCCTCGTCGTCGGCTCGCGCAACTCGTCGAACTCGAACCGGCTCGTCGAGGTCGCCCGGGCCGGCGGCGTGGGCGGCCAGCTGATCGACGACGAGACGGACATCGACGAGTCGTGGCTCGACGGCGTCGAGGTCGTCGGCCTCACGTC
>CAYXXE010000172.1:0-5133 GCA_964468985.1 uncultured Gaiellales bacterium | reverse complement strand
AGAGCCTCGACGTCGAGCTCGACGAAGCCGTATCCGAAGCCGCTGTCGCCGAGCCGGAGGCAGAGCCCGAGGCAGACGGCGAGGCAGAGCCCGAGCTCGAAGCCGCCGTGGACGAAGCCGCAGTGGACGAAGCCGCAGTGGACGAGGCCGCCGACGAACCGGCCGTGGAGCCGACGCTCGCCGCCGACTCCGCCACCCCCGAGGGGTGAGCCGGCCTCTAGCCGTCGCGATCACCGGCGGCATCGGAGCGGGGAAGAGCGAAGCATTGCGTGCATTCGCGCGTCACGGCGCGGCCACCGTCTCGAGCGACGAGATCGTGCATCATCTGCTGCGCCGTGACGACGTGCAGGCGGCGGTGGTCGGGCGGATGGGGAACGGCATCGTCGGCCCCGACGGCGTGATCGACCGCGGCGCGCTGGCGACGGTCGTGTTCAACGACCGGGAGGCGCTCACCTGGCTCGAGCAGCTGCTGCACCCGCTCGTCTCCGCGGAGTACCTCCAGTGGCGCGAGGATCTCGGCCGCCTGCCCGCGCCCCCGCGGGTGGCGGTCACCGAGGTCCCGCTGCTCTACGAGTCGGGCGGCGAGGCGCGCTTCGACAAGGTCGTCGTGATCACCGCCCCGACGCAGCTCCGCCGTGCCCGCTCCGCCGTTGCGGTCGCCGAGCGCGAGGCCCGACTGCTCCCCGACGCGGAAAAGGTCGACCGCGCCGACTACGCGTACAGGAACCTCGGCTCGCTCGAGGAGCTGGACGCGTTCGTCGCGTCCGTGATGAGCGACCTCCAGGCATGAGACGCCTCGCGCTCCTGGTCGTGCTCGTCGCAGCCACGGCCGCGGCGGTGCTCTACGTCACCCGGGCGCAGCCGTCGTGGTACGAGCGGCTCCGCTACCCGCTGCACTACTCGGAATACGTCCGCGTCCATGCCCGCGAGAACCACCTCGACCCGGCGCTCCTCGCAGCCGTCATCTACCAGGAGTCGAAGTTCGACACGGGGGCACGCTCGAGCTCCGGCGCGATCGGGCTGATGCAGCTGACGCCGGCCACGGCGAAGGGCATCGCCATCCGCACCGGCGGCTCGGCGTTCCGGACGGCCGACCTCTACGACCCCGAGCTCAACATCCGCTACGGCTCGTGGTACCTCCACGACCTTTTCGCGAAGTACCGGGACGAGAAGCTGGTGCTGGCCGCCTACAACGCCGGTCAGGGCAACCTCGATCGCTGGCTCGCGAACGGCCAGCCGATCGAGTTCGCCGAGACCCGGGCGTACGTCAGCCGGGTCGAGCGGCTGCAGCAGGTCTACCGGCGCGCCTGGGGTAAGGAGCTCGGGCTGCCGTGAGCGACGCCGAGCTCGTCGAGCTGGCGGAGAACGCCAACACGTACACCCCGCTCGGGCCTGCGGACGAGCGCATCGTCACCGAACGCTACGTCCTCTGGCTCGGTCGCGGCGACGAACCGCACTGGAACGTGGCGCAGCGCTTCCGCCTCGGTCCCGGCGAGGTGGACGAGGTCCGCGCCGAGATCCACGCGCACCTCCGGGCGCGCGGGCGAACCGGCTGCACCTGGGAGGTCGGGACCAACGCGACCCCCGCCGATCTCGTCGAGCAGTTGCAGGCGCGTGGCCTCGTGAACGACGAGCCGGATCACCTCGCGATCGGGATGGTGCTCACCGAGCCGCCTCCGCCGGCTCCCGGCGGGGTCGCGGTTCGCCGCGCCGAGACCGAGGACGAGCTCCTCGCCGCGTCCCGCATCGCCGCACGGGCATTCGGGCTGCCCGAGCCCACCGTCGCCCGCCGGCTGGATCCGGACAACGTCGTCTACGTCGCCTACCTCGACGGTGAGCCCGTCGCCCGCGGCACGGGGGCCTTCGGGCCGAGCGCCGCGACGCTCTTCGGGGGCGCGACGCTGCCCGAGGCGCGGGGCCGCGGCGCGTACCGCGCGCTCGTCGCGGCCCGCTGGGAGGACGCCGTGCGCCGCGGCACGCCCGCCCTCGTCACGCAGGCCGGCGCGATGTCCAGGCCGATTCTCGCGCGGCTCGGCTTTCGCGCCGTCTGCGAGATCCGCATCCTGCTCGACCTGTTCGACCGCTGAGGCCGCGACAGGGCAAGATGCGCCGATGCGCGTCTCGGCGAAGGCGGACTATGCGGTCCGCGCGATGATCGAGCTGGCCGCCGCCCCGGAAGGCCCGGTCAAGGGCGAGCAGGTCGCGCTCGCGCAGGGGATCCCGGGCAAGTTCCTCGAGAACATCCTCGGCGACCTGCGCACCGCCGGCCTCGTGCTGAGCCGGCGCGGCGCGGACGGCGGCTACTGGCTCGCACGCAGCGCCGACGAGATCTCGCTCGCGGACGTGATCCGGGCGGTCGAGGGCCCGCTCGCGAACGTGCGCGGCCTGCGGTCGGAAGACGTCAGCTACGCCGGCAACGCCGAGCGTCTCGGCGAGGTGTGGATCGCGGTGCGCGCCAGCCTCCGGGCCATTCTCGAGCACGTCAGCGTCGGAGAGCTCGCCCGTGGCGAGCTGCCGGCGCCGGTCGAGGCGCTGGCCGCCGACCCCGACGCCTGGTCGCGCCACTGACCGCCTAAGAACCTCTCAGGCCGTCGCGAAGACCGTCTCCCGCGTCGGCCGCACGTAGACGATCTGGCCCGTCTCGAGCTCGAGACGCTCGGCCTCGTCGCGGGTCATCTGCACGCCGAAGCGCTCGCCGTCGTCGCGGATCAGGTCGACGCGCACCTCGAAGCCGAGATGGACGAGCCGCTCGACCATCGCCTCCTGCGTGCTGCCGTTCGGCTCGAGCTCGAGCGCCAGATCGTGCGGGCGCACCCACGCGTCGCCGAACCGGCTCGCCTGGCCGACGAACGACATCACGAACTCGTTCGCAGGCCCGTCGTACAGCTCCTGCGGGCCGGCCTCCTGCTCGACTCGCCCTCGGTTCATCACCACGACCCGGTCGGCGACCTCCATCGCCTCCTCCTGGTCGTGCGTGACGATGACGGTGGTCGTATGCGTCTCGTCGTGGAGGCGGCGCAGCCAGGCGCGCAGCTCGGTGCGCACGCGCGCGTCGAGCGCGCCGAACGGCTCGTCGAGCAGCAGGACGCTCGGATCGACGGCGAGTGCCCGGGCGAGCCCCATGCGCTGTCTCTGCCCGCCGGAGAGCTGGGCCGGGTACCGCTTCGCGAGGCCCTGCAGCTGGACGAGCTCGAGCAGCTCGTGCACCCGCGTGTCGATCTCCGACTTCGGCCGCTTCCGGATCTTCAGCCCGAAGGCGATGTTGTCGTGGACGGTCATGTGCTTGAACGCCGCGTAGTGCTGGAAGACGAAGCCGACGCCGCGATCCTGCGGTGCGCGACCGCTCATGTCCTCGTCGCCGATCCGCACCTCGCCCGAGTCCGGCGACTCGAGCCCGGCGATCACCCGCAGCAGCGTCGACTTGCCGCTGCCGCTCGGGCCGAGCAGCGCCACGAGCGAGCCGGGCTCGACCGTCACCGAGACATCGTCCAGGGCGACGAAGTCGCCGAAGCGCTTCGACACGTTCTTCACCGAGATCGACATCAGCCGACCGCCTCCTTGGGTTTGAGCAGCGTCATCAGGATCAGCACCACGACGGCGATCCCGGCGAGGGCCAGCGACACCCCGTAGGCACCGGCGTGGTCGAGGTTCTCGTAGTAGTCCTGCACCCGCAGCGTCGCGGTCTCGGTCCGGCCGGAGATGCTGCCCGACACGACCGCGACCGCGCCGTACTCGCCGAGGCAGCGGGCCGTGGTGAGCACGACGCCGTAGATGACCGCCCAGCGGATCGACGGCAGCGTGATCCGCCAGAACGTCTGCCAGCCCGAGGCGCCGAGGGTGTGCGCCGCCTGCTCCTGCTCGTCGCCGATCTCGCGGAGGGTCGGGATCACCTCGCGTGCGACGAACGGCACCGAGACGAACACCGTCGCCAGGACCATCGCCGGGAGGGCGAACAGGATCTGGACGTTGTGCGACGTGAACCACGGCCCGAACCAGCCCGTGCGCCCGTAGAGCAGGAAGAGCGCGACGCCGACGACGACGGGGGAGAGGGCCAGCGGCAGGTCGACGAACGCGTTCACGAGGCCCTTGCCGGGGAACGGGCGCCGGACGATCGCAAGGCCCACGATCACGCCGAAGACCGTGTTCAGCGGCACGGCGATCGCGGCGAGGATCAGCGTGATCTTGAAGGCGTGGATCGTGTCCGCTTCGGTCAGCGCCGACCAGGCCTTGCCCGCGCCTTCGGCGTACACCCGCCAGAAGATCATCGACAACGGCCCGAGCAGCACGACGAGCAGGTAGCCGAGCGCCGTGAACCGGATCGCCAGCGTGCTCTTCGTGCGCCGCCTAGGCACGCTCGTGCCTCGTCGCGAGCCGGCGGATGCCGCCGATGCCGAGCAGCAGGGCGAACGAGGCGCCGAGCAGCACAACCGCGACCGCGGCAGCCCCGGTCCCGTTGCCGCTCGCGTTCTGGTTGAAGACGTAGACCGAGGCGACCTCGGTGCGGAAAGGGCGGTTGCCGGACAGGATCGTGACGGCGCCGATCTCGCCGAGTGCGCGCGCGAACGCCATCGCGACGCCCGAGAGGATGCCGGGGAGGATGCTCGGCAGCACGATCTTGCGGAAGACCGTCGACTCCCGGGCGCCGAGCGACCGAGCGGCCTCCTCCATCTGTGTGTCGAGCTCGTAGAGGACGGGCTGGACGGTGCGGACGACGAACGGCAGTGTCACGAAGAGCAGCACCAGGTAGATGGCGGTGCGGGTGAACGCCACGTCGACATGAACGGGTGAGGTCGGCCCGTAGAGGGCGAGCACGAGGAGGCCGGCGACGATCGTCGGCATCGCGAACGGCAGGTCGATGATCGCGTTGACGATGTTCTTGCCGCGGTAGTCGTCGCGCACGAGCGTCCATGCGATCACGGTGCCGAAGACGGCGTTCGTCAGCGCCACCAGGCCCGCCATCGCGAAGGTGAGCTTGAGCGCGGCGACCGCCTCGGGGGCGCTGATCCAGTGCCAGAAGCCGTGCGCGCCCTGCGCCCGCGAGGCCCACACGAGCGCGGCGATCGGCAGCGCCACGATCACCGTCAGGAAGGTCGTGACGAAGCCGAGGGAGAGAGCCGTCCCGGCTCCCTCCCT
>CAYXXE010000171.1:0-5142 GCA_964468985.1 uncultured Gaiellales bacterium | reverse complement strand
AGCGCCGGGCAGGCGCTCCACGAAAGCAGCGCCGGGCAGGCGCTCCACGAGAGCAGCGCCGAGCAGCCGTTCGACGTACTTGGCGAGCACGTCGACCTCGAGGTTCACGAGATCGCCGGCGGCGAGCGTCCCGAGCGTGGTCACGGCGAGGGTGTGCGGGATCAGGGCGACGGCGAAGCCGTGGTCGTCGAGCGCGGCGACGGTGAGGCTCGTGCCGGCGACCGTCACCGAGCCCTTCTCGACGAGGTAGCGCAGTAGGCCGGCCGGCGGGTCGAGCCAGAGGCGGCGCCCGTCCCCTTCGGGGCTCACGGTGCGCACCGTGCCGACACCGTCGACGTGCCCCTGGACGTAGTGGCCGCCGAGCGGCTCGCCGACGCGGAGCGCCCCCTCGAGATTCACGCGGGCGCCGGGGACGAGGCGGCCGAGCGACGAGCGGGCCAGCGTCTCGGGCACCGTGTCGAACGACAGGCGTGCCCCGTCGACGGCCACGACGGTGAGGCAGACGCCGTCGATCGCGACCGAGTCGCCGAGCGCCGACCGGCTCGCCAGGCCCGGGGCGTCGAGCTCGAGCCGTGCGCCGCCGCCCGGCGCCGTCCCGGCCGCGACGACCGTTCCGACCTCCTGGACCAGCCCGGTGAACACGCGCGGAACGCTACTGCAAGGGCCGTCAGTCGCCGTGGGCGAGCGCTTCGAGCGTCTCCCGGACGACCATCTCGAGGGTGCCGCGGCCGTCCGGGTGAGCGGAGCCGAGCTCTTCGACCAGCTCGGCGACGGCGGCGCGCTGGCCGGGCGCGAGACCCGCGACACCGACCTCGTCGACCGCCCGGCGGAGGTCGTCGTTGCCCAGCTGACGCGTCAGCCAGTGCGACAGGAGCGTCACGAGCCGGTCGTCGGCCGGGAGCTCAGGGCTCGTGGACATAGGCCTCGAGGAGCACGTCGTCTCCGACGGAGGTCGCGGTCAACCGGGAGAGCCTGCTCGGGGCCGGCAGAGCCCCGACCGCAGCGGGCGCGCCGACTGCGCCGTCGCCGACGATCGTCGGCGCGACGAAGAGGAGCACCCGGTCGACGAGGTCGGCGCGCAGGAAGGCGGCCGCGAGCGTCGGGCCGCCCTCGAGCAGCAGCGACCTGACGCCCTCCTCGGCGAGGGAGCGCAGCTCGTCGGGGAGCGGCCCCGTGCGGAGCTCGAGGTCGAGCCCGTCCGGCAGCGGCCCGCGCGAGAAGACGAGCCGGCGCGGCTGGCCGCGCGGCGTGGCGACGTCGCGCGCGTCGAGCCGCGGGCGGTCGGCGCGCGCCGTCCCGCCTCCGACGGCGACCGCGTCGACCCGGGCCCGCAGCTCGTGCACGAGCCTGCGGCTCTCGGGGCCCGAGACCCACCGCTGCCCGGGCACCGCGACCCGGCCGTCGAGCGTGACGGCGGCCTTGAGGGTGACGAACGGCCGGCGCAGCGCCGCCCAGGTGCGGAACACCTCGTGCAGCTGCCGCGCCTCGAACGAGTCCACCAGCTCGACCTCGATCCCGGCCTCGCGCAGCCGTTCGATCCCGCCCGCCGCCTCCGGGTTCGGGTCGCGGGCGCCCACCACGACCCGCGCGATCCCGGCTGCGATCGCGAGGTCGACGCACGGCGGGTTCGTCCCCCAGTGCGCGCAGGGCTCGAGGGTCGTGTAGAGCGTCGCGCCGCGCGCCCGGCCGCCGGCGGCGGCGAGCGCGACGGCCTCGGCGTGGCGCCCGACCGCCTCGGTCGCGCCCTCGCCGACGACCGCGTCGCCCGCGACGACGACGGCGCCGACGGTGGGCTTCGGATGGGCCCGTTCGCCAGCGGCCCGGGCAAGGCTCAAGGCGAGGTCGAGACTCACGCGAGTGCGTCGGCCAGGCCCGCGTAGGCGCCCGCCAGGTCCTCGTGCCCGAAGATCGAGGTGCCCGCGACGAGCAGTCGCGCGCCCTCGTCGTAGAGCGCCCGGACGTTGTCGGCGCCGACCCCGCCGTCGACCTGGATCGCGATCTCGTCGGGCAGCGCGCTGCGCAGGGCGCGCACCCGTTCGTGGGTCTCGGGGCGGAAGGCCTGTCCGGAGTAGCCGGGATGGATCGACATGCACAGGACGAGGTCGGCCGTGCCCGCGACCGCGGCGACGGCCAGCGGGTCGCTCTCCGGGTTGAACGCGACGCCGACCTGCAGCCCGTGCTCCCTGGCCGCCGCGATGGTCGCCGGGACGTCGGCCACGGCCTCGAAGTGGAAGGTGACGCTGTCGCCGCCCGCGGCGGCGATCTGCCCGAAATGACGGTGAGGGTTGTCGGCCATCAGATGCACGTCGACCGCCCCCGCCCGGCGGTGGACGATCGGGGCGACCCACTTGAGCACGATCGGCCCGATCGTGATCGGCTCGACGAAGTGGCCGTCGCCGATGTCGAAGTGGAAGACGCGGGCGCCCGCCGCGAGCAGCGTCTCGAGCTGGTCGCCGAGCCGCGAGAAGTCCGAGGCGTAGAGCGAGGGCTCAACCTCGGCCGTGCGGATCCAGTCGGCCCACCCCATGCCCGGATCCTACGGCGTCAGCCGCGCGATGAAGAAGCCGGCGGTGCGGTCGCGATGTGGCAGGGTCAGCAGGAACTCGGGCCGGGTCGGGTGCGCGTACTGCGGCCACTCCGGCCCGAGCGGCTCGGCCCGGAGGCCCGACGCGTCGACGACGGCCTCGTTCTCGTCGGCGTTCAGGGTGCAGACCGAGTAGACGATCGTGCCGCCCGGGACGACGCACGCCGCGGCGGCGCGGAGCAGCTCCAGTTGGAGCTCGGGGAGCGGCTTCGCGCGCCAGCGGAGATCGGGGCGCCGCGCCAGCACGCCCAGGCCGGAACAGGGTGCGTCGACGAGGGCGCGGTCGAAGCCCGTCTCGCGGAAGTCGCGGGCATCGCCGACGACGACACGCACGTTCGGGCCGGCCGACTCCGCCAGGGCGGCGGCGCGGCCCGGGTTGAGCTCCAGCGCGGTGATGTCGCCGCGGAGCAGCGACGTCTTGCCGCCCGGGGCGGCGCAGACGTCGAGGATCCGCTCGCCGGGCCGCGAGCCGACGACGAGCGCGGCGAGCTGCGAGGCGCGACTCATCGCGCGCATCCGGTGCGGGTCGACCCGGTCGACGACGTAGGCGCCGGGGACGTCGGTCGGCTCACCGACCGGCTCGGCGGCCCACACCTCGACCGCCGGGGCCTCGTTCTGGTCGCGCATCAGCGCCAGCGCCTCGTCGTGACCGAAATCGCGCTCCCAGACCTCGGCGATCCAGTCGGGGTAGGACAGGGAGACCGGCCCTTCCGGCAGCGAGGCGACCAGGCCGCGGAAGCCGTGCGCGAGGCGCCGCATGACGGCGTTCGTGAACGGGACCGCCCGCTCCCGGCCGGCGGCACGGACGAGCTCGACGGCATCGTCGGTGACGGCATGCGCAGGCTGGCTCGTCCAGCCGAGCTGGTAGGCGCCGAGCCGCAGCGACGCGATCACGGGCGGATCGAGCTTGCGCACGGGCCGCTTGCCGAGGTGCTCGATGCCGAGGTCGATCGTCCGGGCCCGCTGCACCGTGCCGTAGGCCAGGCGCTGCGCGAGCGCCCGGTCGCGGTCGTCGAGCGAGGCGACCGCCGCCGCCAGTGCGCGGTCGGCGTACGCGCCCTCGGCGAAGACCCGCCGCACGACCTCGTAGGCGGCGCGGCGCGCGGGCGCGATCACCGCAGCCCGCGCAGCAGCTCGTCGTAGGTCATCCGCCGGCCGCCTTCGGGCTGCACCAGCTCGGGCACCAGGCGGCCCGCTTCGAGGCGGGCGCGCCAGATCGTGACCCGACGCCCGTGGAGCGTCGTCCAGGCCCCGATGTGCGGCGACAGCGCCCGGATCCGGCGGAGCGCCCCGCCCGGATCGGCGAGGTCGAGCTCGCGGTCGGCCGCGACGATCTTCTCGGCGTACACCGCCCCGTCCTCGTCCTGCGGGACGAACGTGGGGCCGTCGGCGAGAACGCGAGCCAGCAGCCGCACCGCGGCCGCCGCCGCGCGCTCGTAGACCTCGCCCGCGTCGAGGCCGTCGATGTCGAACGTCTCGACCGCGGCGACCGGGCCGGCGTCGAGCGCCTCGACGGTGCGATGGATCGTGACGCCGCTGCGCGAGTCGCCGGCGAGGATCGCCCGCTCGACGGGCGCCGCGCCGCGCCAGCGCGGCAGGAGCGAGGGATGGACGTTGAGCCACAGTGCCTGCTCGAGCAGCGCGGGCGGGATGTAGAGCCCGTAGGCGCACACGACGACGGTGGACACGTCGAGCGGCACGGGCAGCTCCGGACGCTCGGGCTGGTGCACCGGGATGCCGAGTTCCTCGGCGGCCTCCTTGGCGGGGGGCGGCGTGAGCCTCCGGCCACGCCCGCTCGGGGCGTCGGGCCGGGTCAGCAGGAAGGCGATCTCGTGGCTCTCGGCGAGCCCGCGCAGGACGTCGGCGCCGAGCGGAGCGGTCGCTGCCACCGCGATCCGCATCGTCGGCCGGCCCGGGACGGCTTCGCCCGCTACCGCAGGACGACGCGCGGCCGCAGCACCGAGAGTGCCTGCTTGCGGTGCTCGTCGTCGGTGCGATCGATGATGAGGACGCCGTCGAGATGGTCGAGCTCGTGCTGGGCGACCCGCGCCTCGTAGCCCTCGAGGTCGTAGGTCACCTCGGCACCGGCGGCATCGCGGCCCGCGACGGTGATCGCGGTCGAGCGCGCCACGGGCACGCGGACGCCCTGCAGGGAGAGGCAGCCCTCCTCGTCGACCTCGGTCTCGGCACCCCGCTCGGAGAGCAGCGGGTTGACCAGCGCGACCGCATCGTGCTCGGGATCCGGCTGGAACACGAAGACACGGCGCAACACCCCGACCTGGGTCGCCGCGAGCCCGACCCCGCGTGCGTCGTGCATCAGCGCCGTCAGCCGGTCGACGAGCCGTTGCAGGTCGTCGTCGAACTCTGCGACCTCCTGCGCGCGCAGGCGCAGGACGCTGTCGCCGTACTGGCGGATCTGCGACAGCGCGAACTGCCGCCGCGCTTCGATCTCGGGATCGACGTCGGCGTCGTCCTCCGTCAGGAGCTCGACGCCGTGATCGTCGTCGTGATCGTGATGATGGTCGTGGTCCGCCACGGCGCCGAAGTGTACGGCAGCT
>CAYXXE010000170.1:0-5177 GCA_964468985.1 uncultured Gaiellales bacterium | reverse complement strand
CGGGTCGGCGCCGGCGGGAGGGTGAAGTCGTCGAGCCTCCGGCCGAGACGCTCCTCGACGCGTTCGCGCATGCCCTCGGCGCCGAGGTCGTCGACCATGAACTTGAGCCGGGCCTTCACGCGCGAGACGCGGTACTTGAGGTCGGCGGCCCACGCGCCGGTGATCGCGGCGAGCACCTCGACGGCTTCCTCTTTCGGGACGAAGACCCCGAGGTCGCGCGCGAGCCGTGGCACCGACGAGAGCCCGCCGCCGACCAGCACGCCGAAGCCCTCGCGGCCCTCGTGGATCGCCCCGACGAGCGCGATGCAGTTGATCTCGGGCGCGTTGCAGCGGTCCGCGCAGGCCGAGATCGTGTACTTGTGCTTGCGCGGCAGGTTCGTGAAGTCGGGGTTGCCGTAGAAGAACTCGGCGGCGTCGGCGACGATGCCGCTCGCGTCGAAGAGCTCGTCGGCCGCGCGGCCCTCGAGCGGGCAGCCGGTGATGTTGCGCACCGTGTCGCCGCAGCCGCCGGCGGTGGTGATGCCGGCCGCGTCGAGGTCGGCGAACACCTCGGGAAGCCGGCCGAGCTCCAGCCAGTGCAGTTGGATGTTCTGGCGCGTCGCGAGCTCGCCGTCGCCCCGGCCGTACCGGTTCGACACCTGGCCGATCGCGCGCAGCTTCGCCGGCGTCAGCTCGCCGCTCGGCAGCTTGATCCGCAGCATGAAGGTGCCGATCTTCGGCTTGTCGTGGTAGAGGCCCCACCACTGCAGCCGCACGATGTCCTCCTCCGCGACCCGCTCGTAGCCGGCCGCGATCAGCGCCGGCAGCTCGTCGCGGATCCCGAGCGGGTCCTTCTCCTGCTTCAGGCGCTCGACGGGGTTCCGCTTGAGGACGAGCTCCCAGGTCGCGGTCGTGGCCTCCGGCGGCATCCGGGCATACTACAAAAAGTAAAGTGACAGCCGAGGCGGCGTTCGGACGGTCTACTGATCGAGCCCGAGCCGCTGCAGGATGGCCTCGATCGTGGGCGCGACGAGCGGGGTGCCGGGCCCGCTGCCGGTGGTCGCGAACCCCGTGCCGGTGACGACCAGGACGACGGTCTCCCCGGCGGCGATGACCCCGTCGCGCACGGCCTCGAAGAGCGCGCCGACGGCGACCCCGCCTGCGTCGTCGGCGTAGATGCCGGTGATCTCGGCGAGCGACCGGCGGTGGCCCGCCACGCGTCCTTCCGGGACGGTCAGCACGCCGCCGCCCGTCGCGCGCGCGGCCCCGAGCGCGAGGTCGCCGGCGCTCGGGCGGCCGACCGCGAGCGAGCTCACGAACGTTGCGGCTTCGACGGCCGAGATCGGGCGGTCGTCGGCGAAGGCGGCGGCGACCGGGCTGCAGCCCGCCGGCTGGGCGCCGTAGAGGCGAGGGAGGGGCCCGTCGAGCCAGCCGAGCCGTTCGAGCTCCGACATCCCCTGCGCCGCTTTCGCGAACAGCCGGCCGGAGCCGATCGGGCACACGACCGCATCGGGCGCCCGCCAGCCGAGCTGCTCGACGATCTCGTACGCGATCGTCTTGGCGCCCTCGGCGGCGTACGCCTCGAGATTCCCTTCGAGGAAGCCCCACGGGAACAGGTCGGCGAGCGCGCGCTCGAGATCGTGGCAGGTGTCGTACGAGCAGTCGACGCCCACGAGGTGCGCGCCGTAGACCTCGGACGAGACGAGCGGTGCGTCGGCCGGCGCGAGGACGATCGCTTCGAGCCCGCGCGCAGCCGCCTCCGCCGCGACCGCGTCGCCGAGATGCCCGGAGGACGAGCAGCACATGGTCTCGAGTGCGAGGTGCGTCGCCGCGGAGCCGGCCACGGCCGCGATCCGGTCCTTGAAGGATTGGGTCGGATTCGCGGTCTCGAGCTTCAGCCGCAGGTCGATCCCCAGCAGCCGGGAGAGGCGCTCCGCGCGGATCAGCGGCGTCCAGCCGGCAGGCAGGCCGCGAGCGTCGGACTGGACCGGAAGGAGCGCGCCGTACCGCCAGAGCGAGGGCGGCCCGGCCGAGATGCTCTCGCGGGTGAGCGTCCGCCGTAGCAGCTCCCAGTCGTAGGCGACGTCGAGCGGCCCGTCGCAGCGGTCGCACTGCTCGGCGAGGCGCGAGGGCGTCACCGTCTCGCACACGCGGCAGCGCAGTGCGGTGTCCGTCACGTCTGTCTCCACCTGATCTGTGCCCGCCCCGTGTCTTCGAGAGCTAACCGGGTGGGCGGAGGCTGCCGGTTAGCCCGATTGCGCGCAGCGAATCATCGAAAAAGCGAGCGGCTTCTCGGCGGCGCACGGCATCGAACTGAGGGTAGTGGCGGGCTCCGGCAAAGTCAAACCGGCGAGAGACGCTGCGTCTGCAGCCGAGCCGCCGGCGACGGCCGGGAGCAGCACGACGAGGCTCGCCTCGGTGAGCTGCGTCTCGAGCCCCTCGTGCAGGCGGATGTCGTCACCGTCGACGAAGACGTTGAGGAAGGTCGGCAGCGCGCCGTCGACGAAGATGCGCCGCTCGAGCGGCGGATGGGCGGCGACCAGCTCGTTGAGCGCCTCGCGCACCGTGCTGCCGGCGACCTCGACCTGGCGGAGCCCGCCCGCTTCGGGCCGGAGCACCGGTGGGATCTTCAGGGTCGCCATCGCGGGCTCAGTCTAACGATCTCACTTTCCTTTCTGTAGCGACTCCACCCGAGCGCTACCGTGGCGGGATGGAGATCGGGCTGTACTCGTTCGCCGACCGCACGCCCGACCTCGCGACCGGTGAGGCGGTGAGCGAGCAGCAGCGGCTCGACGACCTGCTCGAGGAGATCGAGCTCGCCGACCAGCTCGGCCTCGACGTCTTCGGTGTCGGCGAGCACCACCGGCCCGACTTCATCGTCTCTTCCCCGGCGATCGTCCTGGCGGCGGCGGCCCGGACGACGAAGCGGATCCGGCTGACGAGCGCCGTCACCGTCCTCAGCTCGGACGACCCGGTGCGCGTGTTCCAGGACTTCGCCACGGTCGACCTGCTCTCGGGCGGCCGCGCCGAGATCATGGCGGGGCGCGGCTCGTTCACCGAGTCGTTCCCGCTCTTCGGCTACGACCTGCGCCAGTACGACGACCTGTTCGCCGAGAAGCTCGAGCTGCTGCTGGCGCTGCGCGACTCCGAGCGTGTGACCTGGGAGGGACGCCTGCGCGCGCCGCTCGACGACGCCGGCGTCTACCCGCGGCCGCTCCAGCAGCCGCTGCCGGTGTGGGTCGGGGTGGGCGGCAACCCCGAGTCGGCGTACCGGGCCGGCACGCTCGGGCTGCCGATGGCGCTCGCGATCATCGGCGGCCTGCCCGAGCGGTTCGCCCCGTTCGCCGAGCTCCACCGGCGGGCGGCGGCGCAGGCGGGTCACGACCCGCTGCCGAAGCTCTCGATCAACTCGCACGGCTACATCGCCGACACGTCGCAGCAGGCGCTCGACGAGTCGTACCCGGCGGTCGCCGACCAGATGAACCGCGTCGGCCGCGAGCGCGGCTGGCCGCCGATGCAGCGCCCCGACTACGACGCCGCTGCCACCCTCCGGGGCGCCAACTTCGTCGGCAGCCCGCAGCAGGTGATCGAGAAGATCCTCTTCCAGCACGAGATCTTCCACCACGACCGCTTCCTGGTGCAGTTCAGCGTCGGCACGATGCCGCACCACCAGATCATGCGCTCGATCGAGCTGCTCGGCACCGAGGTGGCGCCGGCGGTGCGCAAGGAGCTCGCCCGCACCGACGCCTGAGAGCGTTACGGCCGGGCACTGCCGGGCGGGTCGGCAGGCGGCGGCGCGGCGGCAACCGGTAGCCCGGCCGCGGCCCACGCCTCGAAGCCGCCGATCACGTCGCCGGCCCGCTCGAAGCCCAGGTCGACCAGTGTCGCCGCGGCGAGGCTCGACGAGTAGCCGTGGTCGCAGAGCAGGAGGACCTCGCGGTCGAGTGAGCCGACGTGTGGGTTCCGCCACGGGCTCTCCGGGTCGACGCGCCACTCCAGCACCGTCCGCGGCAGGTGCAGCGAGCCCGGGACGATGCCGTCGCGCGCGCGGGGCGTGTCGGAGCGGATGTCGACGATCAGCGCGCCGTCGCGCTGTGCGGCGAGCGCCGCGATCGGCTCGCGGCGGACGATGCGGCGGCGTGCTTCCGCGAGCAGCTCGTCGACCGACGTTCGCAAGGCTCTACCGGTCGAGGGAGAGCGTCACCGTGGGCTGCACCGGGGCGGCGGCGCCGTCGGAGGTGATCGCGGTGCCGACTGCGAAGAACTCGATGATGTGCGAGCCCCAGCCGTGCGAGTTCTCCTCGAGCCGCACCGCCACGATGCCACGGGCCTGCAGCGTTTTCGCCTCCCGCTGCATCCGCTCCATCGCCAGCTCGCGCGCGTCGTAGAGCGCCTGGGTGAAGTTCGTCATCTCGACGTTCTGCCCAAGCTGGCGGAACGCCTGTCGCATCGACTGGTGCGCGACGTGGTAGACGCACGAGCCCATCACCAGGCCGAGCGGCAGATGGCCGGCAGTGACGAGCTTGTAGAAGTCCTGCCCCGACAGGTCGGACGTGAACGGGCGGCCGTTCGGGGCGCGCCGCACCTCGCCGCCCGAATGCTTGACCGCGGTGCCCATCGCGATGAACTCGGCCATGCTCTCGCCCCAGTCGTACCGGCCGATCGTCAGCCGGACGCCGACGACGCCGTCGGCGCCGAGCGAGTCGGCCTCCTCCTCCATCCGGGTCATCGCCAGCTCGCGGGCGGCGTACATCGCCTGGGAGAGCACCACCATCTCCTCGCTCTGCTTCCAGTTCGACTGCTGGAAGCCGATGTGGTAGATCGACGAGCCGACGACGAAGCCGAGCGGCTCGAAGCCCGCCGCCTCGACGAGCAGGAACTCGTCCACCGACAGGTCGGAGGTGAAGAGGCCGCCCTTCAGCTCGGCCATGCGCTCGCGCCCGTGCTCGGGCACGCCCTCGAGGG
The DNA here is from genome assembly GCA_964468985.1 of uncultured Gaiellales bacterium. Taxonomy (GTDB): domain Bacteria; phylum Actinomycetota; class Thermoleophilia; order Gaiellales; family Gaiellaceae; genus PALSA-600. The sequence continues at coordinate 233 of CAYXXE010000170.1, read as the reverse complement.
AGGTGCGGTCGTATCCGGCGTCGCTCATGGCGGCTGGCTCCTCTGTGGTCGCAGGCTGTTCGGGCTCGGGTGCCGCCGCGTCGTCGGGCTCGTTCGGGCGGTTGAAGAATCCCATCGGGCCGATCGTAGTGGCACGCGCCGCTACGTGCGGTGGACGCCCATGGCGACCGCTCCGACGTAGCCCTTGCCGCGCGGCGTGACCGCCAGCAGCGAGCGGCTGCCGCCGTTGCGGT
>CAYXXE010000169.1:0-5206 GCA_964468985.1 uncultured Gaiellales bacterium | reverse complement strand
GTCCTGCTGCTCGCGCAGCCGGAGCAGGTGGTCGATCCGCTCCTCGTACGTCTCGACATGCCCGTAGAGCATGGTGCAGTGCGTCGGGATGCCCAGCCGGTGCGCGGTGTCGTGGACGTGGAACCAGAGGTCGGGATGCTCCTTCCCCGGTGCGATCAGGCGGCGGACGCGGTCGGCGAAGATCTCGGCCCCGCCACCGGGCAGCGAGCCGAGCCCGGCCGCCTGCAGCTCGCGCAGCACCTCCTCGTGCGACAGCCCGCAGAGTGTCGTCATGTGGTGGATCTCGGACGCCGTATACAGCTTCAGGTGCACGTCGGGCATCGCCTGGTGGAGCTGCCGGACGGTGTCGAGGTAGAAGTCGAAGCCGACGTGCGGGTTCTCGCCGTTCACCATGTGGATCTCGGTGAAGCCCGTCACCTGCCGCTGCTGGAGAGCGTCCGCGACGAGCTCGTCGGTGGGCGTCGTCCAGGCGTGCTCCTGCTTCTGGGTCGCGGCGAAGGCGCAGAACTTGCACTTGACACGGCAGACGTTGGTCTGGTTCAGGTAGAGGTTCTGCACGAAGTAGACCCGGTCGTCGCCGCCGCGGACGCGGCGCGCGAGGTCGGCCAGCTCGCCGAGGGCGAGCAGGTCGTCCGACTCCATCAGCGCGAGCCCGTCGTCGAAGTCGAGGCGCTCGTCGGCCTCGACCTTCTCGCGGATCAGCTCCAGCGTGCGGTCGACTGCGATCGCCATCAGCTGGCGCGGTCGACGACGGCGTAGGTCAAGGCGGCGAGCTCCTCACGGTGGGGTTCGCGATCGAGATGCGACCGCGCTCCGGCAGCGTAGTCCAGCGCGGCCTCCCGGGAGCGGGCGAGCGCGTCGGTCGCGGCGACCCGCACGAGGGCCCCGTCGAGCGGACCGCCCGCGAGCGCCGCCCGCACCTCCGGATCCTGCTGGGCAGCGAGCAGCAGCGGCATCGTCGGCGTCCCCTCGCGGAGATCCGTGCCCGGGATCTTCCCCGTCTCCTGGGTCTGCCCGGCACAGTCGAGGATGTCGTCGGCGATCTGGAACGCGATGCCGAGCGCGCGGCCGTAGGCGCCGAGCGCGGGGTTGCCACCGGAGCCGAGCAGGCAGGCCGCCTCGATCAGCTTGCCGGTCTTCAGCGCGCAGCGCTCCAGGTACGCCTCGACGGTGGTGTCCGGGTCGTTCTGCTGGAGGCGCTGCATCGCCTCGCCGCGCGCGAGCGCCAACGCCGCGGTGGCGAGCGTCGAGACGGCCGCCGCGTCGCCGGTCGCCGCCAGCACCCGGAAGGCGCAGGCGTAGAGGTAGTCGCCGGCGGCGAGCGCCGCGTCGGCCCCGAAGACCGACCAGGCAGCGGGCATGCCGCGCCGGAGGCGCGCGCCGTCGACGAGATCGTCGTGGACGAGGGTCGCCATGTGGACGAGCTCGACGGCCACCCCGGCGGCGACGGACGGCTCGCCGGGCGCCGTGAGAAAGCAGAGCAGCGGGCGCAGGCGCTTGCCGCCGGCCGCCAGCGCCTCGCCGGCGACCTCGCCGGCCAGCCCCTCGTGCGCCGACACCGCCTGCGCGAGACCGGCCTCGACGCCGGCCATGTACGCCGCGACCCCGGGCTTCGCCTGCACGACGGCGAGCGTCACGCGGCGACCCCGACATGGACGGCGACGATCGTGCCGGCGAGCAGCTGGAAGTCGACCTGGGCGAACCCCGCCTCGCGCGCGAGCGCGGCGAGGCGCTCGGCGTCCGGGAAGCGCTTGACCGACTGCGGCAGGTAGCCGTACGCGCCGCCCCCGGGCAGGGCGCGACCGAGGACGGGCACCACCCGGTCGAACCAGAGACCGAAGAACGGCTTGAGCGCGCCACGCGGCTGGGTGATCTCGAGAATCGCCAGCCGGCCGCCGGGCCGGAGCACCCGGCGCAGCTCTCGGAGCGCGAGCGGCAGATCGGCGACGTTGCGGATGCCGAAACCGACGGTGGCGGCGTCGAAGCTCTCGTCGCCGAAGGGCAGCGCGAGCAGGTCGCCCTGCACCCACTCGACGGACGGAGCCTTCACGCGGGCCCGCTCGAGCATCCGCTCCGAGAAGTCGAGCCCCGTGACCCGCCCGGCGCCTGCCCGCAGGCACGCGACGGCGAGGTCGCCCGTGCCGCAAGCGGCGTCGAGGACGCGGTCGCCCGGCCGGACGGCCCGCTCGGCCGCCAGCCGGCGCCACCGTCCGTCGAGGCCGGCGGTCATGACGCGGTTCATCGCGTCGTACACGGGCGCGATCCGGTCGAACATCGTGCGGACGGCGTCGGGCGCGAGCGTCACCGGTCGCCCCACCGCCCCACGAGCGAGTTCTCGATGCCGAGCTGGTCGAGCACGCGGGCGACGACGAAGTCGAGCAGGTCGTCGACGGTCTCGGCCCCGTGGTAGAAGCCGGGCGCGAGGAACAGGATCGTCGCCCCGGCGCGTCTGAGCGTCAGCATGTTCTCGAGGTGGATCGCCGAGAGCGGCGTCTCGCGCGGGCAGAGGACGAGCTTCCGCTCCTCCTTGAGCGCCACCGACGCCGCACGGTGGATCAGGTTCTGCATCGCCCCGGAGGCGAGCGTGCCGAGCGTGCCCATCGAGCAGGGGCAGATCACGTAGGCGTCCACCTTCGCCGACCCGGACGCGTACGGCGCCCGCCAGTCGTTGGGCTCGTACACGGTCACCGCCGGCGAGGCACCCTCCGTGAAGCGCGCGAGCGTCTCGTCGCGCGACAGGCGCGCGTCCCCGTAGAGCTCCGTGGCCAGCACCTCGACGGCGGCAGACGAGACGCTCACGCCCACCTCGCAGCCGGCCGCGTCGAGCGCGCCGAGCAGCCGCCGCGCGTAGGGCGCGCCGGACGCACCGGTGATGCCGAGGAAGACGCGCACGAATCGAAGGGTACGCCCGCTGAGCCGGCGGGCGGCGAGGTCAGTGTTTGACGACGCCCTTCGAGGCTTCGAGGAAGGTGGCGATCTGCGTCAGGCGCGCCGTGCCGAGGCCGGCGAACGACGGCATCGGCGAGCCGCGGTTCACGCAGGCCGGGCAGGTCAGGTGGGCGATCTGGAAGGCGATCCCCTTGTTCTTGGCGCCCTCGGCCGTGAGCACCGGCGCCCCGAGGTTGTGCCCGCCGTCGCTGATGTAGGTGTGGCAGTTCAGGCAGCCGGAGACGGCGAAGAGCTTGGCGCCGGCGACCGCCTGCGTGTTGCCGGCGAAGTTCTCCTTCTGCGCCCAGGTCGGCACATGGCCGACGATCTCGGAGCCGAGCGCCTCCTTCGCCGTCGCGCCCTTGTACGTCAGCACGCCCATCGACAGGACGACGAGCAGGGACGCGATCAGCGCCACCGGCCGGCGCAGCAGCCGCCGCTCGGCGCGGATGTCGAGGAACGGCATCGCCAGCAGCAGGACGAGGCAGACGGTCGGGACGCCGATCGTGCCGAGGAAGACGGTGTCCGGCCACTTGAAGATGCGCAGGAGGTAGAAGAGGAAGTAGAAGTACCAGTCGGGGCGCGGCACGAAGTTGATCGTCCCCGGGTCGGCGGGCGCGTCGTAGAGCTTCCCGAGCCACCCGGCGCCGGTGTTCATGTGGTTGCCCGGCGTCGTCCACTTCCACACGACCGCGAGGCCGATGATCACGGCCACGACGACGAGCGACATGATCGTGTCGTGGAGCATCGCGTACGGGTGGAACGGCTTCCCGCGCTCGGCGACGTCCGCCTTGTACTGCTTGTAGACGCGCTTGCGCTCGGTGATGCGATCCGACGCCATGGCTAGCGGGCGCCCCGCGGGCTCGGGTTGGTCAGGCCCTCACGGGTCTCGCCGTCGGCGGTCTCGTAGATCGGCCCGGTGCCGGCGGCCTCCTTCGACCACGGCGGCGACGTGACTCCGAGCCGGACGACGAGGTACAGGTGCAGGCCGATCAGCGCCATGATCCCGCCCGGGATCAGCAGCATGTGGATCGAGTAGAAGCGCGACAGCGTGTCGCTGTTGATGTAGGTGCCGCCCTGCAGGAACTGGGCGATGAACGGGCCGAGGAACGGGGCCGACCCGTTGATGTTGATGCCGACGACCGTGGCCCAGTACGAGGTCTGGTCCCAGGGCAGCAGGTACCCGGTGAAGCCCTCGCCGAGGCCGAGCGCGAGCAGCAGCACGCCGACGATCCAGTTCAGCTCGCGCGGGTACTTGTACGCGCCGAACAGGAACACGCGGCCCATGTGCATGAACATCAGGATGATGAAGACCGAGGCGCCCCAGCGGTGCATGCCGCGGACGAGCCACCCGGCCCAGACGTCGTTCGTGATGTGCTGGATCGACGGGTAGGCGGTGGTCGGGCCCGGCTTGTAGTACATCGCCAGGATCACGCCGGTGAGGGCCTGGACGATGAAGGCGGTGAGGGTCGCAGCGCCGAGCGTCTGGAACCAGTTGATGTCGCCCGGCACCTTGCGGAAGAGGAAGTAGCGGACGCCGCCCACGAGCCCCGACCGCTCCTCGATCCAGTCGAGGGGGTAGGTGATCGTCTGCTGCAGCTGCTGGGAGCGTGTGGGCTTGCGCGTGGCCATCAGTGGGGAGGTTGGATCGGGTACAGCCAGGACTCGATGCCGTTCACGTGCTCACCGGGGAAGGCGAAGGTGTGCTCGTGGATCTTGGCGGTGGCGCCCGCGCCCTCGACCAGCGAGACCGAGAACGGCGAGCCGAGGAACAGGTGGCCGTCGCGGATCGAGAAGGAGTAGCGATCGAGCGCGCGCACGGGCGGGCCGGCGGTGCGATTGCCCTCGGTGTCGTACTGGCCGCCGTGGCAGGGGCAGCCGAAGCCGGCGATCGAGATCGTCGGGATCAGCGTCACGTCGTGGTACTGCGACTCGTGCGCCTGGTCGAGCGGCCCGTTCGGCTGCACCGGGCAGCCGAGGTGCGCGCAGTGGTTCGAGATGATCGTGAAGCTGGGCTGGCCGTTCAGCTGGCCGTTGTACCGGATGAACGCGGTGCGGCGCGAGACGGTCCCCTGCGCCTCGTCGGAGGTGAAGGTGGTGACGACGTACTTGCCCTCGGGGAAGTCCGAGAGCGGCCCGACATCGTGATCCTTGAAGCCCTGCTTGAGGAAGGCCGGCGCGATCATGAACCCGAAGGCGGGCACCGAGACGAGGCCGCCGATGACGCCGCCGAGGCCGAGCGTCGAGAGCTCGAGGAACTTCGACCGCGGGTAGCGCT
>CAYXXE010000168.1:0-5227 GCA_964468985.1 uncultured Gaiellales bacterium | reverse complement strand
TTCATGGGCAAGGCGCACGCGAACGCCTACAAGACGCTGCCGTACATGGCGTGGCCGCCGCCGCTGCGGCCGCGGCTCGTCGCGATCGCCGGCCGTAACGAGGCCGCCGTCGCCGAGGCCGCCGGCCGCTACGGGTTCGAGCGGTGGGTGACGGACTGGCAGGATCTGGTCGGCGACCCGGAGATCGGGCTGTTCGACAACTCGGGCCCGAACAACCTGCACGCCGAGCCCACCGTCGCGGCTGCCGAGGCCGGCAAGCACGTGTTCTGCGAGAAGCCGCTCGGCCGGACCGCGGCCGAGAGTCACGAGATCTGGCAGCGGGTGGCAGCGGCCGGGGTGAAGCACATGGCGGCGTTCAACTACCGGTTCGTGCCGGCCGTGCGCCTGGCGCGGCAGCTGATCGAGGCCGGCGAGATCGGCGAGATCTACCACTTCCGTGGCCGCTACCTGCAGGAGTGGGGGTCGACGACCGACCAGGCCTGGCGGTTCGACCGGGACGCGGCCGGGTCGGGCGCGCTCGGCGATCTCGGCGCCCATGTGATCGACCTGGCCCGCTACCTCGTCGGCGAGATCACGGCCGTCTCGGCGGCGACCCGCACGTTCATGCCCGGTCGCGAGGTCGACGACGCGTTCGAGGCCGTCGCCGAGTTCCAGGCCGGTGCCGTCGGCACGATCGAGGCGAGCCGGTTCGCGCCGGGTCGCAAGAACGCGTTCAGCTGGGAGATCAACGGCTCGAACGGATCGATCGCGTTCGACCTCGAACGGCTCAACGAGCTGCAGGTGAGCGAGGGGACCAAGGGGTTCCGCACCATCCTCGTCACCGAGGCCGACCACCCGTTCTGGCGCTGGTGGTGGCCGCACGGGCACATCATCGGGTGGGAGCACACCTTCGTGCACGAGCTCTACCACCTCCTCGACGCGATCGCGACCGGCGGCGACGTCGCACCGCACGGCGCCACCTTCGAGGACGGCTACCGCGCCGCCGAGGTCTGCGACGCGATCCTCCGCTCGGCCGGGTCTCACCGGCGCGAGGAGGTGGTCTACCGCACGTGAGGTGGCTGCTGCTCCTGGCCGGGTCGGCGCTCGTGGTCGCCGGTGGTGTCCACGGTGCGGCGGGGTCGGTGGCGAAGCGGGCGGCGTTCGTCGCGATCGAGGGGCGCGGGACGGCGACGAGCGTGCCGCCCGGGCTTCACTGCCCCAGCGTCTGCCGCGCGTTCTTCCCGAAGGACGCGCTCGTCCGGCTGGTCGCGCATCCGGCTCCCGGGTGGGCGTTCGTCCGCTGGAGCGGCTCGTGCTCCGGCCGCACGGTCTCGTGCTCGTTCAACCTCACGAGCGCGCACGACTGTGCCGGGCGGCTCTGCGTCGTCGGGGCGTTCGGCTCCCGCCTCGAGTTCGTCAGGACGGCGCGGCAGTAGCTCAGACGTCGCCGGCGATCCTGGTCAGGATCGTCTTGACGTTCGTTCCCGCGAGCGAGAGTGCGCCGATCGCGACGATCGCGATCAGCGAGACGATGAGCGCGTACTCGATCAGCGACTGACCTTCGTTCCGCGCGGTCAGAGATCTCAGCTCGACGGCGAGCCTGAGGGTGTGGTCGCGGATGATGTTCTTCATCGTGGGCTCCTGGCGTTCGGGCGGAGCCGCCTCCTGCGGCCCGCGCCGACGCATTCCCGGTGCAGGGCAGTCGCTCCTTCGTGCCGCGGCCGAGTCTCAAGAAATCTTGAAGCCGCGGAAAACGCGCCTCGGGCGGCGAACAAGGGACGAGGATGCAGAGGCCCGCCGACCCCATCGCGAACATACGAGACGTGCGCGTCCCCCGCAGGATCAGCATGCGCTGGTGGCTGGCCGCGGCGTTCGCAGCCGTCGCGGCGCTGACGGCCGCCGCCGTCGTCGAGGTGATGAACACCCGTTCGGAGGCGGCGCTGCGCGCGCACGCGGCCGACCTGGCCGTCGGGAGTACCGTGTCGGCCGCCGAGGCGCTCAAGTTCGACCGGACGCGCGCGGCCGTTCGCGCGCAGACCGAGCGACTCGCGCTCGCCGACCGCACGGCGTTCTTCGTCTTCGACCAGCAGGGTCGGCTCCTCTCGGGGCGAAGCTCGAACGGGGCGACGCTTCCCGTCATCCCGCATGGTGCGGCCGCCCTGCGGGCCGCGCTCGGCCATCACCGCTTCATCGAGGGCTCGCAGGACGGGGCGTCGTTCACGGTCGCGGTGCGGATCCATAGCGGCGCGGGCCGCGTGATCGTCAGCTATTCGCTGAAGCCGGAGCTCGCGGCCCAGCTCGGCATCGTCCGCAACGAGGGGCCCCGCTCGGCGCTGATCGCGTTCGCGCTCGCGGCGGCGGCAGGCCTCCTGATCGCGACCCTGATCGGCCGTCGGCTCGGCGGGATCGCGGCGGACGCCCGTGCGATCGGCCTCGGCGACTTCTCCGGCCGCCGTGTCGACCGGTTCCCCGACGAGGTGGGCAGCCTGTCGCGGTCGATCGACGGGATGCGACGCCAGCTCGCCGCGCTGTTCGGAACGCTCGACGAGGAGCGAAGCCGGCTCGAGCGGCTGCTCGGGCGCCTCACGGATGCCGTCATCCTGGTCGACCGTGACGGCATGGTCGAGTTCGCGAACGACCGGGGTCGCGAGTTCGTCGCCGCCGGTCAGCGCCTCGACGTCGACGGCGGCGGCGGCGACGACGACGGGGTCGCGCTGCTGGCCCGGGTCGCCTCGGATCTGCACGCGTCGCGGGCGCCGGTGCAGCTGACGACGACGCTCGCGGAAGGCCGGACGTTGACGATCTCCGGCATTCCGCCCGCCGCCGACGCCGATGCGGCGATCGTCGTCGTCACGGACGAGACGCAGCGCGACCGGGACGAGCGCTCCCAGCGCGAGTTCTCGACCAACGCCGCCCACGAGCTCCGGACGCCTCTGGCCGCGATCGTGACGGCGATCGAGCTGCTCCAGACGGGTGCCAAGGAGGACACCGGCGCCCGCGACGAGTTCCTGGCGGTGATCGAGCGGGAGTCGGCGCGTCTGACCCGGCTCACGCGCGCGCTGCTCGTCCTCGCGCGCGCCGAGCGGCGCGAGCAGGCGGCCGATGCGCGCTCGATCGTGCGGCTCCGGGAGCTCTTCGCGGATCTGTCCGAGCAGGCGCCGGCCGCCCCCGGGGTCGAGGTGATCGTCGACTGCCCCCACGACCTGACCCTCGTCGCCAACTCCGATCTGCTCGAGCAGGCGCTGGCGAACGTGCTCGCGAACGCTGCCCAACACACCGCCGGCGGCTCGATCACGCTCCGGGCCTCCGGCGGCCGCGACGAGACGCTGATCGAGGTCGTCGACACCGGCTCCGGGATCCCGGCGGCCGAGCAGCAGCGGATCTTCGAGCGCTTCTACCGCGCCGGTAGCCGCGATGACGGATTCGGGCTCGGGCTGACGATCGCGCGCGAGGCCGTGCGCGTGCTCGGCGGCGAGTTGCGCCTCGACTCGACACCGGGGCAGGGCACGACCGTCCGGATCAGGCTCCCGGCCGATCTGATGTGGGAAGAAGCCGCGTGAGCCCGCGGATCCTGATCGTCGACGACGAGCCGTCGATCGTACGGGGCCTCCAGTACGCGTTCGAACGCGAGCAGTTCGAGGTCGACGTCGCGACGAACGGCGTCGATGCCGTGGCCGCCGTGTCGGACGCGGTCGACCTGGTGGTGCTCGACCTGATGCTGCCCCGGCTCTCCGGGACGGACGCGTGCAGACAGATCCGGGCCGCGAGCGCGGTGCCGATCATCATGCTCACCGCCCGAGATACCGAGCGCGACCTGCTCGAGGGCCTCGAGGCCGGCGCGGACGACTACCTGATGAAGCCGTTCTCGGCAGCCGAGCTGGTCGGGCGGGTGCGTGCGCTCTTGCGCCGGCGGGAGCTCGACCAGGCCCCGGCGCAGGCGGTGCGCAACGTGGGCGAGATCAGCATCGACCTCGTCCACGACCGGGTGGCGGTGGGCGGCCGGGCCGTTGTGCTGACGCCGTCCGAGTTCAGGGTCCTGAGCCTGCTCGCGAGCCGGCCCGGTGTCGTCTTCTCGAAGCGGCAGATCATGGAGCGGCTGTGGTCGAGCACCCACACCGGCGACGAGCACACCTGCGAGGTGCACGTCTCGAGCCTCCGACGGAAGCTCGAGGTGGATCCGAGCGCCGTTCGCCGGCTCGTGACGGTGCGCGGTCGCGGCTACGTGCTGAGACCGGACGCGGACGGTCTCGACCGCGTGGCCTGACGAGATTTCGGCACGAAGACGTCACGGACACGTGACGCGCGCCGTGCTTTCATCGAGAGATGCAGCTTGCCGCCGAGGTCAGTGAGAGGTGAGAGCGCGGGGGCTCTCGAAGGCTCGCGCGGACGTGCTCGCCGCCCGGCTCGAGCTCGACCTCGACGACGGCATCTGCCACGCGTGCCTCTCGTTCGTCTCGTTCGCGCTCGATCGCGGGGACGAGCGCGAGGTCAGGAGCTGGGTCCTCCGGATGACGCCCGACCTCTGGTCCGACGGGCTCGACGTCCAGGCACTCGCCGCGGTGCGCCGGGCGGTCGCCGCCGGCGTGACCGACGCGCAACGGGCGCTGGAAGAGCTCGAGCTGAAGGGCGCGCGCACCGCCGTCGCGCGCGCGATCGTGCAGCGGCTCGCGGGCGAGCTTGCAGCCCGCAGCCGGCGCGATCCGTGGCTCAACCCGAAGCTGCTTCGGGCCCGGCCATCGGAGGCGCCGACGTTGAACTGAACCACGCTTTGCGAGCGGCGGCGATCAGCCGCTGGCACAATCCGTTCTGCATCACGAGTGAGCGATCCGCTCCGGCAACCGGCGTCTCCGCACGGTGCCCCGACGATGCGGCCCTCGGCCGAGGGCAACGGAGAAGGTGAGAGGAGACTCGATGGACGACGTACCGATGGTGCCTTCGCCGCCGCGACGGCCGAGTTGCTGCGGTCGGGAGCCGATCTGTGTCGGGAGAGGCAACGCGGCCGGCTTCGAAGTCACGCTCGTGCTCTGCATGGTCTGTCACAGGTCGCAGACGGCCTGGCGACGGATCGACGGTCAGAACTTCTGGGTCGGTGCGATGGGCCGCGCGCTCGACGAGGAAGGGCGGCGGCTCACCGCCGACTACCTGGGCAAGCGTCGCCGAGGGTTCAGCATCTCGGATCTGGCGCTGCAGGCGGCGAAGCCGGCTGAGTCATGTGAATGAACGAGTAAGAATGAATGCACTCGATCGA
>CAYXXE010000167.1:0-5246 GCA_964468985.1 uncultured Gaiellales bacterium | reverse complement strand
CCGTTCAACGTCTTCGGGCCGGGCCAGATCGGCGGCGGGGCGATCCGCGCCTTCTGCGAGGCGGCGCTCGCGGGCTCCGACCTGACGATCCACGGCGACGGCTCGCAGATCCGCGCCTGGTGCTACGTCACCGACATGGTCGCGGGCGTGCTCGCGTGCCTCGAGCGCCCGGAAGCCGTCGGGCAGGCGTTCAACATCGGCAACCCCCGCTCCTCGGTGACGATCTACGACCTCGCCCAGCGCATCAAGCGGCTCACCGGCTGCCCGGGCGAGATCGTGTTCCAGCCGCTGCACTACGCCGACGTCGAGCTGCGCATCCCGAACGTCGAGAAGGCCCGGGAGCTGCTCGGCTGGGAGCCTCGGGTGGAGCTCGACGACGGCCTGCTGAAGACGCTCGCGTGGTATCGAGAGAACCTGACCGCATCCGTCTAGGCCGCCCCGACGTCGGCGCCGCCGAGCTGGCCGCGGTCGAGGCGGTGCTCGCGGACGGGATGCTGACGATGGGCCCGCGCGTCGGGCGGTTCGAGGCTCTGATCGCCGAGGCGTGCGGCACCGCGCATGCGGTCGCCGTCTCCTCGGGAACTGCGGCCCTGCATCTCGCCGTGCTCGCGCTGCTGCAGGAGGGCCGGCTCGCGGCGGGCGACGAGGTGCTCGTGCCCGCCTACACCTTCCCCGCCACGGCGAACGTCCTCGCGCTGGCCGGCCTGCGGCCGGTGCTCGTCGACGTCGACCCGGAGACGATGAACATCGACCCGGCCCTGGTTGCCGTCGGCCCACGGACGAGGGCGGTGATGGTCGTCGACCTCTTCGGCCGGCCCGCCCGCTACGAGGAGCTGCCGGCGGAGCTGGTCGTGATCGAGGATGCCGCCGGCGCGCTCGGCGCCCGCCGTCGCGGCCGCCTCTGCGGCGGCTTCGGGGCCGCCGGGTGCCTGAGCTTCCATCCGCGCAAGACCGTCACGACCGGCGAGGGCGGCGCGGTGACGACCGACGACCCGGCGCTCGCCGCCGCCGTGCGGCAGCTGGCGAACCACGGCTGGAAGTCGCTCGTGCCGCCCGACCTGCCGGTTCCCGGCTTCAACTACCGGCTCTCCGACCTCCTCTGCGCCGTCGGCATCCCCCAGCTCGAGCGCCTCGACGAGCTGCTCGCCGCCCGGACGCGCATCGCGGCCGGCTACACCGAGCGGCTCCGGGAGCTGCCGGTGCTCGTCCCCGCGGCCGACGAGGGCGACGTGCACGGCTGGCAGGCCTACGTGCTGCAGGTCGACGACCGCGACCGCGTGCTGGCGACGCTGCGCGCGGAGGGGATCGAGGCGCAGATCGGCACCTACGCGCTGCAGTCGCTCGGCGCGTACGCCGACCAGGGGCCGTTCCCCGGTGCGGCGCGCGTCTTCGAGCGGGCGCTGGCGCTGCCGTTCCACACCAGGCTGACGGACCGCGACCTCGACCGGGTCGCCGCAGCGCTCGGTCGACTCCTGATTTGACAAGATAGTGAGTAACCACTAACCTGCGCCAATGGTCGTCGTGACCCACGAGCGCAAGACGAAGGACGACCGCCGCGAGGAGATCCTCACGGCGGCGCTCGGGGTCTTCGCCGAGCAGGGCCTGCACGGCGCCTCGACCGACGAGATCGCCCGCCGCGCCGGTATCTCGCAGCCGTACGTCTTCCGGCTCTTCGGCACGAAGAAGGAGCTCTTCGCCGCGGTCGTCGCGCGGTGCTTCCGCCAGACGCTCGCGGTGTTCCAGACGGCGGCCGAGGGCAAGCGCGGCGAGGCCGCGCTGCAGGCGATCGGCGACGCCTACGCGGCGCTGCTCGACGGCGACGGCGCCTATCTGCGCGCCCAGATGCAGGCGTACGCCGCCTGCGGCGATCCCGAGCTCCGCTCGGTCGTCCGCGACGGCTACGGCGACCTGGTCGCCTACGTCGAGCGCGTCAGCGGCCTGCCGCCGGTCGAGATCTCCCGCTTCTTCGCCACCGGCATGCTCATGAACGTCCTCTCCTCGATGCATCTCGACAACCCGGCCGAGCCGTGGGCCCAGCGCCTCATCGCCGGCTGCAAATCCGACTGACCGGTTCTTCCGTTCCCCGTTCTCTTCCTTGCTCCGGAGGGTAAGTGATGAATCACAAACAAGGTATCTGGTGGACGTTCGCGATCTCGTCGATCGCGCTCTTCATGGTCACGCTCGACAACCTCGTCGTCACCACGGCGATCCCCGTGATCCGCCGCGACCTCCATGCCGGCCTCTCGGGCCTCGAGTGGACGGTCAACGCCTACACGCTCACCTTTGCGGTGCTGCTGCTCACCGGTGCGGCGCTCGGCGACCGCTTCGGGCGGCGCCGGATGTTCGCGCTCGGCCTCGGCATCTTCACGCTCGCCTCCGCCGCGGCCGCCCTCTCCACCTCGATCGGGATGCTCGACGCGGCGCGGGCCGTGCAGGGCCTCGGCGGGGCGATCGTGCTGCCGCTGACGCTCACCATCCTCTCGGCCGCCGTCCCGCCCGAGCGCCGCGGGCTCGCGCTCGGCGCGTGGGGCGGCATCTCGGGCCTCGCCGTCGCCTTCGGCCCGGTCGTCGGGGGCGCGGTCGTCGACGGCATCTCGTGGCACTGGGTCTTCTGGTTGAACGTGCCGATCGGGCTCGTGCTGATCCCGCTCGCGCTCCTGCGCCTGGACGAGTCGCACGGCCCGGCGAAGAGCGTCGACCTGCCGGGAGTCGGACTCGCGAGCGCGGGCCTCTTCGGGATCGTCTGGGGGCTCGTCCGCGGCAACTCGCTCGGCTGGTCGTCGGCCGAGATCCTCACCGCGCTGATCGCAGGTGGGATCGTGCTGGCGGCGTTCGTGGCCTGGGAGCTGCGGGCGCCACACCCGATGCTGCCGATGCGCTTCTTCCGCGGCCGCTCCTTCGCGCTCGCCAGCGTCGCCTCGCTGCTGATGAGCTTCGGCATGTTCGGGTCGATCTTCCTGCTCGCCCAGTTCTTCCAGACCGTCCAGGGCTACTCGCCCTTCGGCTCGGGCCTCCGGATCCTGCCGTGGACGGCGATGCCGATGGTCGTCGCACCGATCGCGGGGGCGCTGTCCGACAAGATCCCGGCACACCGCATCATCGGGGCGGGCCTGGCCCTCCAGGCGATCGGCCTCGGCTGGCTCGCCGCGGTCTCGACCCCGACCCTGCCGTACATCGATCTGGTGGCCCCGTTCGCCATCTCCGGCGTCGGCATGGGCATGTTCTTCGCGCCGATCGCGAACGTCGTCCTCTCGGCCGTCCGCCCCGAGGAGGAGGGGCAGGCCTCGGGCGCCAACAACGCCGTGCGCGAGCTCGGCGGCGTGCTCGGCGTCGCAGTCCTCGCCTCGATCTTCGCCCACTACGGCGGCTACCGCACCGGTGAGACGTTCGTGCACGGCATGACGCCGGCGGTCTGGGTCGGCGCCGTGGTCGTCGGGCTCGGGTCGTTGGCGGCGTTCGCGATCAAGCGGCCGGCCCGGCGCGAGACGGCCGACGCGGTGCCCGCGCTCGATCTCGCCTAGCGGGCGCCGGGAAACGTCGGCGTGGGCCACGACGGGTCGGGCGTCCAGGACGCCCACCCGTCGTCCCACCACCGCGTCCCGGCATCGAGGGAGTGGGCGATCCGCGCGCCTTCGGCCCTGATCTCGCGCACCTGGGTCGCGGTGAAGCGGCCCTCCCGCACGCGCTGGTCGAGCAGCTCCTCGTCCTTCCACTCCCAGGGGCGGTTGCCGGGGACCCAGAGGTCGAGCTCCAGGTCCTGCGTGTCGTAGCCCCCGGCGTTGCGGCGGAAGGGCTCCTGGATGTTGATGTACCAGCCGGCGAACGCTCTCTGCGGGCCGCGCCAGAACACCCACACCGCGTGCGCCTCGCCCGGCCGCTGCAGCATCAGGACGCCGTGCCCGTGCCAGCGCTCCTTGCCGTGCCAGGGATGCCTGCCGTCGACTGTCGGCCAGGGCCCCTCGGGGAACGACAGCGGTGCGCCCTCGGCGATGAAGGTCGCGAGCAACTCCGCGTCGTCGCGGACGACGATCACCGGCACCGCGAGCCAGGCGCGCCCGTCGTTCAGCACCTCGCGCCGAACGACGACGTCGCCCTCCGACCAGAACTCCGACACAGCCCCCGACTCTAGAAGGCACGGGTTAGGGTGCTGTAAGTGGACTCACCCGACGTCTCGATCGTCGTCACCGTGCTGAACGAGGAGGGTGCGGTCGACGAGCTGCACCGCCGGATGGCGGTGTCGCTCGACGGCATCGACTGGGAGGCGATCGTGGTCGACGACGGCTCGACCGACGGGACCTGGGGCCGCCTGGAGGCCCTGCACGCGCTCGACCCGCGCTGGCGGGCGGTCCGCTTCAAGCGGAACTTCGGCCAGCATCCAGCGATGCACGCCGGGCTCGCGCGCGCGCTGGGCGACAGGATCGTGACGATGGACGGCGACCTCCAGAACGAGCCGGAGGACATCCCGAAGCTGCTCGCCGCCCTCGAGCGCGCCGACGTCGCCTCCGGCCGCCGCGTCGTCCGGCGCGACTCGGCGGGCCGCACGCTGCCCTCACGGGTCGTCAACGGCCTGCTGCGCCGCTTCACCGGCGTGCCGATCGCCGATTTCGGCTGCGCCTTCAACGGCTACCGGCGCGAGGCGATCGAGCCGCTGATGGGCACGATCGGCCGCCAGAAGTTCACGAAGGCGCTCGTCGTGCAGACCGGTGTCTCGGTCGAGGAGGTCGACGTCGCCCACGCCGCCGCGCAGTCGGGCTCGCGCTACTCGCCGTTTCGCCTCGTCCGGCTCGCCCTCCACGTGGTCGCCGGCTTCTGGCCGCAACCGGTGCAATGGATCGGGGTCACGCTGGGCGTCGTCTGCTCCGTCGCCGCCGTCGGGCTCGGCATCTACGGCGTCGCGTTCTGGATCGCCCAGGCGAACTTCCCCGGGCCGCTGTTCGCCGGTGCGGGGATCGTGCTCGTCCTCGGTGTGCAAGGGTTCGTGCTGGCGTTGATCGGCGAGTATCTTGCGCGGATCCAACGGGACCTCGAGGGTCGGCCCCTGTACACGATCGACAAGGAGCTCTAGTGGCAGGCAAGCGTGTTCTGGTGACCGGCGGTGCCGGCTTCATCTCGTCGAATCTGATTCGCCACCTGCTCACGGCGACCACGCACGACGTCGTCTGTATCGACGCTCTCACGTACGCGGGCAACCTCGAGAACCTCGCCGACGTGATGAGTCACCCGCGCCTGTCGTTCGTGCACGGCGA
>CAYXXE010000166.1:0-5272 GCA_964468985.1 uncultured Gaiellales bacterium | reverse complement strand
AGTAGGCGTCGTCGAGCGCGAACGCGCCCTTGAAGCCGGAGCAGACGATCGCCACGTCGCCGCCGGCGGCGGTCGCGGCAGCGGCGACGGCGCCGAGGTTCAGGAGCGACCCGAGCAGCACCACGTCGCAG
This sequence comes from uncultured Gaiellales bacterium, assembly GCA_964468985.1. Taxonomy (GTDB): domain Bacteria; phylum Actinomycetota; class Thermoleophilia; order Gaiellales; family Gaiellaceae; genus PALSA-600. Next base: position 5,141 of record CAYXXE010000166.1, on the reverse strand, counting down.
CGGGAGGCCGCGCTCAGGATCGAACGGGTGCCGTTGGTGGTGGTCAGGATCAGCGTGCGGGCCTTCGGCGGGGCAGCGAACTCCCGCGGCGACGCTCCGACGTCGAAGCCGTCGACGACGACCGCGTTCCGCTCACCGCCCACGACCGCCTCGTCTCCGAGCTCCGATCTGAGTGCGCGGGCCTCGTCGATCTCGGCGCAGCAGAGGACGCGCTCGTAGCCCGAGGCGAGCGCCTGCGCGATCGACGAGGTCGCCCGCACGACGTCGACGACGATCCCGACGTGGGCTGCCGCTTCCTCGGCCGGGGTGAAGGCGACATGAATGTGCACACCGATACGCTAGTCGCCGCATGTCAGCCACCGGCGCGCCCAGGTACTGCTACCGCCATCCCGACCGGGAGACGGGGCTCTCGTGCTCGGAGTGCGATCGGCCCATCTGCTACGAGTGCATGACCCCCGCGCCCGTCGGGCTGCGCTGCCCGGAGCACTCCGGCAAGCCGCAAGGGGTGCAGAAGGTCGTCCGCCCGGCGCAACGCGCCGTCACAGGTGTCGGCGCCAGCCGCGTGAACGCCGTCACGATGGCCCTGATCGCGATCAACGTGGCCGTCTACCTCGTCGAGCTCGCGCTCGGCGGGACGGTCGACGGCACGGGCAACTGGATCTTCAGCCACGGCGCGCTCGTGCTGAACGGGATCATCTCGCAGGGGAACGTCCTGCCGGGCGGCGCCCATGCCGTCGCACCTGCCGGCTACACGCTCGTCGGGGTCGCGCACGGCGAGTGGTGGCGGCTGCTGACCGCGGCGTTCCTGCACTACGGCCCGCTGCACCTCGGCATCAACATGTACTCGCTGTTCTTCGCCGGCACCTTCCTCGAGCAGGCGATCGGCCGCTGGCGCTTCGGCCTGCTCTACCTCGCCTCGGGCATCGCCGGCTCGGCGGGCGCGATCTTCTGGAGCCCCGGCCAGGTGACACTGGGCGCGTCGGGCGCGATCTTCGGGATCCTCGGGGCGCTGTTCGTGCTCGAACGGCGCGGCCACATCGCGACCGGCGGCCAGATCGGCGGCCTCATCGTCCTGAACCTCATCTTCACGTTCGCGCTCTCGAGCTTCATCTCGGTGGGCGGCCACGTCGGCGGACTCATCGGCGGCCTGCTGATGATGTCGCTGCTGCTGCAGTACCGCCGGTCGGCGGCGATGAGCGTCGCCGCCGGGATCGGCGTCATCGCCGTGAGCGTCGCCCTGGCCTGGTCGAAGGCCCGCGGCTACCGGTAGACAGAGCTGCCGGCTCGCGCGCGGGCCTTCGACCGCGATCAGGCGACGAAGCTGTTGTAGGCAGCCAGGTCGAGCCACTCGACCCGGGACGGCGGCGCGGTGATGCCACCCGCCTGGAGGGACGCTCCCAGCCGCCCGTGCATGAACGCCTCCTGGGCGGCCTTCGACTCCCAGACCTCGAACACGACCCAGCCACCGGGCTTCCCGCCGCCCGCGTGGAACAGCAGGCCGTCGGGCCATTCGCCCGTGCCCGCCTCCTGGTCGATACCCAGGCTCGCGTTCACCGCGTCGTACTCGGCGCGAGTCACGCCGTCGAACTCGAGAATCAGACCTTCCGCCATCGCCCACCTCCCGACCGTCGTTGTCGATTCGGCGCGATACTACGCTTCGGGAGACGATGAGCAGGTACACGAAGAAGAACCTCCGCGGCGAGGTGACGAACCAGGCTCCTGCCTTCGGCATGCCGGCCGGGCTCGAAGCCCGCTTCGCGCGGCGCGACCTCGGCGGCGAGTCGTTCGGCCTCAGCCTGCTGACCCTCGAGCCGGGCTTCCGGATCCCGTTCGGCCACCGGCATGCGGCTCAGGAAGAGGTCTACGTGGTCGTGCGCGGCTCGGCGCGGATCAAGGTCGACGACGAGATCGTCGACCTCTGCGAGGGCGACGCGATCCGCCTCGACAAGGGCGCGATGCGAGCCGTCGAGGCGGGGCCCGCCGGCGTCGAGTACCTCGCGTTCGGGGCCGGCGACGACCCGCGCGACGCCGAGACCGTGCCCGGCTGGTGGGCCGACTAGCGAGGCCCGCGGATGCTCGAGCTGCGGCCGAACTGCGAGCTCTGCGACCGGGATCTCCCGCCGGAGTCGTCCGAGGCGCGCATCTGCACCTACGAGTGCACCTTCTGCGCAGCCTGCGTCGACGAGATCCTTCACGACGTCTGCCCGAACTGCGGCGGCGGGTTCCAGCCGCGTCCGATCCGCCCCGCACGCGTCTGGCGCCCCGGCACGGGGCTCGTCGACGACCCGCCCGGAGCCAGGCGACGGTACGCCGCGTTCACCCGCGAGGAGATCGACGCGTTCGTCGAGACCCTCCGCGGCATCCCGCCCGCTTCGCGTTGACGGTCAGCCGCCGGCGGCGGCGTACCGGGCCGAGCCGGACCGCGCGATGGTCGCCTGCGCGGCAGCGAGCCGGGCGAGCGGCACGCGAAACGGGGAGCAGCTGACGTAGTCGAGTGAGAGCCCTTCGCAGAACGCGATCGAGTGGGGCTCCCCGCCGTGCTCGCCGCAGATCCCGATCTTCAGATCCGGCTTGGTCGAACGGCCGCGCTCGACCGCGATCCGCATCAGCTCGCCGACGCCCTCGGTGTCGATCACCTCGAACGGGTTGCGCTCGAGCACCCCGTCCTCGAGATACCGCGTCAGGAACTTCCCCTCCGCATCGTCGCGCGAGAACGCGAGTGTCGTCTGGGTGAGGTCGTTCGTCCCGAACGAGAAGAAGTCCGCCTCTTCGGCGATCTCGTCGGCGCGCACGCACGCACGCGGCACCTCGATCATGGTGCCGATGTGGTGCTCGATGCCCGGCGCCTCCTCGGCCCACACCGTCTCGGTGAGCGCCCGGAGCCGACGCAGCTCCTCGCGGAACGCGACCAGCGGATGCATGATCTCGACGAGCGGCACGGCCCCCGTGCGCTCCTCGACCGCCCGCGCCGCCCGCGCGATCGCCCGGATCTGCATCTCGTAGATCTCGGGGAACATGATCCCGAGGCGGCAGCCGCGCGTCCCGAGCATCGGGTTCGACTCGCGCAGCGAGCGGATCCGGGCCCGCATCTGCTCGTCGACCGCGTCGGCCTCGTCGGGCAGGAACTCGTGCAGGGGCGGGTCGAGCAGCCGGATCGTCACCGGCAGGCCGGCCATCGCCTCGAAGATCCCCTCGAAGTCGGCCTGCTGGAACGGCAGCAGCCTGTCCAGCGCTGATCGCCTCCCGACCTCACTGTCGGCCAGGATCATCTCCTGCACGACCGGCAGGCGATCGTTGCCGAAGAACATGTGCTCGGTCCGGCAGAGGCCGATCCCCTGCGCGCCGAAGCCCCGCGCCCGGATCGCATCCTCGGGCGTGTCGCCGTTCGCCCACACCTGCAGCCGCCGCACGTCATCGGCCCAGCCCAGGATCGTCTCGAAGTCCTCGTTCAGCTTCGCCGCGACCAGCGGCACCTCGCCGACGAACACCCGGCCCGTGCCACCGTCGATCGTGATCACGTCGCCCTCGCCCAGGAGCCGGCCGGCGACGCGCATCGTCTTCGCCTCGGCGTCGATGACGACGCCTCCGCACCCGGCCACGCACGGCTTGCCCATGCCTCGCGCCACGACCGCGGCGTGCGAGGTCATCCCGCCGTGGACGGTGAGGATCCCCTCGGCGGCGATCATCCCGTGGATGTCGTCCGGCGTCGTCTCGAAGCGGACGAGGATCACCGGGTGCGTCTTCGCCTGCTCGACGGCGTCGTCGGCCTCGAAGACGATGCCGCCGCTGGCGGCTCCCGGCGACGCGTTGAGGCCGGTGGCGACGACGTCGAGCACGGCATGCGGGTCGATCCGCGGATGCAACAGCTGGTCGAGCGAGCCGGGATCGATGCGGACGATCGCCTCCTCGCGGGAGATCAGGCCTTCGCCGACCATCTCGACCGCAGCCTTCAGCCCGGCCACCGCGGTGCGCTTCGCCGCACGCGTCTGCAGCAGGAAGAGCTCGCCGTCCTCGACCGTGAACTCGACGTCCTGCATGTCGCGGTAGTGGCGCTCGAGCTCGGCCATCGTCCCGGCGAACTCGGTGAACGCGGCCGGCAGGATCGCCTCCATCGCCTGCAGCGGCTCGGGTGTGCGGATGCCGGCGACGACGTCCTCGCCCTGCGCGTTCATCAGGAACTCGCCGTAGACGCCCTTCTCACCGGTGGACGGGTCGCGGGTGAACGCGACCCCGGTCGCCGAGCGGTCGCCCATGTTGCCGAACACCATCTGCACCACGTTCACGGCTGTCCCGATGTCCTCGGGGATCTCGTGGACACGCCGGTAGACGTGGGCGCGCGGGTTCTCCCAGCTGTGGAAGACGGCCCGGACCGCGCGCAGCAGCTGCTCACGCGCCTCGGTCGGGAAGCCGGCGCCGGTGCCGTCGGCATAGATCTTCTTGAACGTGTCGACCAGCGCCCGCAGGTCGTCGGCGGTGAGGTCGGTGTCGAGCGTCGCCTTGCGCTCGGCCTTGAGCGCGCCGAGCGCGTCCTCGAACCGCTGGCCGTCGATCCCGTCGACCACCTCGCCGTACATCTGGATCAGCCGCCGGTACGAGTCGTACGCGAACCGCGTGTTCCCCGTCAGCGCCGCCAGGCCCTCGGTCGCCGCGTCGTCGAGGCCCAGGTTGAGGATCGTGTCCATCATCCCGGGCATCGAGATCGCCGCGCCCGACCGCACCGAGACGAGCAGGGGATTCTCGCTCGAGCCGAAGTGCTTGCCCGACTTCGCCTCCATGCGCGCGATGTGCTCGTCGACCTCGGCATCCAGCCCGTCCGGCAGCTCGTGGGTCTGCATGAAAGCCCGGCAGGCGTCGGTCGTGATCGTGAACCCGGCGGGGACGCGAATCCCGAGCTGGGTCATCTCCGCCAGGCCGGCGCCCTTCCCGCCGAGCAGCGCCCGACCCTGCTCGCAAGGCTCCTCGAAGTCGAAGACGTACTTCGTCGTGGCCATCCGCTCCTAGTGTGCCGCGTTTTCCGGAACGTCGGGCAGGGAAGCGTGCTTGCGACGGCGCGACCGGAACTCGGCCGTCCAGGCGGCCGCCCGCAGCGCGAACCAGAACGGCGTGAACAGGCCGTAGAACAGCACGAGCGCGAGCGCGAG
>CAYXXE010000165.1:0-5281 GCA_964468985.1 uncultured Gaiellales bacterium | reverse complement strand
ACGACGACGCGATGATCCAGATCGACATGTCGGAGTACATGGAGAAGCACGCCGTCTCCCGGCTCGTCGGCTCCCCGCCCGGCTATGTCGGCTACGACGAGGGCGGCCAGCTGACAGAGGCCGTCCGCCGCAAGCCCTACTCGGTGATCCTCTTCGACGAGATCGAGAAGGCCCACCCGGACGTCTTCAACATCCTGCTCCAGATCCTCGAGGACGGGAAGCTGACCGACTCGCAGGGCCGCAAGGTCGACTTCCGCAACGTGATCGTGATCATGACGTCGAACATCGGCTCCGCGTCGATCTCGAAGAACGTGTCGCTCGGCTTCACGCTCTCCAGCGAAGAGGGGCTGTCCTACGACGACATGAAGACGCGCGTCATGGGCGACCTGAAGAAGGTGTTCCGCCCGGAGCTCCTGAACCGGATCGACGAGATCATCGTCTTCCCGAAGCTCGCGAAGTCGGAGATCCTCCAGATCGTCGACCTGATGCTGAACCGCCTGCGCGTGCAGATGGCCGAGCACGAGGTGACGATCGAGTTGACCGACGAGGCCAAGGACCTGCTGGTGGAGAAAGGCTACGACCCCGCGATGGGCGCCCGCCCGCTCCGCCGCGCGATCCAGCGGTTCATCGAGGATCCGCTCGCCGACTTCGTCCTCGGGCGCCAGCTCGAGCCGGGCTCGCAGATCCTGGTCGCGCGCAAGGACGACGAGGAGGTCGACATCACGGTCGTCCCGCCGGCGCCGCCGGAGGCGATCGGGGTCGCGTCCGCGCCCGACGCGCCGCCCGAAGAGCTCGTCGCCGAGTCGTAGCTCGACGCAGCGCTGCTCGGCGCTACTCCGGTAGCTGCCAGACGTCGTCACGGAGGAGCGGCACGACCGTGCCCTCCGCCGTGACGCCGTCGACCGCAACGTCGGGGCCGCCGATCATCACGTCCGTATGGACGAACGAGTCGTTTGCTCCCTCGACGAGCTCGCGCCCCTCGAGGCACTCGGTGTAGCAGGCGCCGTAGGCGAGGTGGCAGGCGGCATTCTCGTCCAGGAGGCCGTCGAGAAACGTGAGGCCGGTTCGGCCGACGCGTGACGTGCCGTCGACGAGCGCGATCTCGCCGAGGTACGACGCCCGCTCGTCGCTCGCCAGCTGCCCGCGCACGACGTCGGCGCCCGCATCGGCCTGGACGTCGACGATGCGGCCCGCTGCGAAGCGCAGCTCCAGGCCCTCAACGAGGCGCCCGGCCACCGGCAGCGGGCGCGTCGCGCGGACGACGCCCTCCGTCCGCCGCGCATCCGGCGTCGTGAACACCTCTTCCGTCGGCATGTTCGCGATGTGCTCCAGGCCGTCGAAACGCTTGGAGCGGGCGCCGAGCCAGCGTGACTCCGGCAGGAGCCCGACGGTGAGGTCGGTGCCGCCCCCGGAGAAATGGAGGCGGTCGAACCGCAGAGCGTCGAGCGCCTCGACGCGGCGGTCGAGCCGGTCGGCGTGGCGGCGCCAGGCCGCGACGGGGTCCGGCTCGTCGAGGCGGACGCAGCTGAGGATCGCCTCCCAGAGGCGGTCGAGATCGGGCTCACCGAAGATCCGGTTTGCCCAGCCGGCCGTCGGGCAGGCGATCACCGTCCAGTTGTTGCGCTGCCGGTTCATGCTGTCGCGCGACTCCTCGGCGAGCTCCCGCATCCGGGCCCGGCCGACGCGCTCGCCGGGCAGGTCGGCCAGGATGTCGGCGTCGCCGTCGCCGTTGATCGCGACGATCGCGGCGCCCTCCGCCGACAGCTTCCGCTCGCGCGAGAGGAGCCATGGCGGCGTCCACGACAGCGCAGCGTCGGGCCCGCGCTCGATCAGCGCCCGGCGCACGTGGACGTCGTGGTAGCGGACGTCCACGTAGCGGGCGCCCGCCGCGTAGGCGGCCCGCGCGACCGCCCGTGCGAGCGGGGCGTTGTCGAGCGACCGGGCGCTCACCTCCACGAGCTGGCCGGGCTGGACGTTGGCGCCCAGCTGCACCGCCAGCTCGGCGTACCGCTGTAGGTGCTCGGCCTGCTCGGGCGTGGTCATGACCGAAGTTGCCAGACGTCGTCGCGGAGGATCGGGACGGCGCGGCCGTCGCGGGTCAGCCCGTCGATCTCCACCTGCGGGCCGCCCACCATGAAGTCGGTGTGGACGTTCGAGATGTTGACGCCTTCGACCGGCTCGCCGTCGCCGACCGGCCCGTCGAGCGCCTCGACGACACCGAGGCCGTACGCGATGTGGCAGGTCGCGTTCTCGTCGAAGAGCGTGTCGTAGAACGTCAGCCCTGTCTTGCCGACGCGGGAGGTGTTGTCGACGAGCGCCAGCTCGCCCAGGAAGGGCGCGCGCTCTTCGGTCGCGAGCTGCGCGCGCACCAGCTCCGCGCCGTGCTCGGCCTCCACGCCCACGATCCGGCCGCCCGCGATCGTCAGCCGCAGCCCCTCGACGACGTCCCCGCCCAGGGCGAGCGGACGGGTCGCGCTGACGACCCCGTCGGCGCGGCGGCAGTCCGGTGTCGTGAAGACCTCCTCGGTGGGCATGTTCGGGACGTACTCGATGCCGGAGGCGGTGCGGAAGCGGGCGCTCAGCCAGCGGGCGCGGTCGAGGAGGCCGACCGTGAGGTCGGTGCCGGGGCCGCGATAGCGGATCGCGTCGAAGCGGTGCTCGTTGAGCGAGGCGGCGCGCCGGTCGAGGAGGTCCAGGTGGCGCCGCCAGGCGAGCACGGGGTCGTCCTCGTCGAGCCGCGTGCAGAAGGCCACGGCCTCCCAGAGCCGCTCGACGTCCGGCTCGCCGAAGACCTGCCGGGCCCAGCCGGGGTTCGGGAACGCGAGGCCGGTCCAGTTGAGCGCCGCCTCGTGCATCAGCGCGAGCTGGACCTCGACCAGCGACGCCATCCGCGCGCGGCCCACCCGCTCACCGGGAAGATCGGCGAGCAGGGTCGGCTCGGGGTCGCCCGTCGTCGCGATCGCCGCGTTGCCGCTCATCGCCTGCCAGCGCTCGAGGAGCCACTCCGGGGTGTGGCCGAGCGCCGCGTCGGGGCCGAGCTCGATCATCGCCCGCCGGGCGTGCCGGTCGAGGTACTGGACGTCGACGTACCGCGCGCCGGCGTCGTACGACGCGCGGGTCAGGGCGCGTGCGAGGGGAGCGTGCTCGAGCACCGAGTTGATGAACACGAGCTGGCCGGGTACGACGGCTGCCCCGATGTTCACCGCCAGCGCGGCGTACCGCTCGAGGCGTTGATCGGGAGCGGCTATGACAGCTGCCACTCGTCCTCGCGGATGATCGGCACGACCCGGCCGTCGCGCGTGATCCCGTCCACCGCCACCTGTGGCCCGCCGATCATGAAGTCCGTGTGTGCCGCCGAGACGTTGATGCCGTGTTCGCGCAAGGCGTCGGGGCCGAGCTCGCCGAGGCCCGTGTCGTCGAAGCCGACACCGGCGCCGTACGCGATGTGGCAGGTGGCGTTCTCGTCGAACAGCGTGTTGTAGAACGTCAGCCCGGTCTGCCCGACCCGCGAGGCCCGATCGACCAGCGCCACCTCGCCGAGCCGCGCCGCGAACTCGTCGACCTCGAGCTGGGAGCGAACCGCCTCTGCCCCCGTCTCGGCCTGGACCGCCACGACCTCGCCGGCGACGAACGTCAGCTCCAGGTCGCGCACGATCGTCCCGCCGAGCGGGAGGGGGCGCGTCGAGCGGACGACGCCCTCGGTGCGCCGCCAGTCCGGGCAGGTGAAGACCTCCTCGGTGGGCAAGTTGGGCACGTGGAATGTCCCGCCCGCGGTCGTCAGGCCCCCGCCCGACCACCGCGCCTCGTCGAGCAGGCCCACCGTCAGGTCGGTGCCGGGGCCCGTGAAGCGGACCGAGTCGAGTGCCAGCGCCTCGAGCTGCGCGCGCCGGTCGCCGAGCCGGTCGAGATGCTCGCGCCAGGCCTGCGCCGGGTCGGGCTCGTCGAGCCGGACGGCGTACGCGATCGCCTCCCACAGTCGCTCCACGTCGGGCTCGCCGAACATGAGGGTGGCCTGGCCGGCGGTCGGGTACGCGGCGATCGTCCAGGCGACGGTGCGGTCCCGCTGCGCCTCGAACTGGCGGGTGATGCCGGCGATCGGCCGGGCCTTGCCGACCCGCGCCTGATCCGAGCCGGCGAGCAGCTCCGGCTCGGCCTCGCCCGAGAGCATGATCAGGGCGCCGCCGTCGGCGAGCGACTCGATCCGCTCGAGCAGCCACGAGGGTGTCTGGTCGAGCGACGCTTCGGGCGCCAGGTCGATGAAGGCCTTGCGGATGTGGGGATCGACGTAGCGGGCGTCCACGTAACGCGCGCCGGCGCGATAGGCCGACGTCGCGACGGCCCGCACCAGGTCGGCGTGCTCGACGGCGGCGTCGATGTACACCGTCTGGCCGGGCTGGACGTTCACGCCCAGGCCGACGATCAGGTCGGCATAGCGGTCGATCCGGCTCATCGAGGGAATGATAGAGAAACCTCTATCATGTTTCCAGCAGAACCTCGGCCCACTCCGAGCCTGTGCCGGTGAGCCAGGCGAGCGCGTGGTGGCGTTCATGGGCGATCGAGTGCAGCTCGGCGAGCCGGGCCTGCGAGAGCTGCCGGTAGGCCGTGCCCAGCGCGCGGAAGTCGCCACGCAGCGGCTGCGCGATCAGGCCCCGCTCGTAGCCGCGCATCGCCGTCGCGCCGATCAGCTGCTCGAAGCTCGAGTACCCATCGGGCAGAGCGGTCGCCCGGGCGCCGTGCAGAGCGGCGGTGCGCGCCCGCCAGTGCCAGAGGCGCGCCACCGCGAGCTCGTGGGCGACCTCGGCCCCGTCGCGCAGGTGGCCCCCGGCCGTCGGGACGGCGAGCACGTCGGCCGTCGCGAATGGCGTGTCGTACGGCGGCAGCGCGATCGACCCGAGGCCCCACAGGAGCGTCCCCAGTGCCTCGCCGCGCCACACGGCCGACACGAGCGCGGGCTCGTCGGCGGCCGTCCGCCGCGCGGCGACCGTCTCCTCCGCTGCGCTCACCTCCTGGGCCAGGGCGGCGCAGCGGTCGACGACCTCGCGCTGCGATCTGAGCTTCGGCCGGGACACGCCGAGAACTTAGCCTGGATCCACCGAGACGCGTGATCGCGAGGCAACCGTTGCGAAGCCGGCACGCGGACGTTGCACTGCCGTCGGGTCGAATCTCTACCGTGGCCACGATGGCGAAGGTGGCGGCGGTCCAACATGCGTGCACCGAGTGCGGGACGAGCTCCGGCCGCTGGCTCGGCCGCTGCCCGGGCTGCGGCGAGTTCGGGACGATG
>CAYXXE010000164.1:0-5299 GCA_964468985.1 uncultured Gaiellales bacterium | reverse complement strand
AGGAGTTCGGGCCGATCTTCGAGGCGCTCGGCCTGCTCGGCACGAACGACCCGGCCCAGATGCGCCGGAACATGGAGGCACGCAAGGAGGACACGCCCGAGGCGGCCGAGCAGCGCGCGAAGCTGCGGGCGGCGATCGAGCTGAAGAACTACGAGTTCAACGCCCACGGCGTCGAGTTGGGCCAGCTCTACCGCTCGGTGGCGGTCGTCCCCGACGGCACGCCCGAGCCGGTCCCGGCGCGCGACCCGGAGCTCCACTACCACCCGACCACCTACCCCGGCGCCCGGCTGCCGCACTGCTGGCTCGAGCAGGCCGGGCGGAAGGTGAGCACCCTCGACCTCGCCGGCAAGGGCCGCTTCTCGCTCTTCACCGGCATCGGCGGCGATGCGTGGGTCGCGGCCGCAGCCGAGGTCACCGCCGCCACCGGGGTCGAGATCGCGGCGTTCGTGATCGGCCCCGGCCGGGCGGTGCTCGACACCTACGACGACTGGGCACGGCTCTCCGAGATCGACGAGAGCGGCTGCGTGCTCGTCCGCCCCGACGCACACGTCGCCTGGCGCTCGCACGCGCTCGCCGACGACCCGACGACCGCACTGAACGAGGTGGTCGAGCGGATCCTGGGTCTCAGGCCCGCTTCCGGCCACACCCCGACATCGAACAGGAGGGATGCAGGTGCCTGAGCAGTTGTACGACCGCGGCAAGTTCCTGAAGCTGGCCGGCGCGACCGGCGCCGGGATCTGGCTCGCCCCGTACGTCTCGACGTCGAGCGCCTTCGCGTCGAGCCGCACGATCAAGATCGGCTATGTCACGCCCCGCACCGGCCCGCTGGCCCCGTTCGGCGCCGCCGACGCGTTCAGCATCGCGCAGATGAAGGGCGTCTTCGCGAAGGGGATCAAGGTCGGCGGCAGCACGTTCCCGGTCGAGATCATCACGGCCGACGCCCAGTCGAACTCGAACCGCGCGGCGACCGTCGCCCAGAACCTCATCCTGAACGACAACGTCGACCTGATGCTCGTCAGCGACACGCCCGACATCACGAACCCGGTCGCGGACACCTGCGAGGCCAACGGCGTCCCCTGCATCTCGACGGTCGCCCCCTGGCAGCCGTGGTTCTTCGGCCGCAAGGGCAACCCGGCGAAGGGGTTCAAGTGGACATACCACTTCTTCTGGGGGCTCGAGGACATCATCGCCGTCTTCCTCGACATGTGGTCGCAGCTGCCGACCAACAAGGAGATCGGCGCGATCTGGCCGAACGACCCGGACGGCAACGCGTGGGGCGACCCGAAGCTCGGCTTCCCGCCGCCGCTCCTGAAGGCCGGCTACAAGATCATCGATCCCGGCCGCTTCCCGGACGGCAACGACAACTTCTCGGCGCAGCTGTCGAAGTTCAAGTCGGGGAGCGCGCAGATCGTCACCGGCGTCCCGATCCCGCCGGACTTCACCACCTTCTGGACGCAGGCGCTGCAGCAGGGCTTCCAGCCGAAGATCGCCTCGGTCGGCAAGGCGCTGCTGTTCCCGTCCGCGGTCGAAGCGCTCGGCAGCCATGGTGCCGGTCTCTCCACGGAGCTGTGGTGGAGCCCGTTCCACCCGTACAAGTCGTCGCTCACCGGCCAGTCGGCCGCCGCCCTCGCCGCCGCCTACGAGCATTCGACGCACCAGCAGTGGACACAGCCGATCGGCTTCGACCACGCGCTGTTCGAGGTGGCGGCGAACGTCCTTCACCGCACGACGAACATCGACGACAAGCAGTCGATCGTCGACGCGATCAAGACGACGAACCTGAACACGATCGTCGGCAACATCAACTGGGCGCACGGCCCGGTGCCGAACGTCGCGAAGACGAAGCTGGCCGGCGCGCAGTGGCGGAAAGGCACGAAGTACAAGTACGAGCTCACCGTCGTCAGCAACAAGCGCGTGCCCGGCCTGAAGAAGCAGGGGAAGCTCCAGCCGATCACGTACTCGTAGTCGCTTGGCGGCGCTGCTCGAGCTGCACGGGGTCAGCAAGTCGTTCGGGCCGGTGCGGGCTGTCCAGGAGGTCAGCCTGCACCTGTCCGACGGCGAGGCCCTCGGGATCGTCGGTCCGAACGGCGCCGGCAAGACCACCGTCCTCAACCTGATCGGCGGGACGATCCGGCCCGACGCGGGGGCGATCGCGTTCGACGGCCGTGACGTGACGCGGCTCGCGACCCACGAGCGCTGCCGGCTCGGCATCGGCCGCACGTTTCAGGTGCCGCGCCCCTTCGGCGGCCTGACGGTGTACGAGAACGTGCTCGTCGCCCACACCTACGGGCGTGGCCGCAGCCTCCGCCAGGGGAAGGCCGACTGCCTGCCCGTCCTGGAGCGCGTCGGCCTCGCGCCGAAGGCGAACGCCCTCGCGGGCTCGCTGACCCTGCTCGAGCGGAAGCGGCTCGAGCTGGCGCGGGCGATCGTGCTGAAGCCGCGGGTGCTGCTGCTCGACGAGGTCGCGGGCGGCCTCACCGACCCGGAGGTCGCCGTCCTCGTCGCCCTCGTGCTCGGGTTGCGCGAGGAGGGGGTGGCGATCATCTGGATCGAGCACATCGTCCACGCGCTCCTGTCGGTGGTCGACCGCCTGCTCGCGCTCGCCCAGGGACGCCCGCTGATCGAGGGCGACCCGGCCGAGGTGATGGCGAGCCCCGTGCTCCGAGACGTCTACCTGGGGCGGGAGTTGTAGGTGCTGCTTTCCCTCGACGCCGTCGACAGCTTCTACGGCGACTTCCAGGCGCTCTTCGGCGTGTCGGTGGACGTCGCGGAGGGCGAGATCGTGGCGATCATCGGCGCCAACGGCGCCGGGAAGTCGACCCTGCTCGCGACCGCGGTGGGTCTGATCCACCCCGCGGCGGGCGAGGTGCGCTTCGACGGCGCCCGGCTCGGCCGCCTGCCCACGCACCGGCGGGCCGCGCTCGGTATCTCGCTCGTGCCGGAGGGACGCCGGGTCTTCCCGAGCCTGACCGTCGAGGAGAACCTGCGCGTCGGCCGGCGCTCGGGACGGAAGGGAGCCTGGGACGTGGCGCGTGTCATCGAGCTGTTCCCGCTGCTCGAGCCGCTTCGCGGCCGGTCGGCGAGCGCCCTCTCCGGTGGCGAGCAGCAGGCGCTCGCGATCGGGCGGGCGCTGATGGCGAACCCGCGGGTCGTCCTGCTCGACGAGCTGTCGCTGGGCCTCGCCCCGGTCGTGATCGACGCGATCTACGCCTCGATCCGCCGGATCGCGGACGAGGGTATGACCGTCGTTCTCGTCGAGCAGGACGTCACGCGCGCCCTGGCGACCGCCGACCGCGCCTACTGCCTGCTCGAAGGGCGGGTCTCGCTCGAGGGGCCGACGGCCGAGCTCGGGCGAGACCGGATCGTCGAGGCCTACTTCGGAGTGGCGCACTGATGGTCTGGGTCAACGCGATCGTCCAGGGGATTCTCGTCGGCGGCCTCTACGCGCTGTTCGCCACGGGGCTGTCGCTCGTCTTCGGGGTGATGCGCCTGGTCAACCTCGCCCACGGCGACTTCGCGATCCTCGGTGCCTACGGCGCCGTGTTCGCGACCGACCACTTCGGCGTCGGCCCGTGGGTGGCATTTCTCCTGATCGTGCCGGCGATGGCGCTCGTCGGGTTCGTCCTGCAGACGACCGTCCTGAACTTCACGCTCGACAGCGGCCTCGCGCCGCTGCTCGCCACGTTCGGCCTGGCGATCGTGATCCAGAACTCGCTGCTCGAGGGCTTCTCGCCGAACGTGCAGGGGCTCGACGCCGGCTCGATCGAGACGAGCAGCATCACGATCACCAACCAGCTCTCGATCGGCTGGTTCCCGCTCATCACGCTGCTCGCCGCCGTCGTGCTGCTCGTCGGGCTCCAGCTGCTGATCCGGCTGACCGGCTTCGGCCGGGCGCTGCGCGCGACCGCCGACGATCAGCGCGCGGCGCAGCTCGTCGGCATCGACAACCGGCGGATGTACGGCATCGCGATGGCGATCTCGCTCGCGACCGCGGCGATCGCCGGCATCTTCCTCGGCATCCGCACGACGTTCGACCCCGGGGCGGGCCCGGTGCGGCTGATCTTCGCCTTCGAGGCGGTCATCATCGGCGGCCTCGGCTCGCTCTGGGGCACGCTCGCCGGCGGCATCGTGCTCGGCGTCGCGCAGGCGATCGGCGACCAGCTCAACCCCGGCTGGGGTGTTCTCGCCGGCCACCTCGTGTTCCTCGCCGTGCTGCTCGTCCGGCCCACCGGCCTGTTCGGGAGACAGGCGGCATGAGGCTCTCGCTCACCACGGCAGTCGTCGGAGTGCTCGGCCTCGCCGTCGCGGCCCTGGCCCTCGGCCCCTGGTGGCTGTCGCAGGGGAGCCTCCGGAACCTGGTCGAGCTGTTCTGCCTGCTGACGATGGCTCAGATGTGGAACCTGCTCGCCGGCTACGCCGGGCTCGTCTCGATCGGCCAGCAGGCATTCATCGGCTTCGGCGCCTACGCGCTGTACGTCTTCTGCGACAAGGCGGGCATCCACCCGTTCTTCGCGGTCGCGCTTGCCGGGCTCGCCGCGGCCCTGATCTCGATCCCCACGGCGGGGCTCGCATTCCGTCTCCGCGGCGGGTACTTCGCGATCGGCACCTGGGTGATCGCCGAGGTCTACCACCTGCTCGCGATCAACCTGCAGTGGGTCGGCGGTGGTGACGGCACGCTGATCCTGCACGCGGCCGAGCTCGACCGTACCTTCCGTGCCGACGGCACCTACCTCTGGGCGCTCGGGATCGCGACCGCGTCCGTCGTGGGTGTCTGGGTGCTGCGCCGCTCGCGGCTCGGCCTCGCGCTGGCGGCGATCCGCGACGACGAGACGGCCGCGCGCAGCCTCGGCATCGCCGTCGTCCGGGCGAAGATCGCCGTCTGGGTGATCGCCGCGTTCGGGTGCGGGCTGGCCGGGGCCGTCTACCACCTGAGCCTGCTGCGTGTTCAGCCCGATGCCGCGTTCACGGTCGACTGGTCGGCCTACATGATCTTCATCGTCGTCATCGGCGGCCTCGGCACGATCGAAGGGCCGATCATCGGGGCGGTCGTCTTCTTCACGCTCGAGCAGAAGCTCGCGAACTACGGCGGGTGGTACCTGATCATCCTCGGATCCGTTGCCGTGCTCGTCTCGGTGTGGCTACGGTCAGGGGTGTGGGGAGCGGTCGGGCGGCGGCTGGGCCGCGACCTGTTCGCCTCGCAGCACCGGGTCTGAATCGCGACGAAAGGACGTTCCCGTGAGCTATGCCGACCGCTGGACGACCGTCAGTGTCTCGCTCGACGAGGGCATCGCGTGGGTCG
>CAYXXE010000163.1:0-5302 GCA_964468985.1 uncultured Gaiellales bacterium | reverse complement strand
GCAGGTCGTTGTCGCCGAAGCTGATCTCGTCGGTCGCGGTCGCGTCGTTCTCGTTCAGGACGGGCACGGCGCCGAGGTCGAACAGCGCCCTGAGCGCGGCCCTGACGTTCAGGTAGGCGCTGCGGTCGGCGATCTCGGCCGCGGTCAGCAGCACCTGCGCCGCCGCGAGGCCGTGACCGCCGAGCGCCTCCCCCCACGCCGCCTGCAGCGTCGCCTGGCCGAGCGCGGAGGCCGCCTGCAGCTGTGGCAGGGCGGGGGAGCTGCCGATCCCGGCGGCCGCCCGGCCGAGGGCGATCGCCCCGGACGAGACGACGCAGACCGGCTTGCCCGCCGCCACGGAGACGGCGATCTCGGCGGCCGCGGCGGCGAGGACATCGCGACGCGGCTCGCCCCCGGAGTCGGCGATCAGGGCCGATCCGAGCTTGACGACGATCGGGGCGGCCGCCACGACTACCGGTGCTGCGTGCCGTCGCCGACGACGCGCAGCTGCCGTAGCCACAGGTCGCGGTAGGTCACCGGGCCGCGCGGGCCGGGCGCGAGCTCGACGTTGATCCCGGTCTCGGGCGCGCCGGTCAGCGCGAAGCCGTCGGTGAACCGCGTCGGCGCGTGCCAGAAGGCGGTCGTCCCGCGGT
This sequence comes from uncultured Gaiellales bacterium, assembly GCA_964468985.1. Taxonomy (GTDB): domain Bacteria; phylum Actinomycetota; class Thermoleophilia; order Gaiellales; family Gaiellaceae; genus PALSA-600. Next base: position 4,670 of record CAYXXE010000163.1, on the reverse strand, counting down.
AGGCGGCGAAGAACTCGCCGGCTGCTTCGCGGCTCTCGGCGACGATGCCGGCAGCGAGGCCCGAGACCTGCGTGTTCGCGATCTCGACCGCCTCGGCGAGGCTCTCCACGACGTCGAGCGTGATCGAGGCGACGCGCGCGGCGTCGTTGGCCCACTCGTGCCCGAGGGGCACGTCGAGCGGGGCGAGTCCCGGGACGGCGGCGCGAGCCCGCTCGGTCCCGAACGCGGCGAGCCCGAGCTGCCCGACGAGCGCCAGCACCGCCGGCGCCTGCTCGACGGCGTCGCGATGGAGCAGCAGCACGTTCAGGCGGTTGCAGACACCGAGGCGATCGAGGCTCGTCTCCACCAGCCGGACGGTCTTGCCGGCGTCGGCCGACGCGTCGACGTACAGGACGCCTCCGCCCTCGGCATGCGCCAGCACGCGCACGCCCTCGAAGGCCGCGACCCGCGCGAGGCGCCGCGTCGTGGGGCCGCTGCCCCGCAGGATGACGAGCGGGATCGCGTGCGGCAGCGAGACGAGCGCGACCGCTCCGTCCCGCGACGCCTCGCGGACGAGGCCGACCGCCTCGGGCGCCAGGCCGGCATCGGCGAGCGCCGGGCGCAGCACGCCGTCCACGAGCTCGGTCACCGTCGCGAGCGCCGCCGAGCCGGTCCGCAGCACGCAGCCGTTCAGGCTCTTCAGCAGCTGTCCGGCGACGTCGAGCGCGACGCCGGGGCGCGCTTCGAAGTTGGCGCCGACGACGCCGATCGGGATCCGGCGGGCGCTCACCTCGAGCCCGTTCTCGAGCGTCCAGCTCTCGATCTCACGCTCGAGCGCCGGCAGCTCCGACAGCGCCACGAGCTGGCGGGCGAGCGCGTCGATCCGGCCGTCGTCGAGCACGAGGCGGTCGAGCGCTCCCTCGTCGAGCTCGGCGCGGGCGGCCGCGACGTCCGCGGCGTTCGCGGCGAGCACGGTCGTGCGGCGGCCGTCGAGCAGGTCGGCGGCCCGGGCCAGCGCCACGGTCACCGCGTCGTCGGTCAGCCCCGGCGTCGCGCGGCCGGCGGCGAGCGCCTCGAGCTCGACCGCGCGGAGCAGCTCGTCGGGCGGACGGACGGCGGTCTGAGTGGTCACAGGAGGGTGCTCACGATGTCGGAACCGCCATCGTAGTGAGCGCCGGCGCGGTTGTTTCGCGCGCCCATTACTTTGCGAAGTATAGTAAGCCCGAAACGCCATGCCGATGCCGACGAATGCCCCGACCGCCGACCCGGGACAGCCCGCCGGAACCGTGCGCCGCGAGGGCTGGTCGAAAGCCGGCGGCCGCTGGACCCATGAGCTCGTCGGCTACGCCCTCGACCACTTCCACCGGCTGCATCTGCGGACGCCCACGGTGCGCGAGCTCCGCGCGGGCGTCGACGGCATGCCCAGCTTCGCGACGATCGTGCGCCTCTACGGCACGACCTCGGCGATGTTCCTCCGGCACGGCTACCGGCCACGACGCCACGGCGCGCAGGGCCGGAGCGCCCGCAACCATCTGCTGATGGAGCGCGACGCCGCGGGACGGTTCGCCGGCCGGCGGCGGAACGAGGCGGCCGCCTGAGCCGGCTCACCGGCCGGGGAGCGGGCCGCCTGCGAGCGCGACCACGACCCCGACCAGCCCGGCCGCGACCAGCGTCGGCACCACACCCCGCCGTGCCGGCACGAGCAGAACCGCCGCTCCGGCGAGGACCGCGTACTGCCAGCCCTCCGTGAGCGCGCGCGCGAGCGGGACGGCGACGCCGAGGATCGCGCCGATCGCGGCGGGGCCGGCGCCGTCGAGGAACGCGCGGGCCGTCCGGTTGCGGCGAATCGCCTCGAACCGGCCGCCGCCGACGAGGACGAAGGCGAACGACGGGGCGAACGCCACCGCGGCGGCGAGCAGGCCGCCGCCGAGCCCGGCGGCCCCGTAGCCGACGACCGCGACCGTCTGCACCACCGGGCCGGGCGTGACCTGGCCGAGCGCGACCGCGTTCAGGAACTGGCTCTGGGTCAGCCAGTGGTGCGCCCCCACGGCGTCGCCCTGCAGCAGCGGCACGATCACGAAGCCGCCGCCGTAGGCGAGCCCGCCGACCTTGAACGCCGTCCAGGCGAGCGACGCCGCCCCGCCGGCACCCGCGAAGAGGAGCAGCGGCAGCGGCACGAGCGACGCGAGCCCGCCACGCCGTAGAGCGGGCGCGGCGACAGCCACCTCGCACGCGCCGCAGCCGAGGAGCGCCACGACCACCCACGGCCCGGCGAGGGCCGCGACGCTCGCGCCGCCGGCGGCGTAGAGCGCCCAGCGCGCGGCGCTCCAGCCGGCCGGCGCGGCGCGACGACTCGGCTGCAGCAGCTTCCACCCGGCCTGGACGGCGACCGCCGCGACGGCGGCGCCCGCGCCGGCACCGGCCCCGAGCACCCAGAGCGGCGGCGCCGACTCGAGGAACAGCGCCGCGAGCGCGAGAATCGCGGCGAGGCCGGGCAGGATGAACGCGAGGCCGCCCACGAGACCGCCGGCCGTGCCGCGCACCTGCCTCGCGCAGAAGATCGCGAGCTGGGTCGACGTCGGGCCGGGCAGCAGGTTGCAGGCGGCAACCGCGTCCTCCAGCTCCGCGGGCTCGAGCCAGGCGCGCTCCTCGACGACGAGACGGCGAAGCAGGGCGATGTGCGTCGGCGGGCCGCCGAAGCCGATGCAGCCGATGCGCCCCCACTCGCGCAGCACCGTCGCGAGCGAGACGGGGTACCTCACGCCCGGGTCGCCCTCACTGCAGGACGGCGGCCAGCTGCTCGGCCCGGCCGAGCATCCACATGTGCCCACCCGGGAGCAGGAGCTGCCGGTGGCGCGCGCCCAGAAGCGCGGCCTGGCGCCGGCACTGAGACGGCGTCACCAGCGTGTCGGTCGAGCAGGACACGACCTCGACCGGCAAGCCGCTGCGCCGGATCCGCTCCATCTCGGCGCTCAGGTCGAGCGCGCGCACCTCGCGCGCGAGCGCGAAGGCGGCCCGCGGGGCGGCGAGCACCTGCGCGAGCGCCCACGCTGCGTCGCCGGCGCGATAGCGGCCGCCGGCGACCTGGCGCACGAGGTCGGCGGCGCTTGCCGCGACCGGCTTGCGCAGCGGCAGCCCGGCCGGTGAGATCAGGGTCAGCCCGGCGATCCGCCCCGGGTCGTCGGCGGCTGCGAGCACGGCGAGCGCGCCTCCCATGGAGTGCCCTGCGAGCCAGACCGGGTCGCCGCGCCGGCGAAGCTCCTCCTCGAGCCAGGTCCGGTACGAGCGCAGACCCGCGCCGGCGCTGCGAAAGGACGGCGGCTCGAGCACGGTCCAGCCGGGCACGAGCAGGCGGCGGTAGAGCCGGGCCGGGGCGCCGAAACCCGGCAGGAGGAGCTTGTCCATCCGCGCAGGCTACTCCTGCGCGGTCGGGCCTACGCGGCGATGTCACTCCTGAGAGTCGCCTCCTGTCCGAGGCCGGTGACCGTCCGATAGGCGGCGAGCAACTCGTCGTACGAGCGCTGCCAGGTCCGTTCGAGGGCGGCTGCGCGTGCGGCGCGGCCGTACCGTTGGCGGCGGTCGGGGAACGCCGCGAGATCGTGGATCGCGTTCGCCAGTTGCAGGGGATCGTCGGGCGGGACGAGCAGCCCGGTGTGCCCGTCGTCGACCAGCTCGAGCGCGCCGCCGGTCGCGGCCGCGACCGCGGGCAGCCCGGAGGCGGCCGCCTCGAGCAGCACCTGCCCGAAGGTGTCGGTCGTGCTCGGGAAGCAGAAGGCGTCGGCGCTCGCATAGAGGTCGGCGAGCGCGTCGCCGTGCAGCTCGCCGAGGAAGGTCGCTCCGGGCGGTGCGTCTGCCTCGAAGGCCGGCCGGCCCGGCCCGTCGCCGGCGAGCACGAGACGCGCCCCCGGCAGCGAGTCGCGCAGACGCGCGAACGCGGCGAGCAGGACATCGACCCGCTTCTCGGCCGAGAGCCGGCCGACGTGGAGCAACAGGATGTTCCCGCCGCCGAGGTGGCCCGCGCGCAGCTCCTCGTCGCGGCGCTCGGGCGTGAAGCGCGAGGTGTCGACGCCACGGCCCCAGACGCTCGCCGCCAGGCCCTTGCGCGCCAGCGCCTCGGCGACCGCGCCGGTCGGCCCGAGCACGAGGGCGCACCGCGCGTAGAACCACTCGACATAGCGGTCGAACGCGTCGGCGACCAGCAGGTCACGGGTCAGGTGCAGGGCGTACGGCCCCAGTTCGGTGTGGTAGGAGCCGACGAGCGGAAGACCGAGTGCCGTCGCCGCGGCGAGCCCGCACAGGCCGACCGGCCCCGGCGTCGCGACGTGGATCGCGTCGGGCTGCTCGGCCTCGACGAAGGCGAGCACCTGGGTGAGCGAGGGCACCCGCATGTCGAGGCTCTCGTAGCCGGGCAGCGCGAACGACCAGTCGGGCGCGAACGAGACGAGCCCTGCGGCCCGCGTCGCCCCGGAGGTCACGACCCGCACGGGGAGCTCTCCGGCGGCGGAGGCGGCGGCCAGGCGCCGCATCGTCCCGGCGACGCCGTTCGTCTCGTCGAACGTGTCGGTGAAGACCAGCACCCGCGGCTCCCGCGTCGGGACGGTGCTGCCGCCGGAGAGCTCGCGGCGCAGGCGGCGCACGCCGATGTTCGTCTCGGCGTGGTGGCGGACGGCGCCGACGAACGGCGCCTCGAT
>CAYXXE010000162.1:0-5303 GCA_964468985.1 uncultured Gaiellales bacterium | reverse complement strand
GCGTAGGCGAGGCCGCGCGCGCCGCGCAGCTGCCCGAAGTGGGCCGACCCGTCCGGCGTGCGCGCATGCGCGCCGATGTCGAAGCCCTCGCGCGGCCCGACGAACAGCGACACCTCGATGCCGGCGGCGGCGCCGAGCACGGCCAGCTCCGCCAGCTCGGACTCGCGCAGGAGCATCGCGCCGGAGCCCTGCGAGACGCGGTTGACGACGATCTGCTGCGCCTTCGCCTCCTCGATCACGGCCGCGAGCACGGCCGGGCTCTCGACACTCGGGATCTCGATGCGGAAGGCGGCTCCGTCCGGGAACCGCGCCTCGCCGAGCGCGGCGGGCGCGGGCGGCACGATCCCGGCGCGCGCCAGTGCGCCGTCGGCCTTCATGCCGCGCCGCCCGTGTCGAGGTCGAGGATCGCGGGGCGCCCGCGGTCGAGCGGCCAGTCGCCGGTCTCGGTCAGCCGCCGGAGGCCGTCGTCGCCGACCAGATACGTGTCCTCGCACTTGCCGCCGCCCGCGACGCTCGGGTTCCACGCGACCGCCTGGCCCGCCCCGACCGGCGTCGCGAACCAGCGGCTCGCCGTCTGGGTCGCCACGATCTCGAACTCCCGCTGCCGGTAGCCGACAGGCCCGCCCTGGTAGTGGTCGCGCCAGGCGCCCGGGTGGCCGGCCTCGGCGTAGGCCTGCGCGCCGGCGACGAGCACGTCGCCGTAGGTGCGCCCCGGCCGCGAGGCTGCGAGCATCGCGGTCTCGACGGCGTACGAGAGATCGCGCGCGCGCCGCACCGAGTCGTCGAGACCACCGGCGCACGCGAAGCGAGTGGCCGCCGTGTGCAGGCCGCCACGCTCGGCGACGACGACCGCCATGGCGAGGCGCTCGACGGGCCGGCCGGCGGCGAGCGGGTGCCGGAACTGCTCGACGCGCTCGTCACCGCCGACGATCAGGCACGCGCCGAAGGCGCCGACCCGTTCGAGGCGCTCGTCGATCCGGGCCTGGAGCTCGACATCGAGCTCGCCGGGCTCCCAGCCGCGAAGCCCATGCTCGAGCGCGGCGGCGGCAGCGACCGACAGGCGACCGAGCCGCTCGCGCTCGGGCAGGTCGAGCGTCAGACGCAACTCGACGAGGTCGTCGGCGCACGCGACGCCGAACCCCGTGGCCCGGTCGGAGGCGACGAGCGCGGGGTCGTGCCCGGTGAGCTCCGCCGCGGCGACGTCGAGCGAGTCGGGCGCGAACCAGTCCGCCTCGTGGAGGCTCCAGCCGAGGAGGTCCAGCTCGGCCTCCGCCGCGAGCCGAGGGCGCTCGACGTTGGTGGTGACCACGGCGACGTCGTCGGCGTCGACGACGAGACGCAGCGGGCCGACGGTGGCGCCGCGCTCGACGGGGCTCGTCAACCCGCCGCTCAGCCAGGCCACCGAGTCGGTGCCGGCGAGCACGACGGCCGGCAACGCCCGGGCGTCGAGCCAGGAGCGCAGGCGGACGAGCTTGGCGCCGACCTCGTCGAGGCGAGCGGCCGGGGTCTCGCCGCGTTGAATCTGTTCGTCAATACCGAACATCGTTCTGTAGGATCGATCCTCCCACGCCGCGCGGCGCCGTGTCAACTGTGAGCGCACTTGACTTGACGAGGAACTGTTCGTAGTGAGAGATTCAGGTTCGGGATGACAGAACACACGGGATCGGGCCCGCGATGAGCGGCGAGGAGCGCTACCGCGTCCAGAGCGTCGACCGGGCGTTCACGCTGCTCGAGGCGCTGGCCGAGGCCGGCCCGGACGGGATGACGCTGACCGAGCTCGGCCGCGTGCTCGGCGTGTCGAAGAGCAGCGCCTACGCGATCCTCGACACGATGCTCGCGCGCGGCTTCGTCAGCGACTCGGGGACGGGGATGCGCCGCCGCTACCGGCTCGGGATGGCCCTGGCCCGGCTCGGCGACGTGGTCGTCTCGCAGATCGCGCTGCGCGACGTGGCGATGCCGGTGCTGCGCTCGCTCACCGACGAGACCGGCCTCACCTCGCGCGTCGCCGTGCTCGACGAGCTGTACGCCGTCGTGATCGGCCGCGTCGACGCGCACCAGAGCGCCGTGCGCTTCGCCGCGAACCTCGGCAAGCGCGAGCACCTGCACAGCTCGGCCGTGGGCAAGGCGATGCTCGCGACGAAGGGCGATCCCACCGTGCTCGAGATCGTCGCGGCGACCGGGCTGCCCGCGAAGACGGTGCACACGATCGTCGACGAACCGACCCTGCTCCGCGACCTCGCCACGGTGCGCCGGCGCGGCTACGCCGTCGACGACGAGGAGGACACCGAGGGCGTCTTCTGCGTCGGAGCCGCCGTGATCGACCATTCGGGCGAGTGCGTCGGGGCGGTCAGCGCGACGGGCCTCAAGCTCGGGCTGCCGCCCTGGCAGATCGAGCAGCTCGGCCAGACCGTGCGCGAGCACGCGCTGCGGATCTCGGCCGACCTCGGCGCGCCCCTCGTCGCGTCGACCCGGGAGCGGGCGCCGGTATGAGGCGGGCGCTGGTGATCGCCGCGCCCGAGTCGCTCGAGCTCGCCGAGCGGCCGGAGCTGGCGCCCGGGCCGGGCGAGGTCGTCGTGCGCCCGACCTGGTGCGGTGTCTGCGGCACCGATCTCGAGCTGCTGCACGGGCTGGTCGACCCGGCATATGTCAGCTACCCGCTCACCCTCGGGCATGAGTGGTCGGGGGTCGTCGAGGCGGTCGGCCCCGGCGTCGAGGGACTCGCCCCGGGGACCCGCTGCGTCGGCGAGGGGATCATCCCGTGCGGCCGCTGCGCGAATTGCAGTGCGGGCGCGACGAACATCTGCGAGGTGTACGACGAGATCGGCTTCACCCGCGAGGGCGCGGCGGGCGACCAGATGCTCCTGCCCGCCGGTGTCGTGCATCCGCTCGGCGACTCCGTGTCGCTGCTCGACGCCGCGCTCGCCGAGCCGAGCGCCGTCGTCCTGACCGGGCTGGAGAAGGCACGACCCGTCGAGGGCGCCCGCGTCCTGGTCGTCGGCGACGGGACGATCGGCCTGCTGGCCGCGCTGTTCGCGGGCCTCTGGGCGCCGGCCGAGCTGGCGATGGCCGGGCGCAGGCCCGAGCAGGAGGAGCTCGCACGGGCGGCCGGCGTCACCTCGTTCTCCGTCTCCGACCCGCCTGCCGACGCGGGCTACGACCTGGTGATCGAGGCCGCGGGCTCGCCGGCCGCGTTCGGCGCCGCCGTGCGGGCAGCGCGGCGTGGCGGCACGGTGCTGCTGCTCGGGCTGGCGCCGTCCGGGGCGACGGTCGAGTTGCCCGCCGACCTGCTCGTGAACAACGACCTGACACTGGTCGCGAGCTTCGGCGCGACGTCGGCAGCGTGGTCGAAGGTTGTCTCGCTGCTCGACTCCGGCAGCGTCGCGCCGGGACGGATCGTCACCCACCGCTTCCCCCTCGAGCAGTTCGAGCAGGCATTCACCGAGCTCGCGGAGCCCACGGGCGCCCGCGGCAAGATCCTCCTGGAGGTTGAACGTGGCTGAGATCGCCCTCGAGCAGGTCTCGAAGGTCTACCCGGACGGCACGCCGGCGGTCGACCGCCTCGACCTGGAGATCGGCGACGGCGAGTTCGTCGTCCTCGTCGGCCCGTCGGGCTGCGGCAAGACCAGCGCGCTGCGGATGGTCGCGGGGCTCGAGGAGGTGACCGACGGGACGATCAGCATCGGCGGGCGCGTCGTCAACGACCTGCTGCCGAAGGAGCGCGACATCGCGATGGTCTTCCAGAACTACGCGCTCTATCCGCACATGACGGTGTACGACAACATGGCGTTCGGGCTGCGCCACCGGAAGGTGCCGAAGGCCGAGATCGCGCAGCGCGTGACCGAGGCGGCGCGCACGCTCGGGCTCGAGGAGAACCTGCACAAGAAGCCCCGCACGCTCTCCGGCGGGCAGCGCCAGCGCGTCGCCATGGGCCGGGCGATCGTCCGCGAGCCGCAGGCGTTCCTGATGGACGAGCCGCTGTCGAACCTCGACGCGAAGCTGCGGGTGGAGATGCGGGCCGAGATCCTGCGCCTGCAGCGCGACCTGGCGGTGACGACGATCTACGTGACGCACGACCAGACCGAGGCGATGACGATGGGCGACCGCGTCGCCGTGATGCGCAAGGGGGTGTTGCAGCAGGCCGACCCGCCGCAGCGCCTCTACGAGCGCCCGGCCAACCTGTTCGTGGCCGAGTTCATCGGCTCGCCCGCCATGAACCTCGTCGACGCGACGCTCGAGCGCGACGGTGACGGAGTCGTGGCACGCTTCGGCCCGAACACGCTGCGGCTCGGCGCGCGGCTCCTCGCCGAGCGCCCGGCGCTCGCCGCGTTCGCCGGGCGGCCGCTGATCCTCGGCCTGCGCCCCGAGGACCTCGAGGACGCGGCGCTCGGCGGCAGCGCCGAGCCGGGCCACACCCTGTCGGTCGTCCCCGACATCCGCGAGAACATGGGCTCCGAGGTGTACGTCCATTTCTCGCTCGGCGTGCCGCCCGTGCGCCGCACGGAGATCGACGAGGCGGTCTCACCCGAGGACCCCGCCGCGGTGCAACGGATCGCGGCGCGGGCCGAGAGCCCCTTCGTCGCCCGACTCGGCCGCGAGACGACGGCGAGGGAGGGCGAGCCGCTCCAGCTCGCCGTCGATGTCGACCGGCTGTACTTCTTCGACCCGGCCTCCGGGTCGGGGCTGTATTCGTAGGCCTCGGGCGCGAGGACGCTCGCGCAACTCACGTTGGTCACGCCTATTCTCTGCCGATCGTGTGGCCTTTCAAACGACGGCGCACCTCAGGTGTGGCTCCACGCAAGCGCGACGATGGCACCGTCGACCTAACCCAGCGGCCGCTTTCGTATACGCAAGTCGATATCACCGAGCGCTTCGGCGACGACAAGCACCTCGGCCCAGACGACTGGATCGAAACGACCCCGATCAACCTTCAGATGGTCCGGTCCCCGGATGACCCCGATCCGCAGCATTGGGGACTCCCGGCAATCGGTGCGAGCGACGCAGAGGTCTACGCGACCGCATCGAGGCTCTCGTCGCTGCGGGAAATGATCTGGCGAAAGACGGCCGGATTGCCCGAGGAGGGTGTCTACTGTCCGATTTGCCACATCGCGAACACTCAGATCCAGCGGCTGCACACTCCGTGCCCTCGCTGCGCGAGGCCGCTCCTGCAGTTCGGCTGGAACTAGACCAGCGCTTCTTCGTGCTCAGGTGTCTGTGAGACTCGGTTGGTCGGTCCGTCAGGGGCCGTTGCCAGGCTAGGTGGTCTCCGTGCTGTTCGTGACTCTTCAGGCGTCTGCGAGGCGAGT
>CAYXXE010000161.1:0-5322 GCA_964468985.1 uncultured Gaiellales bacterium | reverse complement strand
TTCGAGTTCCTGCTCGGGCCGGACGGGAGCTTCTACTTCATCGAGCTGAACGCCCGGCTCCAGGTCGAGCATCCGGTCACCGAGCTCTGCACCGGCATCGACATCGTCCGTCAGCAGCTGCGGATCGCCTCGGGCGAGCCGCTCGAGCTGACCGGCCGCGCGCCGCGCCGCGGCCACGCGATCGAGATCCGGCTGAACGCCGAGGATCCCGAGCGCGACTTCATGCCGACGCCCGGGCGGATCGAGGTGTTCCATGCGCCGCAGGGCCCCGGCGTTCGTGTCGACACCTACCTGGAGTCGGGCGCCTCGATCCCGCCGTTCTACGACTCGTTGGTCGCGAAGCTGGTCGTCTGGGACTCGGACCGGGCGGCGGCCGTCGCCCGCGCCGAGTGCGCGCTCGGCGAGACGCGCATCCTCGGGATCCCGACGACGCGCGACCTGGCGCTCGAGATACTCGCGTCGGAGGCGTTCCGCAGCGGCGAGTACTCGACGTCGACGCTCGAGCAGCTCCGAGCCGGCGCGGCGTGACGCTGTCGCGCAAGCAGGCCCGCCGTCAGGCTCTTTTCCTGCTCTACCAGTGGGATCTCTCGGGCCAGGAGATCGGCTCGCAGTACGACGGCGAGCTCGACAGCTGGGCCCGGGGCGTCGCCGAGGCGGTCGCGGCCCGCGCGCCGGAGCTCGACGCCCGGATCACCGAGGCGTCGGACGGGTGGACCGCGAACCGGCTCGGTACCGTCGAGCGCAGCGCGTTGCGGGTCGCGATCCACGAGCTCGACACCGGCGAGGTGCCGATGCAGGTCGCGATCAACGAGGCTGTGGCGTTCGCAAAGCGGTATTCGTCCGACACCGCCGCGAAGCTGGTCAACGGCATTCTCGGCAGGATCCAACGGGAGGCGGGACTGTGAGCACCGAAGAGTCGCTGACGAAGGTCGAGGAGCTGCTGGCGCGGCTCGAGTCGGTCCGCGGTCTGCTCGAGCAGACCGACGATCCGGATCGGGCGATCGACATCCTCCAGGAGCTGGCCGAGCTCGCGAAGGAGGCGGAGGCCGAGCTGCAGCGCGCCAGGCGCGCCGCCGAGACCGAGGCGGCGACGCTTCCCGATGCCCCGGACGCCTGACGAGCTTCGCCTGCTCGTCGAGGAGTACCTCGAGCGGCTCGAGCTGACGGCCGAGCTGGGCACACTCGCCACGTCGATGCGCTATGCGCTCGCCGGCGGCGGCAAGCGCATCCGGCCGGTGCTCTGTCTGGCCGTCGGCGAAGCGGTCGGCGCCGACGCCGCCGCGCTCCTACCGGCGGCCGCCGCGGTGGAGCTCGTCCACAGCTTCTCGCTCGTCCACGACGACCTGCCGTCGCTCGACGACGATGCGGTCCGGCGGGGCCGGCCCTCGACGTGGGCCGCGCACGGCGAGGCGACGGCGATCCTCGCGGGCGATGCGCTGCTCGCCGAGGCGATCCGGCTCGCCCTGTCGTACCCGTCGACGGCCGTCGCGCGCGAGCTCGTCGCTGCGACGATCGCCATGATCGGCGGCCAGCAGCTCGACCTCGAGGGAGCCGACGATCTCGAAGGCCTGCACCGGCTGAAGACGGGCGCTCTGTTCCGAGCCTCCGTCCTGTGCGCGCTCTGGGCCGCCGAGGTGCCTCCGGACGAGCATCCCGCCTGGCGCGCCTTCGCGGACGAGCTGGGCCTGCTCTTCCAGGTCGTCGACGACCTGCTCGACGGCGACGGCTACGTCGCGACCGTCGGCGAGGACGGCGCCCGCCGGCTCGCCGTTGCGACCGCGGCCCGGGCGCGTGGGAGCCTCGACGCGGTGCCGGGAGAGACCGCCGTCCTGGCCGGGATCGTGGCGGAGCTGGCGTCGCGCACCGCGTGAGCGAGAAGCGCCGCCTCGACGTGCTGCTCGTGGAACGCGGGCTGGCGGCGTCGCGCGCGCAGGCACAGGCGCTGGTGATGGCGGGTCGGGTGCCGGGCCACGCCAAGCCGGGCGAGCAGGTGCGCGACGACATCCCGCTCGAGGTCACGCAGCCGCCACCGTACGTCTCGCGAGCCGGGCACAAGCTGGCGCATGCGCTCGACGCCTTCGGCATCGACGTGGCGGGGCTCGACTGCCTCGACCTCGGCGCGTCGACCGGCGGGTTCACCGACGTCCTGCTTCAGCGTGGAGCGGCACGTGTGACTGCGATCGACGTCGGGCACGGCCAGCTGCACTCGAAGATCCGCGACGATGCCCGCGTGACGGTCTTCGAGCGGCTGAACGCCCGCGACCTGGCCGGGTTGCCGTATCCGCCGCAGCTCGTCACCTGCGACGTCTCGTTCATCTCGGCGCGCCTGGCGCTGCCGCCGGCACTCGCCCTCGCCGCCCCCGGGTGGCAGGCGCTCGTGCTCGTCAAGCCGCAGTTCGAGGCGGGCCGTGCGGAGGCGCCGAAAGGGGTGGTGCGAGACCCCGAGGTGCAACGCCGGGTGGTGCGCGAGGTGGCCGAGGCGCTCGTCGCGCACGGAGCCGAGCCTCGCGGGGTCGTAGACTCGGGCCTACCGGGCCCGAAGGGCAACCGGGAGTTCGTCCTCCACCTCGCCGATGCCGACGCAGCCGCCATCCCACCCGAATTCGACCGCTGGGTCGCCGATGCCGTCGGTTGACGTCGCGGCCGTCGTCACCTCGGGGCGGGACGGCGCGCTCGCCCCGGCGATCGCCCGCCTCGCGGCGGTCGCGCAGGCCGCCGGTGTCCGGCTCGTCCTGCCCGGCGAGGGCCAGGAGGCCCAGCGGGGCGCCGACATCGCGATCGTCCTCGGCGGCGACGGGACGATGCTGCGCGCGCTCAACCAGTTCCACGGGACGGGCACGCCCGTGATCGGCATCAACTACGGCCGGGTCGGCTTCCTGACGGCGATCACCGCCGACGGCCTGGAGGACGGCGTCGCGCGCGTCTTCGCCGGCGACTACCGCACGGTGGAGCTGTCGACCCTCGAGGTCGTCGTCGGCGGAGTCACGAGCATCGCCGCGAACGACGTGGTCGTCGCGGGCGGCATCCTCGGGCGCATGGTGGAGCTCGGGCACGCGATCGGCGACGAGGAGCTCGGTGTCCAGCCGTGCGACGGCCTGATCTGTGCCACCCCGGCCGGCTCGACCGCGTACAACCTCTCGAACGGCGGGCCGGTGCTGGTGTGGGGGCTCGATGCGATGGTGCTGACGTTCGTCGCGCCGCACACCCTCGACGTGCGCCCGCTGGTGGTGCCTCGCGGCCCTGACCTGGTGATCACGAATCGCACCGAGGGGGTCGACGCGATCGTGCTCGTGGACGGCCGCGAGGTCGGGAAGCTCGGGGTGGGCGAGCGGGCGGTCGTCCGCGTCGGAAGCAATCCGAGCCTGCTCGCGACGCTGCCCGAAGTGACGTTCTTCCGGCGCTACGGCGCCGCCTTCGGCCACTGACGGACGGCGGTCCGGCGCCGTACGATGAGGGCTCGTGCTGCGAGCGCTCAGAATCGAGAACCTCGTCCTGATCCGCGAGTCGGAGCTCGTCCCCGACGAGCGGCTGACGGCGATCACGGGCGAGACCGGTGCCGGCAAGACGATCCTCTCGAACGCGATCGGGCTCCTGCTCGGCGGTCGCGGCGACGCGGCGCTGATCGGGCGCGCCGGCGACGAGGCGTATGTCGAGGCGGAGTTCGGGCCGGTCGACGACGACGTGCTCGGCCCGCTCGTCGACCTGAGGCCGGACGGCGAGGAGGGGCTCGTGCTCGCACGGCGGATCTTCAAGGACGGCCGCACGCGCGCATACGCCTGGGGCCGCGCGGCGGCCCGTGAGGACGTCGCGGCGGCCGCCGAGGCCCTGATCGCCATGAGCGGGCAGTTCGAGCAGAGGCGGCTCGCCAGGGCCTCGTACCAGCTCGGCGTGCTCGATGCCTACGCCGGGCTCGCCGACACCCGCCGGCGGGCGCAGGTCGCGTGGCGCGAGCTCGCGGCGGCCCGTCGCGCCCACGACGAGCTGACGCGCGACGCCGCTGCCGTCGAGGCGCACCGCGCCGGGCTCCGCGCGCTGGTCGAGGACGGGGCGGGCCTGATGGCGGGCCGGGAGAGCGAGCTGCGCGACGAGCGCGAACGGCTCCGTCGCGCGGACGAGCTGGTCGCCGCGACCGGCGGCGCGGTCGCCGCCCTGTCTCCCGACGACGGCGAAGGGGCGGTCGACCGCGTCGCCGGGGCCGAGCGCCTGATCGCGCCGCTCGAGCAGCTCGCGCCGCAGCTCGCCGCGGCGGGCGCGTCGCTGCGCGAGGCGGAGTTCGCGCTGCGCGAGACCGCGACCGAGCTCCGTGGGCTCCTCCTGTCGCTGGACGCCGAGCCCGGGCGCCTCGAGGAGGTGGAGGCCGACCTCGACCGGCTCGCGACGCTCAAGCGCCGTCACAGCGCGCCCACGTTCGAGGAACTGCTCGCGCGGGTCGACGACGCCCGCGCCGAGCTGTCGGCCCTCGACGGCGGCCACGACCCGGCCGAGGCCGCCGCAGCGGCCTCTGCGGCCGCCGAGGCGGCCGTCGAGCGGCTCCACGCCGAGCTCCGGAAAGGCCGGCAGGCCGCCGCGCCCGCGTTCGCGGCGGCGGTCGCCGAGGAGCTCCGCGGCATCGGGCTCGGCGACGGCGAGTTCCGTGTCACCGTGTCGGAGCGGGAGCCGGGGGCGAGCGGCGGTGACGAGGTGGTGTTCCTGATCCGCCCGAACACCGGCCTGCCCTTCGGGCCGGTCGCGGAGACGGCCTCCGGTGGGGAGCTGTCGCGCGTCGCCCTCGCGATCGCCGCGGTCGGCGGCGGCGAGACCATGGTCTTCGACGAGATCGACGCCGGGATCGGCGGGACGACGGCCCACGCCGTCGCCGACACGCTGCGACGCCTCGCCGAGCGCGCCCAGGTGATCACGATCACGCACCTGCCCCAGATCGCCAGTGTCGCCGACCGGCACTTCCTGGTCGAGAAGATCCCGGGCGACCCCACCGAGACCCGGATCGCCCTGCTCGACGACCCGCAGCGCCGTGACGAGGTCGAGCGGATGCTGGGTGGCGCCGACTTCCTGGCCTCCCTCGAACGCTGAGATTCGCCCGAGCCCCGTGGTTGCAGGGCGCGCACGAGTACCGTCCTGGTCACCCCCTACCATCACCCGCTTGATGCAGATGAGCCGCAACGGCGCCCTGGTACGATGGAGTTCCGTGAGCTTGACCACGGGTTGCCGCACGTGAGTACGAAGTACATCTTCGTCACCGGCGGCGTCGTCTCCTCGCTCGGCAAGGGCATCACCGCCGCATCGCTCGGCCGGCTCTTGAAGGCGCGCGGGCTGAAGGTGCAG
>CAYXXE010000160.1:0-5323 GCA_964468985.1 uncultured Gaiellales bacterium | reverse complement strand
GAGTTCGGGCTCGCCCTGTCCGCGTTCTCCTTCGTGCTGCTCGACTCGCTCGTGAACCTGCCGACCGCGTTGCTCGCGCTCGGCGGCAACCTCTTCTACGTGCTCGTCTACACGCTGTGGCTGAAGCGGACGACGGTGCAGAACATCGTCATCGGCGGTGCCGCCGGCGCCGTGCCGCCGCTCGTCGGTTACGCCGGCACGAGCGGTCATCTCGGCTGGGGGGCGCTCGTGATGTTCGCGATCGTCTTCGTCTGGACGCCGCCCCACTTCTGGGCGCTCGCGCTGATGATCAAGGAGCACTACCAGCGCGCGGACGTACCGATGCTGCCGGTCGTCAAGGGCGACCGCGAGACGGCGCGGCAGATCGTCTACTACACGGGCGTCCTGATCGCGGTGACGCTCGCACCGGTCGCCTTCGGTGTGTTCGGCATCGTCTACGGGATCGCGGCGGCGCTGCTCGGGGCGGTGTTCGCCTGGTACGCCCTCGAGCTGCGCCGGACGCTCGAACGCCGCTCGGCCGTGCGCCTGTTCCACTACTCGCTGCTGTACCTGGCGCTCCTGTTCGTCGCGATGGCACTCGATACGCTGGTCTAGGTGGAGATGACCGAGCCTTCCGAACGCGCGCTGTCGGCCGAGGCCGCCGAGCTCGAGCTGCGGCGCAAGAACATGCGGTGGGGTTGGGCCCTGCTCGGCGTGTTCTGCGTCCTCTTCGCGGGCACGGTCGCCGTCGCGTACGCGTACCTCTGGCTGTCGTAGCCGGCGCCGGCGCAGGATGAGCCGGGACCTGGCAGCGGACCTGCGCTTCGCGCACTCGCTCGCCGACGCCGCCGACGCGGTGACGCTCGGCCGGTTCCGGGCGCTCGACCTCCAGGTCGAGACGAAGCCGGATCTGACACCCGTCTCGGAGGCAGACCGGGCGGCGGAGGAGACGGTGCGCGACCTGATCCACCGCTCGGGGCGCGCCGAGGGCGTGTTCGGCGAGGAGTTCGGCGACGTCGCGGGGGACGTCCGGTGGATCGTCGACCCGATCGACGGCACGAAGTCGTACGTGCGCGGCGTGCCCGTGTGGGCGACGCTGCTGGCCCTCGAGGTCGAGGGATCGGTCGAGGTGGCCGTCGTCTCGGCGCCCGCGCTCGGTCGGCGCTGGTGGGCGACGCGAGGTGCCGGGGCCTTCGGCGGCGCGGGCGAGCGGCTCGCGGTCTCGAAGGTTGCACGGCTCGAGCACGCGATGGTGTCGTCGACGTCGGCGCGTGGCCTGCCGCCGGGGTGGGCGGTGCTCGCGGAGCGCGCCTGGGCCGAGCGGGGCTGGGCCGACTTCTGGCAGCACTGCCTGGTCGCCGAAGGCGCGATCGACGCGGCGGTCGAGAACGGCCTGAAGCTCTGGGACTACGCCGCCGTCGCGCTGGTCGTCGAGGAGGCCGGCGGGCGGATCTCGACCTGGGACGACACGCCGCTCCGCCCGGAAGGGACGGTGCTCTCGAGCAACGGACTCCTCCATGCGGAAGCGCTGGCGGTGCTCACAGGGGGCTGAGGGGCACTACCGGTCTCTGAGACGTATCAGAGACCGCCGCACCCGAGGATCGCGCTCCTCGACGAAGCGGCGGTACCGTTCGCGCGCAACCGCGAGGTCGTCCGAGAAGAGCTCGAGGATCGCCCGCTCGTCGATGAGCGGATCGGGCGGGAAGCGGCCGATCGTCGCGCCGTAGCTCGACCACGGCCAGTCCTCCGGCCTGTCGGCGAGATTCGCCCTCGAAGCATTCCATGCGATGTACCGCGTCGTCTCCAGGAGGTGGGCGTCGCTCTCGATCAACGTGTCGTGGAAGCGGCGCTGCCACACGGCGCCGCGCCGCTTCGTGCGCGCGTTGAAGATCCGCGCATACAGTCCGTTGAGACGCTGAAAACCCGTGCTCAGAGTGGGTTCGTTCAACCTGAGCAGGAGGTGGTAGTGCGTCCCCATCACGGTGTACGCAAGGCATGTCCACTCCGAGCGGGCGATCTCCGCCGCGAGCAGCTCCAGGAAGATCGCGCGGTCGTGATCGTTGCGAAACACCGTGCAGCCGGAAACTGCCTTGGTGTTCAGGTGGTACATCTCGCCGGGTGCGTCGATTCGCCTCGGATACGGCATGCAAAGAGGATGCAGCCGGCGATGGTGCGTCGCCAGGCACGTGCGTCAATAGGCACGCAAACGTTGCACTTTGTATGTGAGATGTCTCTGAGACGTATCTGAGACGTCTCCGAGAGGTCTCAGAGACCGGCGGTTCGGCTCACGTCGCCGTTGCGGCTGCGACGGCTTGTTCGTAGATCGGGTCGCGATCGAAGCGGTCGAGCTCCGCGCTCAGCAGGTCGCTCGGGGTCGGGTCGCCGCCGGGAGGGCCGGGCAGCTCTTCGCGGCCGAGACGGACTCCGAGCGCGGCGGCGGGCTCGACCGAGCGGATCCCGCGACCGAGGCGGGCGCCGAGCCAGGCGCGCAGCAGCGCCGCCTCCGCGGCCGGGCCGCGCACGTAGATCTCCTGCTCGCGGATCGCGGGCCAGTACTTCGCCAGCTCGGCGCGCCAGCGCTGCGTGCGCGCCCATGCGATGTCGGAGACGGCCGTGCGGTCGAACAGCGACGCGACTGCGGCCGGGTCCGGCTCGGGCCATTCGGCGGTGTCGACGATCAGGCGGTCGACGACATCGACCATCTGCTCGAACTCGGTGGCACCGAACGGCGGGACGCCGCGCCAGCGGCAGAAGACGGGCAGGTCGGAGATGAGCAGCGGCAGCACGATCGACGCGGGTGCCTGCGCCCGCGCGCCGCGCAGGGAGAGCTCGATCACCTCGCCACAGACGGCGCGGTCGCCGACCGGGAAGCAGCGGATCGAGAGCTGGGCGTCGATGCCGTCCGCCTCGTCCGGCCGCGGCACGAGCAGCAGCGTGCGGGACGGGTGCCGCTCGGCCATCCCGGCGAGCGTCTCCTCCGCCACGCCCAGCCACTCGGGCGGCACCCACGCGATGTGCGTCATCACCGACGTGCGCAGATTCGGCTGCGCGGTCTCTGCCGAGCTCGCGTACCGGAGGCGAGCCAGCTCGCGCTCGATCCGGGCGATCGAGACGTCCTCGCCCGTCCAGTCGTCCTCGATGATCGCCAGGTCGGTCACGGGCACCCCATCAGTGCCGGCGCCACGACCGGCCGTCGCGGTGCAGGAGCTCGTCGGCCGACGCCGGCCCCCACGTGCCTGCAGCGTAGTTCGGGAAGGACGGCCGGTCGCGCTGCCAGAACGCGACGATCGCGTCGACGAGCGCCCACTGCTCCTCGGTCTCGTCCGCCCGCGTGAAGAGGGTCGCGTCGCCGAGCATCGCGTCGAGGATCAGCCGCTCGTAAGCGTCCGGCAGCCCCTCGCGAAAGGCGCCGCCGTAGAGGAAGTCCATGTGAACCGTGCGGATGCTCATGCCCTGCCCGGGCACCTTCGCGCCGATCGCCAGCGAGATGCCCTCGTTCGGCTGGACGTGGATCAGGAGGACGTTCGGCCGCAGGCTCCCGGCGGAGACCTCCTCGAACGGCGGGTGCGGCGCCCGCTTGAACTGGATCGCGATCGTCGTCTCGCGCCGGGCGAGGCGCTTGCCCATCCGGACGTAGAACGGCGTGTCGGCCCACCGCCAGTTGTCGACATACAGCTTTGCCGCGACGAACGTGTCGGTCATCGAGCCCGGGGCGACACCGTCCTCCTCGCGATACCCGATCACCTCGACGCCCTCGACGAAGCCGCGCCCGTACTGCCCTCGGACGACGTGCTTCGGGCCGGGCGTGTGCAGCGCCTTCAGCACCTTGACCTTCTCGTTGCGCACCGACTCGGCGGTGAAGTCGATCGGCGGCTCCATCGCCGTGATCGCGATCAGCTGGAGCAGATGGTTCTGGAAGATGTCGCGGATCGCGCCGGCCTGCTCGTAGTAGCCGGCGCGGCTCTCGATCCCGATCGACTCGGCGACGGTGATCTGCACGTGGTCGATGAACTGCCGGTTCCAGATCGGCTCGAAGATGCCGTTCGCGAACCGCAGCGCCAGCATGTTCTGGACGGTCTCCTTGCCGAGGTAGTGGTCGATCCGGAAGACCTCGTTCTCGGAGAAGTCGCGCTGGATCTCGGCGTTCAGCTCGCGCGCCGACGTCAGGTCGTGCCCGAAGGGCTTCTCGATGATCAGCCGGATCCAGCCCGCCGCGCTCCGGCGCTCGGCGATCTCGTGCATGAGCGTCCCGATCGCGCTCGGCGGCACCGCGAAGTAGTAGACACGGTTGCCCTGGGTCCCGCGCTCGGCGTCGATCCTCGTCAGCGTGTCGTGCAGGTCGTCCTCGCGCCGCTCGTCCGCGAAGTCGAGCGTCGTGTAGTGGATGCCTGCGGCGAGGTCGTCCCAGACGGCCTGGTCGAACGGGTCACGCGCATGCGCCTGCACCGCCTGCTTCATCTGCTCCCGGAACTGCTCGTCGGTGCCGTCGGTGCGGGCGGCACCGACGATCGCGAAGCCCTTGGGCAGCAGCCGGCGATAGGCGAGCGCGTACAGCGCCGGCATCAGCTTCTTCGAGGTCAGGTCGCCCGAGGCGCCGAAGATGACCAGCACGCACGGGTCGGGCGTACGCCTGAGCTGCAACCCCTCGAGCAGCGGGTTCTCGTGCGCGTCCGGTCCTGAGCTCACGCCGGCTTGTCCCCCGCCGCCTTCACGGCGTGCCCGCCGAACTGGTTGCGCAGCGCGGCGTTCACCTTGGCCGCGAACGACTCGTCCTGCCGCGATGCGAACCGGGCGTAGAGCGCGGCCGTGATCACCGGCACCGGAACGTCCTCGGCGATCGCCTCCTCGATCGTCCAGCGGCCCTCGCCCGAGTCCTCGACGTAGCCGCGGATCTTCTCGAGCTGCGACCCTTCGACCTCGAACGCCGCGTGCAGCAGCTCGAGCAGCCAGGAGCGCACGACCGAGCCGTACCTCCAGATGCCGGCGATCTCGTGCAGGTCGAGGTCGAACTCGGACGACTTCATCACCTCGAAGCCCTCGGCGTACGCCTGCATGAGGCCGTACTCGATCCCGTTGTGCACCATCTTCGTGAAATGGCCGGCGCCCGACGGGCCGACGTGCGCATACCCGTCCTCGGGTGCGAGCGTGCGAAAGATCGGCTCGAGCCGCTTGGCGGTCGCCTTGTCGCCGCCGGCCATCAGGCAGAAGCCCACCTCGAGCCCCCACACCCCGCCGGAGACACCCACGTCGATGAACGAGATCTTCTGCTTCCGCGCCTCCTTGTAGCGTCGCTGCGAGTCGCGGAAGTTCGAGTTGCCGCCGTCGACGATCGTGTCGCCGGGCT
>CAYXXE010000159.1:0-5326 GCA_964468985.1 uncultured Gaiellales bacterium | reverse complement strand
AAGTCGGTCGAGGCGACGCACGAGCACTTCAACTCGGTGCGCACCGGCCGCGCCGCCCCCGCGTTGCTCGACCGCATCACGGTCGACTACTACGGGACGCCGACCCCGCTCAAGAACCTGGCGACGATCAGCGCCCCTGAGCCGCGACTGCTGTCGATCCAGCCGTTCGACCCGTCGTCGGTCAAGGCGGTCGAGAAGGCGATCATGGAGTCCGACCTGGGCCTCACCCCGTCGAACGACGGCAAGCTGATCCGCCTCCCGATCCCGCAGCTCACCGAGGAGCGGCGCAAGGAGCTCGTGAAGCTCGTGCGGCACATGGCGGAGGAGGGACGAGTCGCGCTGCGGAACGTGCGGCGAGACGCGATCAAGCATCTCGAGGAGCTCGTCAAGGACGGCGCGGTCGGCGACGACGAGGAGCGCGCCGCCGAGGCGCGCGTCCAGAAGGTGACCGACGAGCACGTCGCGAAGATCGACGACTTGCTGAAGCGCAAGGAAGCCGAAATCATGGAGGTCTAGAGGCCGCGGTCGTGAACCTGCTCGCCCGCATCCGCACGCTCGCCCGGGTCAAGCCGCTGCCCGAGGGCGACCTGCCCGAGGTCGCCCGCTCGGTGGCGATCATCATGGACGGCAACGGCCGCTGGGCAGCGCGCCGCAAGCTGCCGACGCCGGCGGGCCACCGGGCAGGGGCGCGGGTCGTCAGGCGCATCGTCGAGGCGGGGCTCGACATCGGCATCAAGGATCTCTCCATCTTCGCCTTCTCCACCGAGAACTGGTCGCGGTCGAAGGACGAGGTCGAGGCGCTGATGGAGATCTTCGGCGAGACGATCGAGCGCGAGCTGCCCGATCTGGCCGAGCAGGGCGTCCGCGTGCGGTTCATCGGCCGCCGCGATCGCGCGCCGGCCGAGCTCCAGCGGCGCATGGCGGGGATGGAGGATCGCACCGAGCTGAACACCCGGCTCAACCTGTGGGTGGCGTTCGACTACGGTGGGCGGGCCGAGCTGGTCGAGGCCGCGAGGCGCCTTGTCGAGAGCGGCGTCGACGCGCGCGAGATCGACGAGAACGTCTTCGCGGCGAATCTCTACGCGCCCGAGCTGCCCGACCCGGATCTTCTGATCAGGACGAGCGGCGAGCTGCGGATCTCGAACTTCCTGCTCTGGCAGCTCGCCTACTCGGAGCTCGTCTTCGTCGACAAGTTCTGGCCCGACTTCGAGGCGAGCGACCTCCGGGCCGCGCTGGCCGACTACGCCTCACGGCGAAGGCGCTTCGGCGGCCGGTGACGAACGCCGTCTCCCGCATCGTCGTGGCCGTCGTGCTCGCGCCGGTCGTCCTCGTCGTCGCCTATCACCTCGCCGGCTGGTGGCTGTTCGGCCTGGTCGCCGTGGCGGCGTTCATCTCGCTGCACGAATTCTGGCTGATGGCCCGGCCCCTGCGGCCGCTCGCGCCCGCAGGGTACGTCGCGGTCGTCCTCGGGCTGGTCGGGGCGCAGCTCGGCGGGGCCACCTGGCTCCTCGGCGGGCTGCTGACCTCGCTCGCGCTGGGCTTCGCCCTGAAGGCGATCTCGGAGGCCCGGCAGGGCGCGACGATCTCGATCGGCGGCACGGTCCTCGGCACGCTGTGGATCGGCGGCGGCCTCGGCGCGCTCATCCTGCTGCGCGCGATCCCTGCGAACGGGGCGCTCGCCGTGCTCACGGTGCTGCTCGCCGTCTGGGCGGGCGACACCTTCGCCTACCTGGGCGGGCGGCTGCTCGGCCGGCACAAGATGGCGCCGGCCACCTCGCCCGGGAAGACGTGGGAGGGGTTCGTCTTCGGGAGTGCTGCCACGGTGTTCGTGACGTTCGTGGCGCTCTACGAGCGTGCGCGTCCGCACTCGCACGGCCAGCACTTCCTCTCGATCGGCCAGTC
The DNA here is from genome assembly GCA_964468985.1 of uncultured Gaiellales bacterium. GTDB lineage: Bacteria > Actinomycetota > Thermoleophilia > Gaiellales > Gaiellaceae > PALSA-600. Next base: position 3,424 of record CAYXXE010000159.1, on the reverse strand, counting down.
GCTGGTGCTCGGCGCGGTGCTCGCGGCGGCCGCGCCCCTCGGTGACCTGTTCGAGTCGCTCGTGAAGCGCGACGCGGGGGTGAAGGACAGCGGCACGCTGCTCGGCGGCCACGGCGGGATGCTCGACCGGCTCGATGCGTTCCTGTTCGCGGCACCCGCCGCGTACTGGTGCATCCTCGCCTTCGGGCACGGCTAGAGCCGCGGCCCCGCCCCGGATCCGGCCTGACGCGGGGCCGCCCGACGCCGGGAAGGCGCCGCGGGCACACTGTCCGGATGAGGCGTGTCGCGTTGCTCGGCGCCACCGGGTCGATCGGTCGCCAGGCGATCGAGGTGATCGACGCCCATCCGGGCCTCGAGCTCGTCGCCGCGACGAGCGGCTCGACCAGCCTCGACGGCGTCGCGCCGCTGACCCAGGTCGGCGGCGACCCGACGGAGCTGCTCGAGCGCGCGGAGCCGGACATCGTCCTCAACGCGGTGCTGGGGTTCGCGGGGCTGGTGCCGACGATGTGGGCGCTCGAGCGGGGTGTGACGCTGGCGCTTGCGAACAAGGAGAGCCTGGTCGCCGCCGGTGAGCTCGCGCTCGCGGCCCAGGCGCGTGGCGGTGGCGCGCTGCTGCCGGTCGACAGCGAGCATTCGGCGCTCTTCCAGTGCGCGCAGCTCGGAACGCCCGAGAGCGTGGTCCTGACCGCGAGCGGCGGGCCGTTCCGTGGGCGGACCCGCGAGGAGCTCGCCGACGTGACCGTGGCGGATGCGCTGGCTCACCCGACGTGGTCGATGGGCCCCAAGATCACGATCGACTCGGCGACCCTCGCGAACAAGGGGCTCGAGGTGATCGAGGCGCACTACCTGTTCGGCCTCGCCTACGATCGCATCGAGGTGCTCGTCCACCCGCCGTCGATCGTCCACGGGGTCATGCGGTTCGCCGACGGCGCGGCGATCGCGCATCTCGGCTACCCGGACATGCGCGTGCCGATCTCGTACGCCCTCACCTACCCCGAGCGGGCGGCGACACCGGTGCCGCCCCTCGATCTCACGACGCGGCCGCTCGAGTTCTTCGAGCCGGACACCGACGCGTTTCCGCTGCTGGCGCTGGCCCGAGCGGCGGGCGAGCGCGGCGGGACCTATCCCTGCGCCTTCAACGCCGCGAACGAGGTTGCCGTCGCGGCGTTCCTCGGTGGTCGCATCTCCTTCCTCGACCTGCCCGGCGTCGTCGAGGACGTGCTCGACCGGGTCGACGGCGCTCCCGCGCGCGATCTCGACGAGCTGCGCGACGCCGACCGGCGCGCCCGAGAGCTGGTGCCGGTCTCGCCATGAGCTTCGCCGCCTCGATCATCGGGCTGGCGCTGCTCGTGCTGATCCACGAGGCCGGGCACTTCGTCGCCGCCCGGGCCGTCGGCATGACGCCGCGGAAGTTCTATCTCGGGTTCGGGCCGCCGATCGTGAAGCGCACGCGGGGCGGCGTCGAGTACGGGATCGGCTCGATCCCGCTCGGCGGCTACGTGAAGATCCCCGGGATGAACCGGCCCTCTCCGGGCGAGCTGGCGGCGACGCTCGAGCCGGCCGTCCAGCAGCAACACGTCTCCGAGCTGGCGCGTCTCGACGTCGCGATCGAGGCCGGTGACGACCCCGGCGCGCGTGCCGCGCTCGAGGAGCTGCGGCCCGCCCTCGGCGATTCGCGCCACTGGCGGGAGCTCGAGATGGCGCTCGCCCCGGACGCCTACTGGCGGCAGACGACCTGGCGGCGGCTCGTGACGATCGGCGCCGGCCCCGCCGTGAACCTCGTCTTCGCACTCGTGCTGTTCATCGTCCTGTACGCCGTCTCGTCGACCGTCGCGACCCGCACGATCGGGCGGGTCCTGCCGAACACGCCTGCCGCCGCGGCGCACCTGCGGGCCGGCGACACCGTGTTGCGCGTCGCCGGGAAGGAGGTCAAGCCCGACACGCTGGCCCGGAGCATCCGCGCCACGCACGGCCGCCCGTTCCGGCTCGTCATCCTCCGTGACGGGAAGCAGATCACGGTCGGCCCGGTGCGGGCCAGGCTCGACCAGGGCATCTACCGCGTCGGGATCGCGATCGTCGCTCGCACCGGGCCGGGCGAGTCGCTGCCGCACGCCGTCCGGGACGGGTCGTCGCTCGCCTGGTCGTTCGTCTCGAGCAGCGTCGTCGGGATCGCGCATCTCGTCACCGGCCGCGACACGCGCAACGTGTCGAGCTCGGTCGGGATCGTCCGCGTCTCCGCACAGGCCTGGCGCCAGGGCCTGCGCGACTTCCTCTTCGTGCTGGGGGTGATCAGCCTGGCGCTCGGCACGCTGAACCTCCTGCCCGTGCTCCCGCTGGACGGCGGCCACATCGTCATCGCCCTGGTCGAGAAGCTGCGCGGGCGGACGTTCCGCCAGTCGGTCTACCTCCGCTACTCGGCCGTCGGTCTGACGCTCTTCGCCGTGCTGATGTACCTCGGTCTGCGCAACGACCTGTTCGGCAGCGGCGGGTAGCACCCCAGTACCATCGAGGGCGATGGCCAGCAAGCGCTCGGTGAAGGTCGGAGGTGTCGTGATCGGCGGCGGAGCGCCGGTCGTCGTCCAGTCGATGACGCTCACGAAGACGCACGACGTCGAGGCGACGACCGCTCAGATCGCCGCGCTCGCGAGCGCCGGCTGCGAGGTCGTGCGGGTCGCCGTCCCCAAGCTCGAGGACGCTGACGCCCTGCCGCGGATCGTCCGCTTCTCGCCGATCCCGGTGATCGCCGACATCCACTTCAACGCCAGCCTGGCGCTCAAGGCGATCGACGCCGGCGTCGCGGCCGTGCGGATCAACCCCGGGAACATCGGCGGCGCCGACAAGGTCGCGCTCGTCGTCGAGGCCGCCAGGAAGGCCGGGATCGCGATGCGGATCGGCGCGAACTCCGGATCGCTGCCGAAACATCTCGCGGCACTCGCCCAGGAGGATCAGGCCGAGGCGCTCGTCGAGGCCGCGCTCGAGGAGGTGCGGCTGCTCGAGCGGCTCGACTTCCACGACTTCAAGATCTCGGTCAAGTCGAGCCACGTGCCGACGATGATCCGGGCGTATCGACTGCTCGCCTCGAAGGTCGACTATCCGCTGCATCTCGGGGTCACGGAGGCAGGGACCCCGTTCGCCGGCTCGATCAAGAGCGCCGTCGGGATGGGCGCGCTGCTCGTCGACGGCATCGGGGACACGATCCGCGTCTCCCTCACCGCCGACCCCGTGCGCGAGGTCGAGACGGCGTGGGAGATCCTGAAGGCGCTGGGCCTGCGCGAGCGGGGCCCGGTGATGATCGCCTGCCCGAGCTGCGGCCGCGACAACGTCGGCGTCCAGCAGCTCGCCGAGCGGGTCGAGGAGCGGCTGAAGACGTACCCCGAGGCGTTCGAGGTGGCCGTGCTCGGCTGCGCCGTGAACGGGCCGGGCG
>CAYXXE010000158.1:0-5341 GCA_964468985.1 uncultured Gaiellales bacterium | reverse complement strand
CCCTCGTTGATCTGCTCGACCTCGGCCTCGCGCTCGGCGTACGCGTCGAGGGCGTCGTCGAGGAACTCCTGGGCGACCGCGTCGCGCTCGAGCCCGCGCAGCTCCTCGACCGTCACGCCCGTCCCGTAGAGGGCGTCCATCGCGGCGACGAGCGCGTCGAGGTCCCACTCGTCGCGCACCTCGTCCTGGGTGTACGCGAGGGCGAGGCCGGTCACGACCTCGGGGATCCAGTTCTCGCGGACGAGCTCGGAGAGATCCTCGCCGTGCAGCACGCGGCGGCGCTGCTCGTAGATCTCCTGCCGCTGCACGTTCATCACGTCGTCGTACTTGAGGACGTTCTTGCGGGCGACGAAGTTCTGCTCCTCGACCTTCTTCTGCGCGTTCTCGATCTGGCGCGAGAGGATGCTCGCCTCCATCGGCTGGTCGTCCGGGACCTTGAAGCGCTCCATGATGTTGTGGATGCGGTCGCCCGCGAACAGGCGCACGAGGTCGTCGCGGCCCGAGAGGTAGAACCGCGTCTCGCCCGCGTCGCCCTGGCGGCCCGACCGGCCGCGCAGCTGGTTGTCGATCCGGCGGGACTCGTGACGCTCGGTGCCGAGGACGTAGAGGCCGCCGAGCTCGCGGACGCCTTCGCCGAGCTTGATGTCGACGCCGCGCCCGGCCATGTTGGTGGCGATCGTGACGGCGCCCGGCTGGCCGGCGTCCTTGATGATCTCCGCCTCGCGCGCGTGCTCCTTCGCGTTCAGCACGTTGTGCTTGACGCCCTGGCGGGTGAGCAGCTCGCTGAGGTACTCCGACGTCTCGACGGCGATCGTGCCGACCAGCACCGGCTGGCCCTTGACGCTGCGCTCCTTGATGTCGCCGACGACGGCGTTGAACTTCGCCTCCTTCGTCTTGAAGATGAGGTCGTTCTTGTCGTCGCGCGCGACGGAGACGTTCGTGGGAATCTCGACCACGTTCAGGCCGTAGATCTCGACGAACTCCTTCTCCTCGGTCTTCGCGGTGCCGGTCATGCCGCCGAGCTTCTCGTAGAGCCGGAAGTAGTTCTGGAGCGTGATCGTCGCGAGGGTCTGGTGCTCCTCCTGGATCGCCACCCCCTCCTTCGCCTCGATCGCCTGGTGGAGCCCCTCGCTCCAGCGCCGCCCCTCCATGATCCGCCCGGTGAACTCGTCGACGATCTTCACCTCACCGTCCTGCACCACGTAGTCGACGTCGCGCTTGTAGAGCGCCTCAGCCTTCAACGCCTGGCTCAGGTGGTTGACGAGCTGGACGTTCTGCGGGTTGTAGAGGTTGTCGATACGGAGCGCGCGCTCGACCTTCTCGATGCCTGCCTCGGTCGGCGAGACGGTCTTGTGCTTCTCGTCGAAGAGATAGTCGGACTCGGCCGAGAGCGCCTCGTCCTCGAGCTTCGTGCCCTTCGACTGGACGCCGACGAGCGCCGGGACGATGCGCGCGAAGTCGTGGTAGGTCTTCGCGGCGATGGTCGGCTCCCCGGAGATGATCAGCGGCGTCCGCGCCTCGTCGATGAGGATCGAGTCGACCTCGTCGACGATCGCGTACGCATGCCCCCGCTGGACGACGCCGTCGAGGGAGATCGCCATGTTGTCGCGGAGATAGTCGAACCCGAACTCGGAGTTCGTGCCGTAGGTGACGTCGGCGGCGTAGGCCGCCTGCCGCTCGTCGAAGGGCATGTTGGTCTCGATGAACGCAACGGTGATGCCGAGCCGCTCGAACACGCCCCGGTTCCATTCCGCGTCGCGCTGGGCGAGGTAGTCGTTGACGGTCACGAGGTGGGTTCCCTGCCCCGCGAGCGCGTTCAGATAGAGCGCGAGGCTGGCGACGAACGTCTTGCCTTCACCGGTCTTCATCTCGGCGATGTCGCCCTCGTGCAGCACGACGCCGCCCATCATCTGGACGTCGAAGATGCGCTGGTCGGATTCGCGGAACCGGGCCTCGCGGGCGGCGGCGAACGCCTCGAACAGCAGCTCCTCGAGCGTTGCGCCGCGTTCGAGCCGCTCCCGGAACTCGACCGTCTTCGCCCGGAGCTCGGCGTCCGAGAGCTTCCGGAAGTCCGGCTCGAGCGTCGCGATGTAGGCGGCCTGCTCCTGGAGGCGCTTCATCCGACGGCCTTCGCCGAATCGCAGTGCCTTTTCGAAGGTGCCGAGTGCCGAAGTCATCCAGGGACAGGGTACCGCGCGCGCCCGCGGTCGAAACCTGCGCCTCCGTCCCCGGCGTTAGAGGCTCTCACAGAATGAGATTCGTCGTCCGGGTGCGATCGACGGGTGCGGGGCAAGGACGCAGGGAGCCTCAATAGCGGTGCTATTGGGGCGACCGAGGACGCAGCATCGTGCCCGGCGAGCGCGGCCGGACGGCACAAGCTCCATTTTGTGAGAGCCTCTTACAGGGGCAGGGCCTCGATCTCCCAGAGGTCGCCGTCGAGACGCTCGGCCCGGACCACGTACGTCCGGCCGTGCGCCTCGCCCGCCAGCTCGAACGCCGGCACGTGCGCGGTCGAGCTGCGGCCGTCGACGGTGAGGGTGGCGGCGTCGGCGCTCACGACCAGCTCCGCACGGTCGCCGTCGAGCCCCCGCGCCTCCGCGACCGCGATCCTGACCGCGGCGACCGCCCAGCGCGTCGGCCCGCGACGGACGGCCTCGGCGCGGTAGGGCGGCGCCACGGCCGTCTCGACGGCGTCGGCGAGCGGGGTGAGCGCCCCGTCCGGCTCGTCCTCGTCGACCACCAGCGTCCCGTCCGGGAGCGCGACGAACCGCACCTCGTCGCCGCGCAGCCCGGGCGCCTCGACGATGGTGACGGAGTCCCACCGCCGCGTCCGGGCGACGCCGTGGATGCCCGCCTCGCCGCTCGCCTCGCCGTCCCAGCCGGGCGGCGCTGCCGCCTGTGTCGGCCGCATGACCCCGTCCGTCTCGAGACTCAACCCTCCGCGCTCCGCGAGCTGCTCGTGGAGCGGCTTCTGCCGCCGGAACACTCAGAGGCCTCTCAGCCTGGATCCAGGCTCAGGAGGTGCCGCCGCCGGGAGTCGGGACGTGTCGCCTCGGCTCGACGCGGCGCAGCTCGCGGTAGCGCTTCACCTGCCGCTCGAGCTTGTCGAGGAGCTCGTCGATCGACGCCTTCATGTCCGGCGTGGCCGCCCGGGCCCGCAGCGTCGAGCCTTTGGCATAGATCGTCGCCTCCGCGACGTGGCTGTCGGCGATCGAGGGGTTCGACTCCTCCGACAGCTCGACCTCCACGAGCGTCTCGGCGGCGAGCACCCGCGTGAGCTTCCCGAGCTTGCGCTCCGAGTAGTCGCGCAAGGCCGGCGCCACATCCATGTTCTTCCCTTTCACCTGGAGCCGCATCGCTGCCTCCTCGAGGTCGGGTCGGCGAGCGACGCCGGCGATCTGACCGGAGTCGAGCTCGCCTCTGGTCGAAGCCTATCCGGCCTCAACGAACGGCGCGGGCGAAGGTCACCACGTCGACCCGGCGCGCCCCGGCCGCGCGGAGCGACGAGGCCGCCTCGGCGCACGTCGCGCCGGTCGTGTAGACGTCGTCGACCAGGACGACAGCCACCGGGACCTGCGGCCGTGCCGCGAACGCGCCGCGGATGTTGACGCGTCGCTCGCTGCGCGTGAGGCCTGCCTGGCGCCCGCCGGCGCCCCGCCGCGTGAGCAGCGGCACGACCTCGAGCTGCCAGAGCGGCGCCAGCGCGCGCGCGAGCCGCTCGGGTGGATGGTGACCTCGCGACAGGAGGCGGCCGTCGTCGGGCGGCACGAACGTGATCGCGTCGGCAGACGGGGCGGGGATGTGGGCCGCAACGAGCTCCGCCGCCAGCAGCGCACCGCGGCGGAGCCCGCGCTCCTTCCACGCGTGCACGAACCGCCGGGCCGGCCCGCCGTAGCCGACCGCCGCGCGCGCCGACGCGAAGGCGAGTCGTCGGCCGGCGCACTCCCGGCAGCGCTCGACCGGCCACGCGGTGGGCGCACCGCAACAGGCGCACCAGGGCGGACCGAGCGGACGCAACGTGCGCAGGCAGGCCGGACAGAGCGGCTCGCCGCAGGCGGCACCACAGCCTGCGCAGGAAGGTGGGAAGAGCAGGTCGACGAGCCACTCGGAGAACGGTACGGCCCGGGCCGTGCCGTCTCCGTGTCAGCTTCGATGCGAGAGCGTCACGGCTCGAGCGAGTAGGCGGCCCGCTCGGGCCGCCCGGCGAGCCGCCGCAGCCGGTTGTCGGCCTCGAGCAGCTGCTCCTGGTTCCCGATGTCGAACCACTCGCCCGGGAAGCGGTAGCCGTAGACCGGCTCCCGGCGATGCAGCCAGGCGACGAGGCTGCCCGACTGGTCGGGCGGCAGGCCTTCCGCGATGTACTCGGCCACCAGCGGCACGTGCGCGCGTGCGTAGAGGTACGTGGCCGTGGCGGCGAGGGTCGACGACGGCTCGGCGGGCTTCTCGACGAAGCCGACGATCCGGTCGGCGGCGTCGAGGTCGACGATGCCGTACTGCGACGCCAGCGCGAGATCGCCGCAGTCGTAGACGGCGACGGCGCTCGCGCCGGGACGGTCGTGCCAGAACCGCACGTAGCCGGCGAGCGGGAAGTCGAAGAGGTTGTCGCCGGCGACGACGAGCAGGGCGTCGTCGATGCCGGCCCGGTCGATCACGAGCTGCAGGTCGCCGATCGCCCCGAGCCGGTCGTCGTTCGTGTGCGTGCCGTCGTCGTGGACCGTGATGCCGTACGGCGCGGCCCACTCCCGGAACCGAGCGGCGAAGCGGCTGTTCGTGACGACGTGGAGCTCGTCGATCTCGTCGACGCCGCGGATGTTCTCGACGAGCCAGTCCAGGATCGGCCGCCCGCCGACGGGGAGCAGCGGCTTCGGGACCTGGTCGGTCAGCGGCCGGAGCCGGGTCGCGTAGCCGGCCGCGAGGATGACGGCCTTCACCCGTCCACCGCCTCGCGCAACGTGACGTCGAACGGCGGGCGGTGGACGCCGGCCTCGGTGACGATCGCGCCGATCAGGTGCGCCGGGGTGACATCGAAGGCGGGGTTGCGGGCCGGGAAGCGCGCCGTGATCTCGGCGGGGTCGCGCTCCTCGATCGGGATGTCCGCGCCGGTCGCCGTCAGGAGGTCGACCGTCGAGGTGGGTGCGACGATCGCGAACGGGATCTCGTGGTGGCGGGCGAGCACGGCAAGACCATACGTGCCGACCTTGTTGGCGGTGTCGCCGTTCGCCGCGATCCGGTCGGCGCCCGCGACGACCAGGTCGACCTCGCCCGCAGCCATGAACGATGCGGCGGCCGAGTCGGCGATCACCGACTGCGGGATCCCGGCGGCCTCGAGCTCCCAGGCGGT
>CAYXXE010000157.1:0-5404 GCA_964468985.1 uncultured Gaiellales bacterium | reverse complement strand
CCTGCGCGACGCCGGCTTCGACAACCTCTCGCTCGACCTGATCTACGGCATCCCCGGCCAGGAGCCCGCCGACCTCGCCGCCGACCTCGAGGCGGCACTCGCGCTCGGGCCGGAGCACCTCTCGGCCTACGAGCTCGAGGCGAAGCCCGGGACGCGCTTCACCCACGCGCACGGGGTCGAGCTCGAACGCCAGGCCGACGCGCTCGAGGGGTACTTCGAGACGGTCGTCGCCACGCTCACCGGGGCGGGCTACCGCTGGTACGAGACGGCGAACTTCTGCCGGCCCGACGAGGGGCGCGACCTGCGCGCCCGCCACAACCTCGGCTACTGGCGCGCCGAGGACTTCCTGGGCCTCGGGGTCGGCGCCGTCAGCACCGTTGGCGGAAGGCGCTGGCGGAACGCCCCCTCGCTCGCGCTCTACGCCGCGGCGCTCGCCCGCGGCGAGGCACCGCCGCGCGAGCACGAGGAGCTGACCGCCGGCGTGCGGCTCACGGAGCGGGTGATGCTCGGGCTGCGCCTCGACGAGCCGCTGTCGCTGGTGGGACTCGACGCTGCGCTCGACAGGGGCGAGCTCGACCGGATGGAGCGGGCCGGCCTCGCGCGCCGGGCGAACGGCTCGCTCGCCCTGACGACCCGGGGCCGATTCCTCGGCGGCGGGGTCACGGCCCGGCTGTTGGCCTAGTGCACTCGAACCCTCCCTCTACCATGGAGGGATGGAGCAGCCGCTCACTCCGCGTCAGCAGGATCTTCTGCGCCACGTCGTCGAGGAGTACGTCGCCACCGGGCAGCCCGTCGGCTCCAAGACGCTCGTCGAGCGTGGCTCGCTCGCGGTGTCGTCTTCCACGGTCAGGAACGACCTGGCCGAGCTGGAGCGCCGCGAGCTCCTGATGCACCCCCACACCTCGGCCGGCCGCGTGCCGACCGAGCGCGGCTATCGCCTGTACGTCGACGAGCTGCTCACGCGGCCGGAGTCGCGCCCCGGGATGCTGGGCCTCGGCCTGCCGGCCGCCCACGCCGAGGTCGAGGAGGCGCTCCAGACGACGACCGAGGTCCTGTCGCAGGTGACGCGGCTGCTGGCGCTCGTCTCTGCGCCGCCGCTCGAGTCGGCGACGGTCCGCCACGTCGAGGTGCTGCTCCTGCAGCAGAGCGTCGTGATGGTGGTGGTCATCACCTCCACCGGCAGCGTCACCAAGCTCCGCTACGACTTCCCGGATCCGATCGACCCGGGCCTGGTCACCTGGGCGGGCGACTACCTCAACGAGCAGCTGACCGGGGCCCGCGTCGGCTCGCGGACGATCAGGCGGGTCTTCGACGACTCCAGCCTCTCGCACCGCGAGCGGCTCTTCCTGCAGACGATCCGCGACGCCTTCGAGCACCCGGCCGACGAGGATCGCCGTCTTTTCGTGGGCGGCGCCGCCGGGCTGCTCGAGGACATGCGCGTCGAGGAGATCGGCGCCTACCGCAGCCTGATGGAGGCGCTCGAGAAGCGTGCCGCGCTGCTCGACATGCTCGCCCAGCGCCTCGACCCGCGGCGGTCGTTCGCCCGGGTCGGCGACGAGCTGGAGCAGCCCGGGCTGCGTGAGCTGGCGCTGGTGGGGGCGACCTACGGGCTCACGCACCAGACGCTCGGCAGCGTCAGCATCATCGGGCCGCTGCGGATGGACTACGACAAGGCGCTCCGGTCGGTCCGTTCGGCCGCCTACGAGCTCTCGCGTTTCGTCGAGGACGTCTACGCCGAGGACTGATGACGACCGAGCGCGACTACTACGAGGTGCTCGGCGTCGCCCGGGATGCCGACGAGGGCACGATCAAGAAGGCCTTCCGCCGCCTGGCGCGTCAGCTCCACCCCGACGTCTCGGAGGAGCCGGACGCCGACGTCCGCTTCCGCGAGGTGACCGAGGCCTACGAGGTGCTCTCGAACAGCGAGACGCGCTCGCTGTACGACCGGTTCGGCCACAGCGGGCTGCGCTCGGGCGGCTTCCGGCCGACGCACGCCGACTTCGGCGGCCTCGGCGACCTGTTCGCGGCGTTCTTCGGCGACGAGTTCGGCGGCGGCCCGCGTGGCTCGCAGCGCGGCAGCGACCTCGCCGCCGAGGTGGCGATCGACCTGGCCGAGGCGGCGCGCGGCGCGAAGGTCTCGGTCCCCTACGAGGCGGCCGTGCAGTGCGCGACCTGCGGCGGCGACGGCGTCGAGCCCGGCACCACGCCCGTCACCTGCCCGCAGTGCGCCGGCGCCGGCCGGCTCCAGCAGGTGTCACGGAGCGTTTTCGGCGAGTTCGTGCGCATGCTGCCGTGCCCGCGCTGCCGCGGTCGCGGCGTGCTCGTCGAGCATCCGTGCAAGACGTGCGACGGGGCAGGGCGGCTGCTCGAGCAGCGCTCGCTCGACGTCGAGATCCCGGCCGGCATCCACGACGGGCAGCGCATCCGTGTCTCCGGCGAGGGCCATGCCGGCGCGCAGGGCGGCCGGGCCGGCGACGTCTACGTGCTCGTCCACGTCCGGCCCGACCCCCGCTTCGTCCGCGAGGGCAACGATGTCTATTCGCAGGTCGACCTGACGATCGTCCAGGCCGCACTCGGGGCGACCGTCACCGTCGAGACGCTCGACGGCGACGTGGAGCTCGAGCTGCCCGCGGGGACCCAGCCGGGCGACGTCCGTGTCCTCCGCGGCAAGGGGATGCCCGTCCTGCAAGGGTTCGGTCGCGGTGACCAGCGGGTGCTGCTGAACGTCACCGTCCCCCGCCGTCTCACCGACGAGCAGCGCCGGCTGCTCGCCGAGTTCGAGGCCTCCGCCGACGAGCACACCTATCGCCACGACGAGAGCTTCTTCGAGAAGCTGAAGAGCGCGTTCCGCTGAGCGGCATCCGGCGGGTAGCAGTCGAGGTCTCCGCCGACGGCGCGGAGCCGGCGAGGGCCGTCATGCTCCAGCTCTTCCCGACCGGCTTCGAGGAGGTCGAGCATACGGACGGCGGCATCGAGCTCGTCGCCTATACCGACGCCGGCGGCGAGGAGCGGCTGTGGCAGGCCTTCGGCGGGGCGCGGTCGAGCCCGGTCGAGCCGGGCTGGGAGGACCGCTGGCGTGACTTCCACCGTCCGGTCAGCGTCGGGCAGCTCTGGGTCGGCCCGCCCTGGGAGACGCCGGCTCCGGGGCTCGGGGCGGTCGTCATCGATCCCGGCCGCGCGTTCGGCACCGGCGCGCACGCCACCACCCGGCTCTGCCTGGCACTCCTCCAGGAGCAGCCGTTCGGGTCGCTGCTCGACATCGGCTGCGGGTCGGGCGTGCTCTCGATCGCGGCGGCGGTGCTCGGGTTCGCCCCGGTGCTCGCCGTCGACAACGACCCGGCGGCCGTCGAGGCGACCCTCGCGAACGCGGCCGCCAACGGCGTCACGCTCAGCGCCGAGCTCGTCGCGGGCGACGAGCCGCTGCCGAGTGCGGACGTCGCGGTCGCGAACATCTCGGCGGCGTCGGTCGCCGCGCTCTCGGGCCGCGTCGACGCGGCCCGCCTCATCACCTCGGGCTACCTGATCACCGACGAGCCGGCCGTCGTCGGCTACGAGCGGCTCGACCGGCGTCGCATCGACGGCTGGGTCGCCGACGTCCACGCCCGGGTCTGAGCGGCGTCTCGCCGGCGGCGACGCAGTACGATCCGCCGATGGCGAGCTTCAGGGTCGACTTCCTGGGGTGCAAGGTCTCGCACGTCGATGCGCAGGAGATCCGCGAGCGGCTGCTCGCCGACGGCCACGAGGCGTCCGACGGCGCGGCCGACGTCGCCGTCATCAGCACGTGCTGCGTCACCAACGAGGCCGTCGCGAAGAGCCGCAAGGCCGCTGCACGCGCCGCCCGCACGCATCGGCGGGTCTACGTCACGGGCTGCGCGGCGAACCTCGCCGGCGATGCGCTCACCGGGCTGCCGGGCAACGTCACCGTCGTCGCGCGGCCGAGCGAGACCACGGCGGAGGTCGTCGCCGGGGACGTCGGCGCGATCGGCTGCGTCCAGGCCGATGCCCGGCTCGACCGGGTTCGCGCCTTCGTGAAGATCCAGGACGGGTGCTCGTTCTCGTGCAACTTCTGCGTCATCCCGCTCGTGCGCGGCGGCTCGCGGAGCCGAAGCGCCGAGGCCGTCCTCGGCGAAGTCCGGCGGCGGGTGTCGCAGGGGCACCGCGAGGTCGTCCTCACCGGCATCAACCTCGGCTGCTTCCGTGACCGCGCCGCCGGGTTCGACCTGCCGCGCCTGGTCCGCGAGGCGGGCGCGACCCCGGGCCTCGCCCGGCTGCGGCTCAGCTCGATCGAGATCAACCACGTCAGCGACGAGCTCGTCGCGGCGCTCCGCGAGACGCCCACCGCGGCCCGGCACCTCCACGTGCCACTGCAGTCGGGTGACGACGGGGTCCTGGACGCGATGCGGCGTCGCTACACCGTGGCGACCTACCTGCGCCGGCTCGAGCCGCTGGCCGCGGAGTTCAATCTGACGAGCGACGTGATCGTCGGCTTCCCGGCCGAGGACGACCGCGCCTTCGAGCGGACGCTGCAAACGGTGGAGACGGCCGGGCTGACGAAGGTGCACGTGTTCCCGTACTCGCCGCGTCCCGGCACGGTCACCGCCGGCGACGACCCCGTTCCGGCCGGGGCGAAGCGGGAGCGCGGCGCCCGGCTCCGCGACCTGTCGGACGAGCTTTGCCGCCGCCGCTGGCACGCGAAGCTCGGCAGCACCGACGCGGTGCTCGTCGACCGCCCCGGGCGCGGCTACGGCGACGACTACTCGCCGTGGCTCGTCGCCGGCGCGCCGGTCGGCTCGCTCGTCGAGGTGCGCGCAGCCGCCGTCAGCGAGGAGGGCATTCTTGCCGCCGCCTGAGCCGGGCACCGAGAGCTGCCTGTTCTGCACGCTCGTCCGCACCGCGCCCCGCGTGCACAGCGCGCCCGGCTTCGTCGCGATCGACGACATCAACCCGCAGGCGCCCGTGCACGTCCTCGTGCTGCCCGAGCGCCATGTCGCTACCTTCCGCGACGTGGGCGCCTTCACCGCAGACGAGTCCAAGCGCATGCTCGAGTTCGTCGCCGACACGGCCGAGCACGTCGGCCTGACCGACTACCGCGTGCTCGTCAACGTCGGGCCGGGCGGCGGGCAGACGATCTTCCACCTGCACTGGCACATCCTCGGCGGCCTCAGCTCGCGCGCCGACGTCCCGGCCGGGGTGGAGCTGTGAGGCTCATCGCGGAGCTCGAGGAGGAGGTCAAGGAGGCCCGGCTGGCGCGCGACGACGAGCGTCGCGACGCCCTGAAGCTGATCCTCGCCAATCTCCGCTCGGCGGAGAAGGACCTCCTGCGGCCGCTCACCGAGGACGAGGAGCTGCAGGTGCTCCAGCGTGAGCGCAAGAAGCGCATCGAGGCCGCCGAGGCGTTCCGCGC
>CAYXXE010000156.1:0-5564 GCA_964468985.1 uncultured Gaiellales bacterium | reverse complement strand
TGCTGAAGCCGCCGCCGTCGTTCTCGTTCGCGTCGAGCGGCTCGACGGTGAAGCCTCGACGCTCCGCGTACCGCGTGAGCATCCGGTGGACGTCGGCCGCCCACAACGCGCCCTCGTCGCCGCCTTCTCCCTTGCGCACCTCGACGATGACGTCCTTCTCGTCGGCCGGGTCGCGCTCGGCGAGCGAGAGCTTGAGCTCTTCCTCGAGCCGTTCCGCCTCGAGCTCGTAGTCGCCCGCCATCTCCTGCAGCTCGGGGTCGTTGCGCGCCGCATCGAGGTCGGCCCGCACCTGAAGCCAGGCCACCGCCAGCTTGTGTGGCCCTTCGAGCTCCTTCAGGCGCCGGCCGACATCGGCCGCCTCGCGGTGGTCGTTGTAGACCGCCGGGTCGGAGAGGCGGGCCTGCGTCTCGGCGTACGAGCGCTGGAGCTCCTCGACCAGATCGTCGATTGCCGCCATCGCCCCTGCGACTTACGCGAGTGCTGCGTCGAGCGTCACTTCGGGGATGCCCGCGAGCGCCTTCGAGACGGGGCAGTTCGCCTTCGCGCCCTCTGCGGCGGCGACGAAGCCGTCGGCGTCGAGCCCGGGCACCGTCCCGCGCACGACGAGCGCGCCGCGGATGATCCCTTCGCCGGGCTGGAAGGTGACGGTGACCGACGTCTCGAGCCGCTCGGGCGGCGTGCCGCCCTTGGCCAGCCCGGACGACAGCGCCATCGAGAAGCAGGAGGCCCAACCGGCGGCGATCAGCTCCTCGGGGCTGGTCAGCCCGTTCGGCTCCTCGGAGCGCGAGGCCCACGAGACGGCGAGACCGCCGAACGCCGCACTCGTCACCGACTCGATCGTCCCGCCGCCAGTCAGCAGGTCACCCTGCCACACCACGTTCGCCGTGCGATTTGCAGCCATTATGCGATCACCTCCACTCGTGCATCCGCCGGTGTCAGCCGGCCTTCCATGTCCAGGACCTCGCGCAGGGCGCGGATCGAAACCTCGAGTTGGTCGAGCGTCGGCTGCCGCGTCGTCAGGCGCTGCAGGACGAGGCCCGGCGCCAGTAGCGTCATCAACAGGCGATTGTCGGCATGGCGGCCCGCGAAGCGGATCAGCTCGTAGGAGATGCCGAAGATCGGCAGGAGCAGCACGATGCGCGTCACGACGAGCCAGACGATCGGCAGGCGGCCGAACGGTGCATACACCAGCACGCTGATCAGCATCACCCAGAAGAGGAACGTCGTCCCGCAGCGCGGGTGGATGAGCGAGCGGCGCTGGGCGTTCTCGGGGGTCAGCTCGTCGCCCGCCTCGTAGGCGTTGATCGCCTTGTGCTCGGCTGCGTGGTACTGCCAGACGCGCTTGAGGTTGGGGACGAAGCTGAGCAGGCCGAGATACAGGACGAGCACGGTGATCCGGACGAGGCCCTCGACGAGCACGAACACGGTTCCGTTCGAGATCGGGAACGTGTCGGTGATGAGCGCCGGGCCGACCTTGAACACGGCGATCGCGAAGCCGATCGCGATCACGAACGAGATGCCGATCGCCCAGCGGCCGATCTCGGCCGGATCGTCGTCGGCGCCGGTGGCTGCGTCGCCCGCCTGCGACTCGGTCGCGGCGTACTGCGCCGAGACGCTGAGCGCGCGGAAGCCGATCGCCATGCTCTCGCCGAGGGCGATCACCCCACGGACGATCGGGAGGCGGGCCAGCCGGTTCCGCGCCATCAACGGATCGACGGTGCGGGCCACGTGTGCGATCGCGCCCTCGGGTGTTCGGACGGCGACGGCCCAGTTACGCGGTCCTCGCATCATCACGCCCTCGAGGACGGCCTGGCCGCCGATCGCCTGGGACATGGAGACTGCGCGCCCTAGGTGCGGGCGCGCTCGGCCTTCTCGAGCCGGCGCTGGAAGCGCTCGACGCGACCGCCGGTGTCGACGAGCTTCTGCTTGCCCGTGTAGAACGGGTGGCAGTTGGAGCAGACCTCGACGTGCAGCTCCGCCTTGGTCGAGCGGGTCACGAACGTGTTCCCGCAGCTGCAGTGAACAGTCGCGAGCACGTACTCGGGATGGATGTCGGCCTTCATGGTCGGGCCAGAATAGCAGAGGCGGTTTGCCTGGCGACGTTGCCGCCGCTGACAACGACCACCGGTCGCTCGGCAATCACTTTTCCGCTCAGCCAGGCCGCTGCGGCCGCTGCGGCGGCCGGCTCGCACGCCAGCTTCGTGCGTTCGTAGAGGACCCGGAAGGCGTGCTCGATCTCCTCCTCGGCGACCAGGACGCGCTCGATGTCCCGGCAGATCTCGGTGGGGAGGGCGCCCGCGAAGGGAGCGTTCAGGCCGTCGGCGATCGAGGTCGGGGTGACGGGCGTCGGCCGGCCGTTCCGGAGCGCCTCGTGCAGCGCGGGGCTCAGCTCCGGCTCGACCGCGACCACCCGCAGCCGGTCGCCGAGGGCCGTCTGGAGGCCCGAGACGAGCCCGCCGCCGCCGACGGCGACGATGACGACGTCGGCGTCCGGAGCATCCTCCTCGATCTCGAGGCCGACCGTGCCGGCGCCGGCGATCACGATCGGGTCGTCGAACGGGTGGACGAGCGTCCGGCCGGTCTCCGCCTCGAGCACCGCCAGTCGCTCGAACGCCTCGGCCGGGGTCGTCGCCTCGAGGTCGACGACTGCGCCGTAGCCGCGCGTCGCGTCGATCTTCTGCTGCGAGGCGCCCTGCCACATCACGACGAGGGCGCTCGAGCCCTCGGCCGCCGCGGCGTACGCGACGGCCTGGGCGTGATTGCCGGCGCTGATCGCGATCACGCCGCGGGCCTTCTCCTCGGCGGTGAGGCTCGTCAGCTTGTTGAGCGCGCCGCGCGCCTTGAACGAGCCGGTGCGCTGGAAGAGCTCGCACTTGAGTTGCGCGCCGAGCGTGCGGCTCGAGAGCAGCGGCGTGCGCAGCAGGCGCGAGCCGATCGTGCTGCGGGCGCGCTCGACGTCGGCACGAGTCGGTAGGGCAGGGGCCGGGCGTTCGGACAGGTGCTCAGCCACGCTGGCGCACCGCCTCGAAGAGGAGGATCGCGGCGGCGGTCGCGGCATTCAGGCTGTCGACGCTGCGCGGCTGCATCGGGATCGAGACCTCGACGTCGGCGATCGCCCGCCAGGGAGCGTCGAGGCCCTCGTCCTCGGCGCCGACCAGGATCGCGGTGGGCTGCGTCAGGTCGGCGGCGGTGTGGTGCGTCTCGGCGCCCGTGACGGCGGCGACGCGCCGGAGCGGCAGAGCGGCGACGTCGGCGAGGGTCACATCCACGATCGGGAGCGTGAACACGGCACCGGTCGACGCACGGATCGCGTTCGGATTCCAGAGATCGGTGACCGCATCGGCCACCAGCAGGGCGTCGGCGCCGGCGGCGTCGGCCGACCGGGCGAGCGCCCCGAGGTTCCCGGGCTTCTCGATCCCGACGGCCACGAGCACCAGCGTCGCGGCGGGCGGAATCGCGTAGACCGGCGCGACGAAGATCGCGACGACGCCCTCCGGCTCGGCCCGGTAGCTCAGCTTCGCGAGCACGCGCGGCGTGACCTCCTCTCCCCCGTGCGGCCAGTCGGGCAGCACGGCCGGGGCGTGGTACATCGCGGTGGCGGTGAGCCCGGCGGCGAGCGCCCGGCCGACCTCCCGGGGCCCCTCGGCGACGAAGAGCCCCGACCGCCGACGCTCCCGCGAACGGCGCAACCGAAGCACCTCCTTCACCCGCGGATTCTCGAGCGACGAGATCACCTGGCGCACCTAGACATGTCCGGCGGCAGCCACCGTCACGGAACTGCAACTCTTGTGTGCCGAAAGTGTGACGGCGTCTCCGTTCTGGGGGTCTGCTGCCTAGCCTGGCGGCGATGGCGTACAAGCATCGCGTCGAGACACCCGGCATCTATCACGTGACGATGCGCGGCAACAACAAGCGGGCGATCGTCCTCGACGATCAAGATCGGCGCACCTTCGCCGTCATGCTGAACCGCGCTGCCACGAGACATGGTTGGACACTGCTGGTCGTCTGCCTGCTCGACAACCACTACCACCTCATCATGCGCATCGGCGAGCAGGGTATGTCGCGGGGGATGTGCGAGCTGAATACGTCGTACGCGCTGATGTTCAACGCCCGCCACGGTCGCATCAACCACCTCTTCGGCAAGCGTTACTGGAGCGAGCAACTCGCGACAGACAGACGGTTTCTCGCCGCCGTCCGGTACGTGGTGCGCAACCCGGTCGAGGCCGGCGTCGTGGCGCGTCCCGAGGCGTACGTCTGGAGCAGCTATCGCGCCACGATCGGCCTGGCGCTGAGCGCGTTCCGAGTCGCGAGCGACGAGCTCCTGGCGATGTTCGCCGACGAAAGGAAGACGGCTGTCCACGAACTCCGAGAACTCTGCGAAGCACCTGTCCCTCCGAGCCATGTCCGGTGGCAGCCACCGTGACGAAACGCACACCCGGGTGTCACGTGAGTGTGTACTCGGGGCCGGAGCCGCCTTCTGGGGGGGTTAGGCGGCCTCCCTTGGCGGTGATCGCGCCGCACTGGACGCAGTTCGACGGGGCGACGTGCACCTCGACCGTGCCCGTGCCGTCGTCCGCGCCCACTTCGTACACCTGCGCGGGGCACAGGTTCGCCCACATCGTCGCGACCTCCTTCGGGACGCGCGACGCGACACGGATGTGGCTCGGCTGGTCGTCGCGGGTGCGGTTCCCCGAGGCGAAGACGCTCGACAGCTTGTCGAACGTCAACGTCCCGTCCGGCGCCGGATAGGACGCCGCCCGACCGGTCGAGATCAGCGTGTGGCTCGCATCCGGCTCGGTGGGCAGGTCGCGCGGCGGGAACTTCCCCTTCGTGGCGGTCATCGCGCTCGCCAGCGCTCCGCCGACGACGAAGCCGCGCCCGAACGCCTGGCGCATGTTCCGCACCTCCCGCAGGTCGTCCCAGATGAACGAGCCGCGGATCGCCTCGTCGTACGAGGCGAGCGCCGCCCGCAGCGACTCGCCCGCCGCCAGGGTGCGCCAGGCCGCCTCGGCCGCGAGCCGGCCCGACTCGATCGCGTAGTGGACGCCTTTCAGCGCCGGCACGTTGACCAGCCCCACCCCGTCGCCGGTGAGCAGCAGCCCCGGCGCGTGGAAGCGCTTCGGCAGCGCGACGAAGCCGCCCTCCGGAATCGTCTTCGCCCCCCACTGCACGCGCTCGCCGCCCGCGAGGATCGAGCGGACGCGTGGGTGCGTCTTCAGCTCCTGCAGCAGATCGTGCACGGAGAGCTCCGCGTCGCGGTAGTCGAGACCGACGACCAGCCCGATCGCGACATGCTCCTCGCCCATCGGGTAGATGAACGAGCCGCCGAACTCCCGGTACTTCGCCGCACCGCGCAGCGGCCACCCCATCGTGTGGATGACGCGGCGGAGCGGCTTCGCGACCTTCCAGACCTCCTTCACGCCGAGCGCCCACACCTGGGGCTGATCCGAGGCCAGCCCGAAATGCTGCAGCGCGGCACTCGTCAGGTGCCCCTGCGTCCCTTCCGCGAGGATCGTCACCCGCGCCGTCACGTCCGACCCCGGCTCGAAGTTCCCGAGCTCCTC
>CAYXXE010000155.1:0-5572 GCA_964468985.1 uncultured Gaiellales bacterium | reverse complement strand
AAGTGCTTCGGCAAGATCGCCGAGTTCAAGGGGCGCGGCGGGACGATCGTCTTCGTCTCGCACGACGCCAAGGCGGTGGAGCGCCTCTGCGACCGCGCCGTCCTGCTGCG
This sequence comes from uncultured Gaiellales bacterium, assembly GCA_964468985.1. Classification (GTDB taxonomy): domain Bacteria; phylum Actinomycetota; class Thermoleophilia; order Gaiellales; family Gaiellaceae; genus PALSA-600. Next base: position 5,462 of record CAYXXE010000155.1, on the reverse strand, counting down.
GCAGGGGACGGTCGCCTTCGACGGGGAGACGAGCGACGCGATCGCCGAGTACCGGCGGCTGCTCGCGGCCGACGCGAGCCCGGACGAGCTCGCAGGCGGACTCCGCGAATGGGGGACGGGCGAGGCCCGGATCGCCGCCGCAGAGCTGCTCGACGCCGACGGCGACGAGCGGCTGCAGTTCGGCGCGGGCGAGCCGCTGACGGTGCGCTTCGTCGTCGAGTCGGCGGCCGCGCTCGAGCCGCCGGTCGTCTCGCTCGAGCTGCGCGACGACGACGGCGTCGTGCTCGGAGCGGCAACCCAGGAGACCGCGGCCCTCGGCTGGCCGAGCACCGCCGGCGAACGCGAGCTGCGCTTCTCGCTCGACCGGCTGCCGCTCGCGGACGGCCGCTTCCACCTCCGCCTCGCGCTCGTCGACGCGGCCCACGGCCGCCTGCTGCACTCGCTCGACGACGCCCTCGCCTTCTTCGTCTTCCCCACCGGCGCGGCGACCGGCACGGTGAACCTCGCCGGGAGCTGGTCCCTGCAGGAGATCGGCGCCGCCGCGCCAACTTCCGTGCCGTGAGCTCGCGCTCCTGCCCCGACTGGCCGCAGCTGATGGAGATCGCCCCCGAGCTCCACTTCCGGCACTGCACGCTGCGCGAGGTGCAGCTGCCGCTCGAGGCCTTCAAGGAGACGGCGGGCGTCTCGCTCGACGCCGTCGCCATCTGCTGTGACGTCGACTCGCACGTCTTCTACGCCGAGCACACCGACCCGCAGGTCGTGGCGGCGCTCCAGGGAACACACTGGATCGACCTCCGCGAGTGGTCGAGCCCCGGCTGAGCGCCTCCGGCCCGCGCCCTCCGGCAAGCCGGGCGACGGGGGTACTGTCCCCGGCGAGATGCCGACCGTCGTCGTCCCGTTCCGCGGCAGCGATCCGAAGCGCCGGCTCGCACCGCTCTCGGACCGCGACCGGCTGCTGATCGCGCAGGCGATGCTCGCCGACGTCGTGGCCGCCGCCGCGCTCGTCGGGGAGGTCTTCGTCGTCTCGCCGGAATCGCCGTATCCCGCGTGCGCCGGCACTGCCGTCAACCATGTCCCTGATCCGCACCGCGGTCAGGGCGCGGCGGTGCAGGCCGGGGTCGACGCGGCGGTCTCGGCCGGCGCGCCGGGCTCGTTCCTCGTCGTGAACGCCGATCTGCCGTGCCTCGAGCCGCGCGACCTGCTCGCGCTGGCGGGCGCGGTTCCCGCGGACGGCCTCGCGTTCGTCGCCGCCGAGGACGGTACGACGAACGCGCTCGGCTTCGACGACGCCCGGCTCTTCGAGCCGCTCTTCGGCCCGGGCAGCGCCGGTCGGTTCGCGGCGCTCGGCTCGTCCCATCGCGTCGACGTGCCGAACCTCGCCGACGACGTCGACACGCTGGCCGACCTCGTCCGGCTTGCCGCCCGCGCCGGTCCGAGGACGCGCGCCGCCCTGGCGGCGATCCCGCTCGGAGCGGCGGCATGAAGGTCGTGGCCCTCTCGGGCGGCGTCGGGGGCGCCCGCTTCCTGCGAGGGCTCGTCGAGGTGGTCCCGGCGGCCGACGTGGCGGTGATCGGCAACGTCGCCGACGACCTCGAGATCCTCGGCCTCTCGGTCTCGCCCGACCTCGACAGCATCCTCTACGCGCTCGCGGGCCTCGCCGACCAGGAGCGCGGCTGGGGCCGGTCCGACGAGTCGTGGCGCGCGCTCGAGACGGTACGGGCCCTCGGCGGCGAGGCGTGGTTCTCGCTCGGCGACCGCGATCTCGGGCTGCACCTCGTCCGCACCGAGCTTCTGCGCGGCGGCACGCCGCTCTCGGAGGTGACGCAGCGGCTCGCGCGCGCGCTCGGGCTCGCGGTCACGCTTCTGCCGGCGACCGACGACCCCGTGCGGACGTTCCTCGAGACGCCCGCCGGCACGTTCCCGTTCCAGACGTGGTTCGTCGGCCGTGGCCACCGCGACGAGGTCGACGCCGTCCACTACGCGGGCGCGCCGGCGGCCGCCGCGGCGCCCGGGGTCCTGGAGGCGCTCGCCGCCGCCGACGTGATCGTGATCGCGCCGAGCAACCCGTACGTCTCGATCGGCCCGATCCTGGCCGTCGACTCGATCCGCTCGGCGCTCGCCGGGCGGACGGCGCCGTGCGTCGCCGTCAGCCCGCTGGTCGGCGGGAAGGCGGTCAAGGGGCCGGCCGACCGGATGCTCTCGCGCCTCGCCGGCGGAACGTCGCCCAGCCATGTCGCCGCCTGCTACCCGGGCCTGATCGACGCGCTCGTGGTCGACGACGCCGACGCCGCTGCCCGCCTGCCCGCGGACGTGCGCACGGTCGTCACGAGCACGCTGATGTCCGACCTCGACGCGGCCCGCCGGTTGGCCGCGGTCGTGCTCGACGCCGCCCAGGCGCCGGCGTGACCGCCGGCGGATGATCGAGCTCCTGCCGGTGCACGGCCTGCCCGAGGTTCGGGCGGGCGACGACCTGGCGGCGCTCGTCGCCGAACGCATCCGCCTGGCGGACCGCGATGTCGTCGTCGTCGCCCAGAAGGTCGTCTCGAAGTCCGAGGGCCGGGTCGTGGCGCTGGCCGACCTCGAGCCGTCCGCGCGTGCCCGCGAGCTCGCGGCGGGCGAGCGCGACCCGCGCGAGCTGGAGGCGATCCTGCGCGAGGCGAAGCGGATCGTGCGCGAGCGCGCGCCGCTCGTCATCGCCGAGACCCGGCACGGCTTCGTCTGCGCCTCGGCCGGCGTCGACCACTCGAACAGCGCCGACGCCGGAACGCTCATCCTCCTGCCGCTCGACTCGGACGACAGCGCGCGCCGGCTCCGGCGCCGGCTCGGCGAACTGACGGGCGCCGACGTCGGCGTCGTCGTGTCGGACTCGTTCGGCCGGCCGTTCCGCCACGGCACCACCGACGTCGCGATCGGCGTCGCCGGCATCCCGGCGCTGCTCGACCTGCGCGGCACTGCAGACCGTGACGGCAGGGTCCTGGTCTCGACGATGGTCGCCGTTGCCGACCAGATCGCGGGTGCGGCCGACCTTGCCCGGACGAAGGCGGGCGGCGATCCGGTGGTCGTCGTCCGCGGCCTCTCGCTCGACGGCGACGGAGCGGCGACCGATCTCGTGATGCCGGTCGAGCGCGACCTGTTCCGCTGAGCTGCCGCTCTGAGCCACTACCTCGCCGCGCCCTTTACAGAACCATCACAGATTCGCCGGTGACGGCCGCCCGCTCCGCTACCGTCCCCGCAGTCGTTCGGTGCGTGGCCTCGCCCAGGTCGGCGCCGTGACCCTCTCCTCTGACGAAAACGCCTCGGGCCGACTGCGGACATCTCGACGTGCGCCTAACCCTCACCGCGAGCCTCGCGCTCACCATCCTCGCCGCGGCCGTGTCGTCGGCCGGCCCGGCATCCGCGCGGGCTCGCCGCGCCCCGCGGGTGGCCGACCCGGCTCTGGTGGTGGCGCTGCGCGGCTACCGGCAGGTGACCTGGACGTACGAGCGGATCGCCCACGCCCGGCGGACGCCGAGCGCCGCTGCCGGGACGGGGCCGGGCGTAGCCTCGCCGCGTGCGGCGCTCCTCATCTGGGTGGTGAGGGCCGACCGCGCCCGGCGCGATGCGCTCGCACTGCTCCGCCGCAAGCTCGGCGTCGTGCTGCCTGCCGGGCCCGGCCCGGCGTCCTCGCAGGCTCGGCAGATCGCGTACACGAGGCGTCTGGTCGCAGCACTCCAGCGCATCGTCCCGGCGCCGGCCGGCTCGGGGCGCACCCTCGCGACTGCCCGCCCGGCGCCTGCGGTGTCGCCCCCGGCGACCCTGGCCGGGCTGCAGCAGCGGGCGGCCGTCGCGGCGGCCGTGGTCGCCCGGCTCGCGCCGCAGCCGCTCTACATCCGCGACTCGCTCCTGACGTCGCTTCTCTGCATCCACCACTACGAGGGCGCCTGGACCGCGAACACCGGCAACGGCTACTACGGCGGCCTCCAGATGGATCTTCGGTTCCAGACGACCTACGGCCGCGCGTATCTCGACCGCTGGGGCACGGCCGACCACTGGCCGGTGTGGGCGCAGGTGGTGACGGCGCGCCGCGCGTACCGCGCCGGCCGCGGCTTCGGGCCGTGGCCCAACACGGCGCGCGCCTGCGGCCTCCGCCGGTAGCGCGGGGCAGGCTCGTTCAGGCGCGGACGTCTTCGAGGCGCCGGATCCGGCAGACCTCACGGAAGCCGAGCCCGAGCAGGATCGGCAGCGACGTGTCGGGCATCGCCTCGGTGACGAGGGCAGGCGTGCCGCGCGCGACGGCCTCGTCCCACCGCGCACGCACGAGCGCGCGATAGACCCCCCGGCCGCGCGCCCACGGCGCCGTCGCGCCCGCGATCAGGAAGACGCCCCGGTGGGAGTACACCGAGCGGCCGGTGCCGGCCGGTCGTCCGTCGAGGAACGCCAGGAACGATCGCACCGCGCCACCGCGCCGCTCGGCGTCGAACAGCCGCGGCAGATGGGGCCGGTCGCGCTCGCGCCGCTCGGCGGGCGTGTCGAACGCCTCCCACATCACCTCGGTCCACGCGAGGTAGTCGTCGAGGGTCGAGACCGCCCGCACGACCACGTCGTCCGGGCCCGCCACCGGCTCGGAGACGCAGGCGAGCGCGTGCAGCACCGCCGCTCCGTCGGCCGGCTCGCCGACGCCGAGCGCGAGCAGGAGCTCATGCAGGTCGGGGGGCTCGGCAGACGGCCCGAGCCACCAGCTGACGGGCTTCTCGGGCGGCACCACGGCCCGCACCTCCTCGACCAGCGCCGCGACCGCGCCGGGCTCGATGCGGACGCCGCAGACGTTGGCCCACGTCGGCCCCTGGAGGATGCAGCGCCGGTCGTCGTCCGTCCGCTCGAGGCCTTCCGACAGGAACGCGTACCGGTCGGGCGCCTCGGCGAAGGCGCGAAGCCCGGCCGGCAGCTCAGGCGGCGTACTGATCCGCGACCGCCAGCGCCTCGTCGAGCGCGGCCAGCGCCTCGTCGAGCTCGGGGCGGGTGATCGTCAGCGGTGGGCAGCACATGACCACGTTCCAGTGCGCCATCAGGTAGAGGCCGAGCTCGAGCGCGCGCTTCACGACCGCGCCCATCGGAGCGGCGGCCGCGCCGGTCGCGTTGAACGGGACGAGCGGCTCCCGCGTCTCCCGGTTCTTCACGAGCTCGAGGGCCCAGAAGCAGCCGAGGCCGCGGACGTCGCCGATCGACGGATGGCGGGCGGCGAGCTTCGCGAGCTCGACGCGGAACACCTCGCCGGTCGCGGCCGCCTGCTCCACGATCCCCTCTTCCTGGAACGCCTCGATCGAGGCGACGCCGGACGCGCAGGCGAGCGGGTGCCCGCTGTAGGTGAGGCCGCCCGCGAAGTACCGCGAGCGCGTCCACTCGGCGATCGGCTCGCGCACGACCATCGCCCCGAGCGGGACGTAGCCGGAGTTGATCCCCTTCGCGACCGTGAGGATGTCGGG
>CAYXXE010000154.1:0-5630 GCA_964468985.1 uncultured Gaiellales bacterium | reverse complement strand
GCTGCAGATCGGCGCCGAGGAGGATCTCGTCGCCAAGCTGACAGAGGCGATCGACGAGCATCGCCTGGTGGAGATCGAGTACCTGAAGCCCGAGGAGCAAGAGGTGGTGACCCGGACGGTCGAGCCCTACTCGATCGAGCGGCGGCTCCCGTTCTGGTACGTCCACACGTGGGACACCGAGCGCGACCAGGCCCGTTCGTACCGCCTCGACAGGATGCGGCACGCCAGGGTGCTGCCGACCACGTTCGCCCCGCGCGACGGCTTCGACCCGGCCGAGCTGCGGGGTGCCAGCACGGCCCGGATCTGGTACTCGCCCGCCGTCGCGCGCTGGGAGGTCGAGAAGGGCGCGCGCCCGCTCGTCGACGGTTCGGCCCTGGCCGAGAAGTCGGTCGGGAGTGCCGACTGGCTGGTCGGCGAGGTCGTCGCCTACCGCGGCGAGGCGATCGTGCTCGAGCCGCCGGAGCTCCGCAAGCGCGTCGCGCAGCGGGCGCGCGAACTGGCGATCGAGCTGCGGCCCGCGAAGTCGAAGAGCTGACGGAGGGCTAGCAGCCCCGGGCGCGGATGCGCGCGAGCGCCCAGGCCGCGTGCTCGGCCAGCAGCTCGTCGCCGTGGCCGACGAAGCGCTCGAGCAGCGGCTCGTGGGTGCCGTCCCCGGTGTTGCCGAGCGCGACGAGCGCGTTGCGACGCAGCCAGCGCGGGTCGTTGCCCGGAACGTAGAGGCGCTCGTAGTCCTCCACCAGCTCGTGGCCGTCCCGCTCGAGCCAGCCGACGAGGTCGACGTGCCCGTCGGCGACGGGCTCGCGGCCGCCCCTCCGACGTTCGATCCCGCGGTTCCAGGGACACACGTCCTGGCAGATGTCGCAGCCGTAGACCTGAGCTCCGAGCGCCTCTCGATGGTCTGCCGGGATCGGCGCCGGAGCCTGGGTGGAGTACGACAGGCACCGGGTGGCGTCGAGCACGCCCGGCTCGTCGAGCGCGTTCGTCGGGCACGCGTCGATACACAGCCGGCAGGTGCCGCAGTCCGTGTCGAGCGGTGGCGTCGGCTCCAGCTCGACGTCGCTGACGAGCGTCCCGAGCACCACCCACGAACCGTGCCGGCGCGTGATCAGCATCGTGTTCTTGCCGTAGAAGCCCACCCCGCTCCGCGCGGCGGCCTCACGGTCGACGTGCTGGTTCGCGTCCACGAGCACGCGGTAGGCGCCGCCCAGCAGCCCGCCGAGTGTCTCGAGCCGCTCGCGCAACTCCGCGTACGCGTCCGCCCAGGTGTAGCGGGCGAGGCGACCCCGGCCCGGGCCGAGCGTCGCCTCGGGCTGCCAGTAGCAGAGCGCCGCCGAGACGACGCTGCGCGCGTCGGGGAGCAGCGATTCGGGATGGCACGACACCTCGGGGTGCGCGATCGTGAACTTCAGCCCGCCGAACAGGCCGCGCGACCGCCGTTCGCGGATCGCGGCCTCGGTCGTCAGATACGGCTCGGCGCGTGCCACCCCGACGGCGTCGAGCCCGAGCCCTTCACCAAGCAGCCTGACGTCGTCGCCGGTCATGACAAGATTCTCGCCGAGATGAAGGCGATCCGGATCCATGCCGACGGCGGCCTCGACGTCCTGCGCTACGAGGACGTCCCCGACCCGGTCGCCGGCGAGGGCGACGTGCTCGTCGAGCTGCGCGCCGCCTCGCTGAACCACCTCGACGTCTGGCTGCGCAAGGGCCTGCCGTCCGTTCCGAAGCCGCGCATCCTCGGCGCCGACGGGGCCGGCGTGCTCGCCGGCACCGGCGAGGCGGTCGTGATCAACCCGGGGCTCTACGAGGACGGCAAGCTGCACATCGTCGGAGAGACGCGCGACGGGACCCACGCCGAGCTGATCGCGCTCCCACGGACGGCGGTGCATCCGATCCCGGGCGGGCTGTCGTTCGAGGAGGCCGCGGCGTTCCCGCTCGCGTACATGACCGCGCACCGCATGCTCGCGCACCGTGCGAGGCTCGAGCCGGGCGAGTGGGTGCTGATCTGGGGGATCGGCGGCGGCGTCGCCGGCGGCGCGCTCGCGCTCGCGAAGGCCCTCGGGGCCCGCGTGATCGCGACGTCGTCGAGCGACGAGAAGCTCGCGCGGGCGACGGAGCTCGGGGCCGATGCGACCGTCAACCACGCAACCGGCGACGTCGTCGCGTTCGTGCGCGAGGTGACAGGCGGTGGCGCTCACGTGGTGATCGACTCGATCGGGGAGGCGACGTGGAAGCGGACGCTCGACGCTGTGCGCCCCGAGGGCCGGATCGTGGTCTGCGGCGCGACGACTGGCCCGAACCCGCCCGCGGCGCTCCATCGCGTCTGGTGGAAGCAGCTGTCGATCCTCGGCTCGACGATGGGGACACCCGACGACTTCCAGGCGGTCTGGGACCTCATCGACGCGGGCCGGCTCCGGCCGGTCGTCGACAGCGTGTTCCCGCTGGCCGAGGCCGCGCAGGCGCACGAGCGCCTCGAGGCCGGCCGGCAGCTCGGCAAGATCGTCCTGCGGATCCCCGGCTGAGCCGCTAGCCGAAGCCGAGGATGAACTTCGCGTCGTCGGACATGCGGTCCGGCGACCACGGCGGGTCGAACGTCAGCTCGCTGGAGACGTCGCCGACACCCGGGATCTCGCGCACGACCCGTTGGATGTCCTCCTCGATCAACTGCCCGGCCGGACAGCCCATCGACGTCAGCGTGTAGTGCACCTTGACGTTCTCGCCGTCGAGCTCGGCGTCGTAGAACAGGCCGAGCTCGACGATGTCCATCCCGAGCTCGGGATCCTCGACCTGGCGCAGCGCCTCGACGACTTCTTCTCTGGAAGGCATGACGGCAGCGTAGTGGAGGACCGGCGGTCGCCGTCAGCCTGCGCTGCGCTCGCGCTCGGCCAGCTGCATGACGAGGTCGATGACGCCCCCGATCGCCCGCTCGGCGTTCGTGTTCTCGACCACGGCGACGCCCTCGCGCCCGGCACGGGCGACGAGGAAGCGCTGGATCCGGCGGATGTCGTCGAGGCGGTCGAGGTACTTCGCCATCGCCCTCGTCCCCGAGGTCGCCGTGTCACGCACGTGGAAGTGCGTGCGGTGGGCCTCCTCACTCGGGATCTGCATCACGACGTGGAGGACGAGCGCCCCGTCGAGCGCCGTCGGGACCATCCCCGGCACCAGGTGGACACCTTCGAGGACCATCGACCAGCCCTCGGTCAGCGAGCGCCGCATCGCTGCCTCGACGCCGATGCACACATGACGGCTCTGCTCGAGGAAGCCGTCCACGATCGGATCCCCCGGCGCGTCGCCGTCGACGCCGGCCCAGGCCTCGAAGCTCGAATGGTGGATCACCGGCAGCAGCTCGGGCGGGAAGAACGCGCGCATCGTCTGCCGGATGAAGTCGGTCGAGGTGACCCGGGTGATGCCGAGACGGTGCGCGACCTCGGCGGCGACCGTCGACTTGCCCGTGCCGGTCGTCCCGCCGATCAGCACGATCACGGGCGTCTCCAGCGCCAGCAGGTCGTCGAGGCGCTGCAGCCGCTCGACGACGCGGCCGCCCGCCTCCTCGCCGAGCACCCCGCAGGCGACCCGGCGGAGGCGATCGAGATCGGCGGTGCGCTCACCGCTGCCCGCGAGGTCGACCTCGAGCGCCCGGGCGAGATCGTAGGCGCGGTCGGCGGCGACACCCGCCGCGATCAGGGCCCGCGCCATCAGCCCCTTCGAGTACGGGAACCGCTCGTCCCCGAGCGGCAGCGGCTCGCCGAACCGCCGCTGCGTCATGGGGCCGCCGCCGTCACGAGAGAAGCTCCAGGAGCGCGTCGTCGGGAAAGCCCACGACCTCGTTCGTCGCCACCACGACCCGGCGGCCGCGGGCGAGCGCGTCCTCGGCGACGAGATCGACGGCGGCGGCCTTCAGCTCGACGAGGTACGTGTCGGCCTCGAGCGAGCGCAGCTCGGCCGAGAGCCGCGCCCGGTCGGCCAGGTTCGCCGAGACGTGGACGACGTCGGCGTCGAGCCCGGACACATCGCGACCCCCTGCCGTGAAGACGGCGACCCGCCCGTCGAGCGGCTCCGTCGCGGCGAGCCGCAACTCGACGCGCGTCGCGCCCGGAACGTCGCACCCGACCGACACGGCGAGGTCCGAGATCAGCCGCCGGTAGCTGTTGAGGTAGCCGTCGTGATCGCGGGAGGCCGCGGTGACCAGGATCCTGGCGGTGGTCGCGACCGGCGGGATCGCCGCCCCACTCCCGTCGAAGACGACGGCCCCGGGCGCGAGCCCGGCCGCGAGCTCAGCCCCACGCGCGACGTTCGACAGGAACACGGCACCCGCCAGCCCGCCGCCTGCCCGGCGGCAGCCGATCGTCACGACCCCGGCCAGCACGGCCAGCTCGAGGTGGTCGGAGGCCGCATGCCGTCCGGTGCGCGACAGCTCGACGAGCTCCGCGAGCGTCGGCGGCGCGCGTACCACCTCCGGCTCGGCCGGCCCACCGCGGCCCATCGCCACCGCGACCACGGCTCGGTCGCGCGCGAGCAGTCGCGCGACATGGACGCTCACGGCCGTCTTGCCGACCCGCTTGCCGGTGCCGATCACGCTCACGGACGGCAGCGGGAACGGGGCGAGCACCGGCGGGTCGAACCGGAAGTCGGCCCCGACGTACGGCAGCCCCGCGGCGAGCGCCTGCGCGATCCAGCGGAAGCGCTCGACCGGGCCGAGCACCGGCTCGTCGGAGAGATCGACGACGAGCTCGGCTCCGGCGAACCCGGCGACGAGCGGCACGCCGTAGTCCGACGCGGCCGGGCCCGGCGGACGCAGCTTCTCGACACCGCCGACGAGGATCGCGCCCACCCAGTCGTAGGGGAGCGCGGCGAGCGCGTCACGGACGACCGGCGGGTAGTGCTCCCCGTCGATCAGCGCGACGGCCCTCATCGCTGCGAGGTGACCTCGCGCTCGATCCGGCCCGTGTACTTCTCGTACTCGCCGGTCGCGATGTCGAACTGGATGATCTGCTCCTGGCCGTGGAACGGATAACGCCGCCACACCGCCACGTGGGAGCCCGCCACCTCGACGATGTTGTAACAGGGCCTCGTGTGACCGCGGAGCCGCAGCGTCGACACCGTGCCGGTGTTGACGATGAACAGGTTCTCGAGCTTCCAGGCGTACGGCACGTGCTTGTGGCCGGACAGGACGAGATGCACCCCGGCACGCTGGAGGCATTCGATCGCGTCGCCGGCATCGTGGACGACGTTCCGCTCACGGCCGGTTCCGGGGATCGGCAGCAGGTGATGGTGGAGGACGAAGACGCGCAGCTCGGCCGGCTCAGCGGCGAACTGCTCCTCGATCCACCCGTACCGGCCACGGCCGATCTGGCCGTGGTCGAGGTCGGGCTCGGTCGAGTCCACCGCCACGACCGTGACGCCGCGCTTGCGGAGCACGGAGCTCCGAGCTCCGAAGAGCTCCTCGAAGTGGACGTAGCCGACGTTCCGGGAGTCGTGGTTGCCCGGGATGACCACCAGCGCCTCGCAGTCGAGCCGATCCAGGTAGCGCTTCGCCTGGGCGTACTCCTCCTTGAACCCGAACGTCGTGAGGTCACCCGAGCAGACGACGATGTCCGGGGCGGCGTCGTTGATCTCGGCGATCGCGCGCTCCA
>CAYXXE010000153.1:0-5687 GCA_964468985.1 uncultured Gaiellales bacterium | reverse complement strand
CTACCTCGTCTGCAACGCCGACGAGTCGGAGCCGGGCACCTTCAAGGACCGGATCCTGATGGAGCAGGACCCGTTCGCGCTGCTCGAGGCGATGACGATCGCCGGCCTCGCGACGGGCTGCGAGCGCGGCTTCCTCTACGTCCGCGCCGAGTACCCGCTCGCCCACGCGCGGCTCGGCGCGGCGATCGGCCAGGCGCGGGAGCGCGGCCTGCTCGGCGACGACGTGCTCGGCTCGGGACACGCGTTCGACGTGGAGCTGCGGATCGGGGCGGGCGCGTATGTGTGCGGCGAGGAGACGGCGCTGTTCCAGTCGATCGAGGGCTTCCGCGGCGAGCCCCGCAACAAGCCGCCGTTCCCGGTCGAGGTCGGCCTGTTCGGGAAGCCGACCGTCGTCAACAACGTCGAGACGCTGTTCAACGTGCTGGAGGTCGTCCGCGAGGGCGGTGCCGGGTACGCCGGGATCGGCACCGAGGGCTCGACCGGGACACGGCTCTTCTGCGTCTCGGGGCACGTCGAGCGGCCCGGGCTGTACGAGCTGCCGTTCGGCGAGTCGCTGCGATCGCTGCTCGACCTGGCCGGCGCGCGGCCGCCGAAGGCCGTGCTGCTCGGCGGCGCGGCCGGCTCGTTCCTCGGGCCGGACCAGCTCGACCTGCCGCTGACCTACGAGACGACGCGCGCCGCCGGCGTCTCGCTCGGCTCGGGCGTCGTGATCGTCTACGACGAGAGCGCCGACCTGGTGGACGCCGTGCTGCGGCTCGCCGAGTTCTTCCGGGACGAGTCGTGCGGGCAGTGCGTGCCCTGCCGCGTCGGGACGGTGCGCCAGGAGGAGGCGCTGCAGCGGCTCGCCGCCGGTCGCGCCCTCGACGGAGAGCTCGAGACGCTCGCGGAGGTGGCGCAGGTGATGCGCGACGCGTCGATCTGCGGTCTCGGCCAGACGGCGGCGAATGCCGTCATGTCGGCGATCGCGACTCTGGGAGTCTTCGCCCGATGACGACGACCATGATCGCGGCACCGAGGAAGATGGTCGAGCTGACGGTCGACGGGCAGCCCGTGCGCGTGCTCGAGGGGTCGACGATCCTCGATGCCTGCCGCCGCCTCGAGATCGAGACGCCGACTCTCTGCTACGGCGACACCCTGACGCCGGTGAACGTCTGCCGGGTGTGCGTCGTCGAGGTCGAGGGCGCGCGCACGCTCGTCCCGTCGTGCTCCCGCAAGGCCGAGGCCGGGATGGTCGTGCACACCGACTCCGAGCGCGTGCGGCTGAGCCGGCGGCTCGTGCTCGAGCTGCTGGGCTCGTCGGTCGACCTGTCGCTCGCGCCCGACGCGCTCCGCTACATCGAGTCGTACGAGGCGAAGCCCGACCGGTTCGGCCCCGACGCGGCGACCGTGGCGCAGGAGGTGAAGATCGACAACGACCTGTACGTGCGCGACTACTCGCGCTGCATCCTCTGCTACCGCTGCGTCGAGGCGTGCGGCACCGACGCCCAGAACACGTTCGCGATCGCCGTCGCCGGCCGCGGCTTCGGCGCCCACATCTCGACCGAGGGAGACGTGGCGCTGCCCGACTCGGCCTGCGTCTACTGCGGCAACTGCGTCGCCGTCTGCCCCACCGGCGCGCTGATGGCGAAGAGCGAGTACGACCTGCGCCAGGCCGGCACCTGGGACGAGGAGCGCCAGAGCGAGGTCGACACGGTGTGCCCGTACTGCGGCGTCGGCTGCAACCTGACGCTGCACGTGCAGGACGGCGACATCGTCAAGGTCACCTCCCCCGACGACCACGACGTGACCCGCGGGAACCTGTGCGTGAAAGGCCGCTTCGGCTTCCAGTTCGTGCAGAACCGCAAGCGCCGGGACTGAGAGGCTCGCACGCCCCGAAGGGGGCGCGTGCCACGCCTAGGATGGCTGAGAGGAAGTCCTGACCCTCGGGAGACCTTTCGGGCCGCAAGGAAGTCCCGACCACGTGGCACGCGCCAGGGCGAAACCTAGACGAGCGGTGCCGGGCACCTGTCGGCGAGACCGGCCCGAGAGCCGCGATTTGTCCGGAAATACCGGAGAAGGGCGCGCCGGGCTCAGCCGGTGACGGCGTCCGCGAGCCACGAGACCGCGAACCGGCGGCCGTCCGGGGTCGACGAGACGGGCGTCGCGCCGGCGGTCGAGGCCTGATCCGGGCCGCCGAAGAACGAGTGGTAGCTCGAGCTCGGGACGAGCTGGATCGGCAACGCCGTCCAGGCGGGGTCGAACAGCGTCCCCGGGTGGCCGTCGGCGGTGGCGGCGATGCTCGTGAACGCCATCGACCTGAAGTTCGCGAGCGGCAGGACATGGCAGCGGCCGCTGCACTCCGACGGCGCCTCGGCGATCCACTCGGCCGACGACACATCCGGGTGGGCGACCACGAGCTGCCGGGTGAACGTGGTGCCGAGCGTCCTGTTCTTCACCTGCAGCGTCACGTCGGTGCCGTTCACCACCACCGCCGTCGTGATGTGGTCGCCGGCGCGGATCGCCAGGTGGACCTGCTGCGACGGCCCCGGGACGATCTCGTACCAGGCGGAGTACGTGGGCAGCCCGGCCGCGCTGCAGTCGGACTCCGTGCCGATCTGCTCGAGCGCCGTCGCGGAGGTCGAGAAACCGCCCAGGCCGACCCAGAACGCCGAGTACGCAGCCCGCCCCGCGATGCAGCGCACCTTCGGCTGCACCCAACTCGCCGTGACGTCAGAGAAGGCGAGCGGCTTCGCCGGGGTGCCGCCGTCGATGGTCGCCGAGTCGCTGATCGCGTAGCCCGCCCAGTTGGAGCTGACCGAGGGCGTGACGCCGCGGGGCGCCGCGGCGGCGGTGCCGGCGGCAGTGCCGGCGACGGTGCCGACACAGGCGAGCACTCCGAGGACTCCGAGCCAACTCATCGGCCGAAAGCAGAGCACGCCAACGTAAGTACCACATGAGAGCCCGGTCCCCTGCGGGGTGGCTACCCTGCGCCGCATGACAAACGCCACCATGCTGACGAACCACGGCACGATCGAGCTCGAGCTGTTCGCCGACGACGCGCCGACCACCGTGGGACATTTCACGAAGCTCGCCCGCGACGGCTTCTACGACGGGATCATCTTCCATCGCGTCATCCCCGACTTCATGATCCAGGGCGGCGACCCGACCGGCACCGGCTCCGGCGGCCCCGGCTACCAGTTCGAGGACGAGTTCAACGCCAACAAGGTCGTCCGCGGCGCCCTCGCGATGGCGAACGCCGGCCCGAACACCAACGGCTCGCAGTTCTTCATCGTCACCGCCGACGCCTGCTCGTGGCTCGACGGCAAGCACACCGTGTTCGGCAGGGTCACGTCGGGGATGGACGTCGTCGACGCGATCTCGCAGGTCGCGACGGGCCCGGGCGACCGGCCGCGCGACGAGGTACGCATCGAGTCGCTGACGATCGCGCCTTGAGCCACATCACCAACGCGCAGTTCCTCGTCGCGTTCGTGCTCGCGGCGGCGGTCGGCACGGCCACGTTCTTCCACGCCGAGCGGCACAAGATCCCGCACCCGTCCGCGTGGGCCAGCTTCGTCTTCCTGCTGATGATCGTCGGCCTCCCCGCCTATCTCGTGCAGGTCCGGCGGATTCGCAGACGCCGCGCCGGGGCCTGACCGGCCTCAGCGGCGCGCGGCCGCGACGAGCTCGGCCTCGATCCGGTCGACCGCGGCGGAGACGTCGAAGTTGCGCCGGACGTGCTCGGCGCAACGCTCGGCCAGCTCGGGCTCGTCGCGGCGCCAGTCGCGGAGCGCGTCGATCTCGGCCGCGAGCGCCGCGCTGTCGCCGCGCGGGAACAGGAAGCGCTCGAAGTCGCCGGTGAAGACCTCGACGAGGCCGCCCGTCCGCGACGCGACGACGGGGCGCCCCGTCGCGAACCCCTCGATCGCCACGCGGCCGAACGACTCGGTCTCGAAGAGCGAGGGCACGGCGACCAGGTCGGCCGCGTGGAGCAGCGGCACGACGTCGGCCTGCGACGGCAGCCAGTGGCAGCGCAGCCCGTCCGCAAGGCGCCGGGCCTCCGCCAGGTACTCCTCGGAGACGGGAGCGCCGGCGAAGACCAGCTCGAGCCCGTCGCGCGAGGTGAGACGGGCGGCCTCGAGCAGCGTCTCCACACCTTTCATCCGGTCGATGCGCCCGAGTGACACGACGACGAACGCATCGAGCGGCAGCCCGAGCGCCCGGCGGTGCGCCTCGAGCTCCGGCCGGCCTCCGACGGGGTAGGCGGCCGGGTCGATCCCGTTGTGGACGACCTCGACCGTCGCAGGATCGACGCCGATGGCGAGCAGCTGCGCGCGCGCGTGCTCGGAGACGCAGATCACGCGCCGGGCGGTCTTCAGGATGAAGAACCGGGTGACGGCGCTCGGCTCGCTCGCCGAGAAGCCGTGCATGTTCCCGAGCAGCCCTGCCCGGGTCAGCCTCGCGACGCTCGCGGACCACGGCAGGCTCCAGAGCAGGTTGTCGTAGATGACATCCGGACGGAGCCGTGCCCCGATGACGATCGAGCGGAAGATCCGATGGGCCTGCAGGGGCCGGCGGCCGAACGACAGCGCAGGCACGCGCACCACCCGATCGGCGAACGCCCTGTACTCCGGCTCGAAGGCGCCGGAGCGGAGATAGACGACGTCGACGGCGTGCCCGCGCCGGGCCAGCTCGCGGCTGACCTGGAAGGTCTGCACGGCGACGCCATGGCGAGGGCCGAGCTCGTCGATGTTGACGAGGATTCTCATCGTTTCGCTGGTTCGACGCGGTCGGAGCCTGCCGTGCGCCGAGGGTGCTCGCCTGCTGCAGCGCGCACTGTACTGGCGGTGCGCGCGACCCGCGCGGACCCGAGTGGGCCGCGGGTCAGACGCAGTCCCGAAGCGCCTGCGCCTCGGGCAGCGACTCGAGCTTCTTGAGCGTCGAGTTCTCGATCTGGCGGATGCGCTCGCGCGTCACGCCGAAGGCCTTGCCGACCTCCTCGAGCGTACACGGCTGACCGCCGGTGAGCCCGAAGCGGAGCTCGATCACGCGACGCTCGCGCTCGGGCAGCGAGGACAGCGCGTGCTCGATGTCGGTGCGGCGCAAGGTGAGCGAGGCGGCCTCGTCGGGGGTCTCGGCGTTCTCGTCCTCGACGAAGTCGCCGAGCTCGGAGTCCTCCTCCTCGCCGATCGGCTTCTCGAGCGAGACCGGGTGCTGCGCCATGCGCAGGATCTCGCGCACCTCGGCGACCGAGATCTCGAGCTCCTCGGCGATCTCCTCCGGCCGGGGCTCGCGCCCGAGCCGCTGGACGAGCTGCCGCTCGATGTGCACGACCTTGTTCAGCTTCTCGACCATGTGCACCGGGATGCGGATCGTGCGGGCCTTGTCGGCGATGGCGCGGGTGACCGCCTGGCGGATCCACCACGTCGCATAGGTGGAGAACTTGTAGCCCTTGCGGTAGTCGAACTTCTCGACTGCGCGGATCAGGCCGAGCGACCCCTCTTGGATCAGATCGAGGAACGACAGCCCGCGACCGAGATACCCCTTCGCGATCGAGACCACGAGGCGCAGGTTCGCCTCGATCATCTGCGTCTTGGCGCTCATGTCGCCGCGCTCGATGCGCTTCGCGAGGTAGACCTCCTGGTCGGCCGTCAGCAGCGGCACCTTGCCGATCTCGCGCAGATAGAGGCGCAGCGAGTCGAGCGACGGCT
>CAYXXE010000152.1:0-5756 GCA_964468985.1 uncultured Gaiellales bacterium | reverse complement strand
GGGCGACGAGCGGCGCTGTGGTGTCGATGACGATGTTCTTGTTGGCGCCGAGCGAGCCGGCCGTGCCCGGCGACGGCAGGGTGAGGACCGCCGCGTTGGTGGCGGCGTCCAGGATCGTCCCGCTGTTCAGGGCGAGGGCGCTCGTCGACGCGTAGTCGAGGTGCGTGCTCGAGTCGCCGGCCACGACCGTGTAGTTGAAGACCAGCGTGCTCGTGCCCGTTCCGCTCGCGTAAGTTGCGAAGTGGCTGGGCGACGTGTTCAGGGTGATCCGCGGGCTGCCGGTGACCGCGACGGGCTCGCTGAAGGTGACGGCGACGGGGATGACCGCGCCGGTGGTGTACGAGCCGTCGGCCGTCGACGAGGTGATGCCGGTCACCGTGGGAGCCGTCGTATCGATGACGATGCTCTTGTTCGCTCCCAGCGATCCCGCGGCACCCGGCGTCGCGAGGGTCAATGTCGCCGGGTTCGTCGCGGCGTCCCCGATTGTCCCGCCGTTCAGGGCGAGGGCGCTCGTCGACGCGTAGTCGAGGTGCGCGTTCGTGTCGCCCGCAGCGACGGTGTAGTTGAAGGTCAACGTGCTCGTGCCGCTGCCGCTCGAGTAGTTCACGACCTTGTTGGCCGGGGTCATGGCCAGCGTCAACTGCGGCGTCCCGGCCACGGTCACGGCCTCACTGAACGTGACGGTAACGGCCACTACCTTGCCCGCGTTGTACGAGCCGTTCGCCGTGCTCGACGACACGCTCGTCACTGTCGGTGCAGTGGTGTCGATCACGATGGCCTTGTTCACGCTCAGCGACCCGGTGGAGCCCGGCGCGGGTAGCGTCAGGACGGCCGCGTTCGTCGCCGCGTCGGCGATTGTCCCGCCGTTCAGCGTCAGTGCGCCGGCCGAGGCCTCGTCGAGCTTGACACTCGTGTCGCCCGCCTGAACCGTGTAGTTGAACGTCAGCGTCGCCGTACCCGTGCCGGACGCGTACGTCGCGAGCTCGCTCGTGGGCGTCGTGTTGAGCGCGAGCCGCGGCGTGCCTGTGACGTTCACGGCCGAGTTGAAGGTGACGGTGATCGGAATGATCGTGCCGGCCTTGTAGGAACCGTTGGCCTGGGTCGACGAGACGCTGGAGATCGTCGGGGAACTCGTGTCGATGACGATGTTCTTGTTGGCGCCGAGCGACCCGGTGCCGCCCGGCGTGGGCAGGGTGAGACCGGCTGCGTAGCCCGAGGAGTCGACGATCGAGCCGCCGTTCAGCACGAGCGCGCTGGTCGAGGCGGCGTCGAGGTCGGCGCTCGTGTCGCCGCTCGCGACCGTGTAGTTGAAGGTCAGCGTGGTCGTGCCGCTACCGCTCGCATACGTGGCGACGCGGCTGGGCGACGTGTTCAGCGTCAGCTGCGGCGTCCCGGTCACCGTCACCGGCGCGCTAAACGTGACCGTGACGGGGACGACGTTCCCCGCGTTGTAGGAGCCGTCGGCCAGGGTCGAGGTGATGTTGGTGACGCTCGCCTGGGTGTAGACGCCGAGGCCCGTGAAGCTGCTCGAGCCTGCGCCGCCGGACGCTCCCGCGGCGCCGCCATTGCCGGCGGTGCCGAGCACGATGCTCGTCACGGTGATCGTCGAGGTGCCGCCGGTGTAGCCCGCGCCGCCGCCGCCGCCGCCGCCGCCGTTCGCCGTGTTGGCGCTGTCGCCGCCGCCGCCGCCGCCCGCCATGCCGCCGCCGCCGCCGCCGCCGCCGTAGAGGCTGCTGCCGCTGTTGTTGCCGATGCCGACACCGCCTGCGCCGCACGTGCCGGCCGAGCAGGTACCGCCGACGCCGCCCGTGCCACTGTTGCCGACGCCGCCGGCGCCGCCGGTGTTGGCGATCGTGAACGGCCGGGCGCCGCTGGTCGCCGTGGTGCCGCCCTTGCCGTTAAGCGTCCCGGCACCGATCGACACGCCGTTCGCGCCGCTGTTCGAGCCCGGGTTGGCGGTCGAGCCGCCGCTGCCGTTGCCGCCGTTGTTCGCGTTGTAGGTACCGCCGCCGCCGCCGCCGCCGGCCACCGCGATCGGGCTGGAGCTGACCACGTAGATGCAGCTCGCCCCGCCGCCGCCGCCGCCGTCGTTGCTCTGCCCGTTGCCGCCGCCGCCGCCGGCCGCGCAGCCGGTTCCGCCCGAGCCGCCGACTCCCCCACCGGTCGCGCTGGTCCCGGCGCCACCGATCACGACGGTGAGCAGGGTCGCGCTCGAGCTGTCGGGGATGTTGATCGTTCCCTGGAGCGAGCCGCCCGCGCCGCCGGCGCCGTTGCCGTGGGTACCGGTGCCGCCACCGCCGCCCGCTCCGGCAAGTGTGAAGTTGATCGAAGTGGTGTGGGCAGGCACGACCAGGGTGTGCGTGCCAGGTGTGTATGGGACGGTGAGCGAGCCGTTCACGGTCAGCCCCGTCGCCGCGTTGCCCGTCGAAGTCAGCAGGTTCGCGTCGCCGTTGAAGGTCGCGCTCACCGCGTACGCCGAGGCGTTGGCCGCCAGCGCCGAGCTGCCGATCGAGCAGGTCGGCGCTGCCACGGTGACGGTGCAGCTCGCCGAGCCGGCGTTGACGGTGATCGTGTCGCCGCCAGGGATGGTCTCGCCGTTGGTCGTCGAGGCGGTCGCCGTGAACACCGCGCCAGACTCGTTGCCGAACGTGACGGTCGAGGGGCTCACCGACACCACTGTCGTCGTCGCGTCCTTGGTGACCGTTGTGGTCTCGTGGCCGACACCGCAGAGCGAAGCCACGGCGTTGTTCTGCGAGTCACCCGCGTACGACGCCTGCCAGTAGTAGGTGCCGGGAGCCGTCGGCGTGTACGTCCCCGACGTCGCGCTCGCGCCGCCGAGCGCGTTCGTCGACGTGAAGACCTGGGTGGAGCAGGCGGAGTCGCTGTAGAGACGGAAGACGATGCTGCCGGTCGGGCTCGCGCCGCCCACGAGCGTCGCCTGATCCGTCACGGCGCCGCCGACCGCGGTGTTCGCGGTCGGCGTGGTCGTGATCGTCGGGCTGGCCTTCAGCGTCGCCGAGCCGCTCGCGCCGCTCGTCGCGGTCCACGAGTGGTACACCGCGATCACGGTGTAGGTGTAGGTGCCCGCGCCCGGGGTTGCGTTCGCCGGCGGGTTCGACGCCGACGAGTAGCTCGTCCCGTTGCCGTCCACGCAGGCAACGCCGCTGGTGATGAGGTGCGTCGAGTCGGTGCCGCAGGCCTTGCTCGTCGTCGAGCCGTTCGACCGGGTGACGTAGTAGCCGGTCGGTGCGATCGCGCCGCCGCCGGCGCTCGACGCGGTCCAGCTGACGGGAATGGTGGTCAAGCCGGCGGGGCCGGCCGAGACGTTCGTCGGGGCGTTCAGGTTGCCGACGCTTGCGCTGCCGGTGCCTGCGCCGTGCGAGGTGTAGTAGGCGATGGCACCTCCCGCCGCGACCAGCGCGACCACAGCGCCGAGGCCGAGCTTCGCGCCGCGGCCGCCGAACAGCCGCGGCAGCCGGAAGCGCCGCGCAGGAGCGGAGCCGGTGGGGGCGCCGAAGACCGGCTCTTCACCGTTACGGGCCCGCTTCGCGTCCACGAGGTCGAACAGCCGCGGCACCCCAGGCTCGCGCGCAGGGGCGACTGCAGGTTCGTCGGCGGCGCTGCCGTTCCGGCCGAGCGACCCGACCGCGTGCAACATCCGTGCGAGGAGTGTCAGCAGGCGGCTCATGAGTGGGCGCTCCCGGAGTAGCTCAGGTTGAAGGTCTGGTTCGCGCAGTTGTTCTGGTTCGAGTTCGTGTCGACCAGGCGCGCTGTCGGGGCGGCCACGCCCTGGGCGGGCAGCGTGACGCTGCCGTTCGCCGGGACGACGATCGCGTTCGGCGACGAGGTCGCGGTGGCGAAGTTGACCTGCTGGATCACCGTGTTGGCGGTGTGGCTGCAGCCGTTCGGGTCGTTCGTGACCGCGACGGTGAGCGCCGTCACATAGATCGGGACGTTGTTCGGGTTACTGAGATTGAGGGCCAGGGGAATGGGCGGGCCGCCCGGATACGCAAGGCCCACGCCGTTGCCCGTCATCGTGAACGGCAGCCCGGTCGTGGTCGCGGAGACCGTCCAGGTGTAGGTGGCGGCGGCCGAGGTGTTGCCGGCCCAGTCGGTCGCCTCGACCGAGAAGGTGTGCTGGCCGCTGGTCGTCGTCGCGACGGTGAAGGTGTCCGGGTTCGGGCAGGTCGCGAAGGCGCTGCCGTCGACGCTGCACTGGTAGCCCGCGATGCCGACGCCCGGCGACGGGTCGGTGTCCGTCCACTGGAACGTGGAGGCGTTCGACGAGGACGGGTTCGCCGGGAAGACCGTCAGGGTCGGCTTGTTCGGCGCGACGGTGTCGACGAAGAACACGTAGGGGGTCGACGGGCTCGAGACGTTGCCCGCGCTGTCGACGGCCTTCACCAGGAACGTGTGCTGCCCCTGGGCGAGGCCGGTGTAGCTCTTCGGGCTCGCGCACGTCGCGTAGGCGCCGGTGTCGAGCTTGCACTGGTACGAGGCGACGTCGGTGGAGGTGTCGCCGAACATGAACGTGCCGGTCGTGGACGACCAGCCGAGCGGCGGGTACTGGATCGGCCCGAAGCTGATCGTCGGCGCGTTCGGCGGAGTCGTGTCGATCAGCCAGGTGTACGAGGTCGCGGTCGAGAGCTGGCCGTAGGCGTCCTTCGCCTCGACCTGGAAGGTGTGCGTCGTGTTGGCGGCGAGCCCCGAGTAGCTCGTCGACGACGTGCACGCCGCGAAGGCGCCGCCGTCGAGCTTGCAGAGGAACGTCACGCCCGCCTGGCTGTCGGTGAACGAGAACGTCGCCGCGGTCGAGCTGGTCGGGTTCGCGGGCTTGGCCGTGATCGACGGGGCCGGCGGCGCCGGGACGACGATCTGCCAGGTGTACGACGTCGGGGTCGACAGCTGCCCGTAGGCGTCCTTCGCCTCCACCTGGAAGGTGTGCGACGAGTTGATCGCCAGCCCGCTGTAGCCGGTCGGCGAGGTGCAGGCCGTGAACGCGCCGCCGTCGAGCTTGCAGAGGAACGTCACGCCCGCCTGGCTGTCGGTGAACGAGAAGCTCGGCGCGGTGGAGCCGGACGGGTTGGCCGGCTTGCTCGTGATCGACGGGGCGGGCGGCGGCGGGACCGCGACCTTCCAGGTGTAGGAGGTCGTGCCGGTGGACGGGTTGCCCGCCAGGTCGGTGGCCTTCACCGAGAACGTGTGGTTGCCGAGCGCCAGGCCGGTGTAGGTGAGCGGGCTGGTGCAGACCGCGAACGGCGCGCCGTCGAGCGAGCACCAGAGGACGGCGCCGTTGACGTCGTCGGCGTCGCCGTCACCGGAGTCGCCGTCGTTGTCGGAGTCGTCCGCGAACTTGAAGGTCGCCGACGTCGACGTGGTCGGGTTCGCCGGCTTGCTCGTGATCGACGGCGCCGGCGGCGCGACCGTGTCGACGGTCCAGCTGCGCGAGGTGGGCGACGAGATGTTGCCGGCCGCGTCCTGCGCCTCCACCTGGAAGGTCTGGCCGCCCTGGCCGAGCCCGCTGTACGACTTCGGCGTCGTGCAGGCCGCGAACGCGCCCGAGTTGAGCTTGCACAGGAACGTGACTCCCGCCTCGGTGTCGGCGAGGCCGAAGGCAGCGCTCGTCGATGCGACGTAGCCCGACGGGCCGGAGACGATCGTCGGCGCCGGCGGCGGGGTCTTGTCGACCGTGTAGGCGGGGCTCGCGACCGGCGCGCCCGCCAGCGCGTTGCCGGCCGTGTCCTTCACGAGGCCGG
>CAYXXE010000151.1:0-5795 GCA_964468985.1 uncultured Gaiellales bacterium | reverse complement strand
GCTGCTCCAGTGTGCGGTCTTTCAGCGTTCGTTCGGGTGTTTCGGGGTGGAGCATCGTCTGCGCTAGGCGGTGAGGTCGCGCCGTTCGAAGGCGATGATGGCGAGCGCGGTGAGGGAGAGCGTGACGAGTCCGAGGGCGATGATCCCGTTGGTGTTGATGCCGTGCGCGAGTGGATCGTGGCCGGCGTAGTAGTAGAAGAGGGTGAGGTACTTGAGCCACGCGATGGTGCTCACGAGCGGGGCGAAGCTGTTGATCAGCCAGCCGAGGATGGCGGCCGTAGCGGCAGCAGCGGTGGCGAGAGAGCGGCGGCCGGTGCCGGCCCCGACAGCGAGGGCGATCGAGCCGGTGGCGAACCCGAAGAATGCGAGTTGCACGGCGAGCGCGGTGATCCGCGCGATCGTGATGCCGCCGCCGCCGAGGGCGACGCCGACGATCAGACCGATCCAGACTGCGAACGCGATGACGAGCACGATGACGGCGATCGCTGCGGCCTTTGCGGCGATCAGGTGCGAGCGTTGGATCGGGTGGGAGAGGATCAGGGCGAGGATCCGGTCTTCTTCCTCGCCGGCGGTGGCTGCTGCGGCGCCGGTGATCGCGAGGGCGGCGATCACGAGGGGGCCGTAGATCTCGGCGATCTCGCTGCGGAACCAGCCGGTGATCGTGCCGTAGTCGGCGCCTCCCAATAGGTTGGCGACGCTCGTGGGGACGTTGAGCTTGCCGATTGTGTGACCGATCGCGGGAAAGAGCGCGCCGACGGCTGCCATGACCGCGATCAGGCCGACCGCAGCGAAGAGGGTTGCCGGCAGTCGCAGACGGAGTGTGAGCCGGGCGGCCGGCCAGGTCATGCTGACGACTCTCGGTAGTAGCGCAGGAAGATGTCCTCGAGGTCGTCTTCGCGGGGTCGGATCGCTCGCACCTCGTGGGCGGCCGCGGCTTTCACCACGGCGTCGGCGGGGCCTTCGAAGGCGACGGTCAGTGTTCTCCCGTTCGTCAGTACTTCCTGGACCCCGGGGAGTGCACGGAAATCGTCGGCGTTGACGGGGTCGCCGAATTCGATGTCGAGGCGCTGAACGGCGACCTTGCGAAGGTTCTCGAGTGAGTCGACGACGACGAGACGCCCCTGACGCAGGATCGCGAGGCGGTCGGTGACCCGTTCGACCTCCGAGAGGGTGTGCGAGGACAGGAACACCGTGCGGCCCTGGGCGCTGACTTCGCGCAGGAGCGCGTGGAAGCTCTGCTGCACCAACGGGTCCAGGCCGGCAGTCGGCTCGTCGAGGATCAGCAGCTCGGGTTCGTGCATGAACGCCTGGATCAGACCGAGCTTCTGCCGGTTGCCGGTCGACAGCTGGTGGACGGGGCGGTCGAGGTCGGCGTCGAAGCGCTCGGCGAGCGAGTCGCGAAGACGCGGGTCGACGGTGCCGCGGAGCTGTGCGAGATACCGGAGCACGGCCCTGCCGGTCAGCTTCGGGTAGAGCGCCAGATCCCCTGGCAGAAACCCGACGCGACGGCGAATCTCGAGGCTCTGCCTGCCGGCGTCCAAGCCGAGCAGTTGCGCCGAGCCGGAGGTGGGCCGAATCAGGTCGAGCAGCAACCGCATCGTGGTCGACTTGCCCGCACCGTTCGGGCCGAGGAACCCGAACACCTCCCCCCGGGCGACCTCCAGATCGAGGCCGAACAGGCCGCGTCCCTGCCCAAAATCCTTGGTCAGGCGCGTTGTTCGAATCGCGGGCTCGTCAAGCCGCCTCGCGACGGACGCGACGCCCGAGGCCGTCATGACTGCTCGGCGGACGCCCGAGCGTGGACGGTGTCGTGAATGAGCATCCGCCGGATCGCCCAGAACCCGGGTCGCGGCTCGGGTAGCTCTTGCCGAGCCAGCATGAACCCGGTCGCGGTCGTGGCGGCCGCGACCAGCCAGAGGATCACCCCGCCTGCGAGGATCCACGGACTGAACCCCGACAGCTTCGCGATAAAGCCGGCGGCGACGACGACCAACGCCGCGTAGCCGACGCGGAGCGCCCAGACCGCCATCCGCCAATATCCACTGCGTTGAAGCCCCGCGGGTTCGTCGATACCGGAGAGTGTAGGGGGAGCCACCGCAGTCTGATCGGGGGCGTACGAGGTACGCGAAGTACGACTGGTAGTCCCCGACGCTCGGTCAGGGGGTCGACCTATGAGACTTTGGCGGAGTCGACCCGGGGTACGAGGTATTCCGCGAGCGCGATGACCTTGGCCGAGCTGAACGGGCCGCCCTGGATCCCGCCGCCGACGCTGATCAGGTTTCCCTTTGGTGTTTCCGCCCAGAGGTAGTAGCCGTCGATGGACGAGCCTCCGTACGCGGGTGTCGTGACGAGGATCGCTCGGCTCCCGGCGCACTTCGCGCACTTCAGCGCCACCAAGCTCTTCCCCGTAGCCCGCTGAGAGTTCAGCCCGTCGTCGGCCGCGAGTTGTTTGGTCGCACCGAAGATCACGGTGACGTACGCGGCCGAACAGGGCTGTGCGGCCTGACAGCCGAGCTGGTCGGTGACGATCTGGGCCGGCGTGGATTCGTACTCGAACCGGCACGTCGAGCCGCCGACGGCAGTGTGGTAGAGCGTCAACGCTCCGGCCGAGATCAGTTTGATCCCCGGGCCGGCGAACTTGCCGACGTCCGCAGCGGAGACGATCTTGTTGCACATGACGAACCTGCCCGCCGTGCGGACCGACCGTCCCGTCTCGGCAGGAGACGACGCCGTAGCCATGACCGCGGCGAGCCCGACGCAAAGGAAGACGACGATCCGGGCGAAGCGTCGACCGCCGCGGGGTCGACCGCCGTAGCGGGCAGCGCCGCCGGGCTCATCTTGAAGAGGACGCGGTGAGCTCACGGTGTCTCTAGCCGAGGTGGGCGTGAATGGCGCGGGCCAGCGCTTCCCATCGCGCGTACGGCGGCGGCCCTCCCAGGGAGCCTTCGATCCAGATCGTGTGGACGCCCGCCGCGAAGACCAGGCCGGGGCCGAGCCCGTTCGAGGTCGGCTTCGCGACCTTGACCAAGGTGGCTCCGCTGCCGGCCCCCGCGACTGCCACTTCGGAGATGCCGGCATCCCCGTAGCGCTTCAGTTGCGCCACCTGGTAGGCGGCGTTGGAGCTGGGGCTGCCCGATCCGAAGAAGACGTCGGTGCATTCGGCGTGGTAGCAGTCCTGGGTCAGTGGAGATACGCCTCGTGGCGTGATGTCGCAGTACGTCAGCGTGGCCGACGCCTTGTAGTCCGCGGCCGAGGCGCCTGCTCCGAAGATCTTCGTCACGACGGCCTTGGTCGCACCGAGCTTGGCGCACACCTGCGAAGACGCAGCTCCACGGACAGCCATTGGTGCGGCGGCGGCGCTGCCGACGATGACTGTTGCTGCGGCCGCGGCGAGAAGCATCGGCGCCGACAGCCCGAGTCGATGCCGCCGTACGATGGGATCGTCTGCGGACGTTGACCCGCGGCGCCGCCCTCTGGCATTTGCAACGACACCTGAATCAACTGGGGGGTTCAATCCAACCTCCTAAGCCCCGCGTGGGGGTTTTTCGGACGACCAGAGTGTCGTGTGGGCGTAGATGGCCTCGGCTGCGGTCTTCATGAGGCCGGCGGCGGGCAGTTCGATGTTCTGGTTGTAGATGTAGACGAACTTGGTGCCTTTCGTGAACCATGCTCCGCAGCGTGACCCGATCGAGGACGGGCGGCAGACGAGTTTTCCGTGTCCGCCGGTCCCCGGCAGATCGGTGTGCACGGTGTAGGCGCCGACGCCGAAGGCGTTCAGCTGTGTCGTGGCGTCGGCGAGCGGGGCGGTGACGACGCCGAGCAGGATGTACGCCGGGCTGCACGTCTTGCCTGCGGCGGGTGGTACGCATGGTTTGGTGACGCCGCTGTACCAGCCGAGCCCGCCGCTGACGTCGCAGATTCCGTCCTGGAAGTCAGGGCCGGTTTCTCCTTCGGCTCCGGGGACGATCGTTACCGGTCGTGGGTCGGGGTAGGTGCCGATGACCCGTTTCAGGAACGTCGCCGTCGTGGCGACGTGCCCGGCGGTCGTCGGCGCCAGGAAGGCGCAGGGGTTGTGCTGCAGCCCGGTGGCGTGCCGGGAGGTTGCGTGGGCGGCAGCCGCAACGAATGTGACCGCGGCGAGCGAGACGACAAGCACGCTCGCGACCAGGGATTTCTGCATCGCGGCTGATCGTCGCTGATTCTCCCGGGACTTGTCAACGACAGACCCCCGCCGCCGCGGGACTGGACTGCGCGAGCGTGCTTTGACCTGAGGGGGCGGTGGCTGTGTTCACGGTCCCGTCACGCCGGCTCTTCCGGTTGCGGCCGTGACGCGGGCCCGACTCCGGCCCGTGGCTACGCGGCTCGAATGAGGTTCAGGTTGCGCTGCGCTCCGTCGCCCTAGGCGTCCTGGCAGGCCGAGTTCGAGACGTGTGCTCGGGGTGTCGCTCGTAACGTTCCCGGAACGCGCTGCGGTCTAGATTTGGCGGATCGTGGTGGAAAGGACCCCGACCGTTCAGACGATCGCTACCGGCGGCCGGATTGGGTGGGCGTCGCGGTGGTCGGCAGGGGCGCTCGGCGCGTTCGCACTCCTGGCGGTGGCCGGCGTGGTTCCATTGGCCGTCCTCGCACACCAAACGTCGTTCTTCAACGTCACCGTCGTCCCGTTGCTCGGCATCGTCTTCGTCGTCGTCGGGACAGTCGTGGTCCGCGCCCAGCTTCGGAACCCGGTCGGCTGGGTGCTGCTCGCCTTTGGGCTGCTCACTTCTCTTTGCACCGATGCCGGCTTCTACGCCGTGCTCCGCTACCGGTTGGGGCACACGAGCCTCCCACTCGGGCCCGCCGCATCGTTGCTCGCCCCCGCCTGGGTGCCCTTGATCGTGCTCCTACCGCTGCCGATCGGGCTCTTCCCGGACGGCCGGCTGCCATCCAGGTTCTGGCGGGCCACGCTCTGGCTTTATCTCGCGGTGGCGGCCGCGTTTATCGCGATCATCGCGGCGATCGAAATCGATGGCCTGATCTTCAAGCCGATTCA
This sequence comes from uncultured Gaiellales bacterium, assembly GCA_964468985.1. Classification (GTDB taxonomy): domain Bacteria; phylum Actinomycetota; class Thermoleophilia; order Gaiellales; family Gaiellaceae; genus PALSA-600. Next base: position 763 of record CAYXXE010000151.1, on the reverse strand, counting down.
CGTCGACACCTCGGGAGAGGTCACGCTCCTCGACCACGCGAGCGGCATCTGGGCGACGTTGAACCACGTGTCCAACGCATTTCTTGCCCCCTATCTCGTGATCGGCCTCGCGTGGGTCGTGCGGCAAGTCGTCGCCTACCGCCGCTCGACCGGGGAATCCCGGCAGCAACTCAAGGCTCTGATGACCGGCGGGGCCGTCGGCCTTTTCGGCATGTTCGCGGCCCTCGGCCCGGGCAGCACGTTCGGCACCAACGTGGTGACCGACGTCGGGATCATGGTGCTTGCCGCGCTGCCGATCTCGATCGGCGTCGGCATCCTCAAATACCGCCTCTACGAGATCGACCGGCTGATCAGCCGCACCCTCTCGTACCTGATCATCACGGGGCTGTTGGCCGGGGTGTTCGTCGGGATCGTCGTCGTTGCCACCGACGTACTGCCGTTTTCGTCGCCGGTGGGAGTCGCCGCCTCGACCCTTGCCGCAGCGGCACTGTTCAATCCGCTCCGACTTCGTGTCCAACGGCTCGTCGATCGCCGCTTCAACCGCGCCCGCTACGACGCCGAAGCCATCGTCGCTGCGTTCACATGGCGGCTGCGGGATGCGGTCGATCTCGACACGGTGCGTGACGAGCTGCTGCTGGCCGCGAACGGTGCCGTTCAGCCCGCTCACGCCTCGGTCTGGATCAGACTGTCGACGTAACTCAGTCCCCGGGGATCGCTTCACATCGCCTCGCCAGCCCCGGGATCGCAGCACCGCGGTGTGGCA
>CAYXXE010000150.1:0-5933 GCA_964468985.1 uncultured Gaiellales bacterium | reverse complement strand
AGAGCCGCTACCACGACCTCACCGTCGACGAGCACACCTTCGCCGTCGTCCAGGCGACCGCCGACGCCGGGCGCCCGCTCCGCGTGCGGCTGGCCGCGCTGTTCCACGATCTCGGCAAGCCGCACGTCGCCTGGCGGAGCGACGACGGGCGGCTCCACTACTACCGCAAGCCGGGCGTCGCACCGCGCGGACACGCCACCGTCGGCGCCGAGCTGGCCGACGGGGCCTTGCGGCGCCTGCGGTACCCGAACGACCTCCGGCGGCGCGTCGTGGCGATCGCCCGCGCTCATATGTTCGACATCGGGCGGGGCGACGCGCTGCGGGCGCGGCGATTCCTCTGGCGCTACGGCGACGAGCTCGTGGACGACCTCCTCGATCACCGCGAGGCCGACCTGATCGGCAAGCGCGGCGACGGTGCCGACCCGCCGGCCGTCGACCTCGCCCGCCTGGCCCGCTTCCGCGAGGTCGTCGCGGCGGAGCGCGCGAGCCCGCATCGGCTCCGCGACCTCGCCGTCGGGGGCAACGACCTGCTCGCGCTCGGCTACCCGCCCGGGCCGTCGATCGGGCTCACTCTCGGCGCCCTCCTCGAGGCGGTCGTCGACGATCCCGCCCTGAACCGCCGGGAGACGCTGCTCGCACGCGCGGGGGAGCTCCTCGGGTGATCCGCTGGAACCTGCCCGGCTACGACATCGTCTTCACGACGCGCCTGGGCGGCGTCAGCCGTGGCCCGTACGCGTCGCTGAACCTCGGCCGGCACACCGGCGACGACGAGCTGAACGTCGACGAGAACCGGAGCCGGGCCTGCGCGGTCGTCGGCGCCGACCCCGCTCGTCTCGCCCACAACCGCCAGATCCACTCGGCGACCGTGCGCGAGGCCGTCCCGGGCGCACACGACGCCGGCGGCGACGGCCTCGCGACCGGGGAGCCCGGCCTGCCCGTGCTCGCGCTCGCGGCCGACTGCCTGCCGATCGCGCTCGCCCGCACCGGCACCGCACCGGGCAGCGGGACGAGCACCGGCACGAGCACAGAGCCGAGGCTGGTGGTGCTGCACGCCGGCTGGCGGGGCCTGCTCGCCGGCATCGTCGAGGCGGGCGTCCGGGCGCTCGGACCCGGGCCGGCGGCGGCGATGATCGGGCCGGCGATCGGGCCGTGCTGCTACGCGGTCGGAGCCGACGTCTCCGACCGGTTCGACGTCGACCTGACGAACGCGGGCAAGCTCGACCTCTGGTCGGCCGCCGAGCGCCGCCTGACTGCGGCCGGGATCGCGGCGGTCGAACGCCTGGATCTCTGCACCGCCTGCCACCCGGACCTGTTCTTCTCCCATCGCCGCGACGAGGGCGTCACCGGCAGGCAAGGAGTGATCGGTGTCATCGCCTGAGAGCCCGACTCCGGCCGAGATCCACCGCCGGTACGAGCTCGTCAAGGCGCACGTCGGCCCGGGCGTCACCGTCGTGGCCGCGACGAAGTACGTGCCGCTCGCCGGGATGGCCGCCCTCGCCGAGGCCGGCATCGAGGTCGTGGGCGAGAACCGGGCGCAGGATCTGGAGGCGAAGCACGCCGAGTACGGGGATGCCTTCCGGTGGCACTTCATCGGCAACCTGCAGTCGAACAAGGTGAAGGTTGTCAACCGGATCTGCGAGCTCGTGCACTCGGTCGACTCGCATTCGGCGGCCCGGCGCCTGGAGGTGCCGGCGCTCCTCGAGGTGAACCTGGCCGGCGAGGAGTCGAAGGCCGGTGTCCCGCCCGACCGGATCGGCGAGTTTCTCGAGTACGGCATTCTCGGTCTCACGACCATGCCGCCCGCCGCGGCCGACGCCGAGGCGTCGCGGCCGTGGTTCAGGCGACTGCACTCCCTCGCCGCCGAGCACGAGCTGCGGGAGCTGTCGATGGGTACCACGCAGGACTTTCTCGTCGGTGCCGAGGAGGGCGCGACGTACGTCCGGGTGGGTTCGATCCTCTTTCGCGAGTAACATCCGCGCGCAGTGGCCCTGGGAGAGCTCTGGAACCGCACGCTCGTCTACTTCGGGATCGCCGAGGAGGACGAGGACTGGGACGACGACGACGGGTATTCCGCGGAGGAGAGCCTCGAGCAGAGCTATCGCGAGCGGCCGAACGTCCGCCGGCTGACGCCGCGCCGGCGCGGCCACGACTTCGACGACTGGACCGAGTCCGAGTCGGACGGCCCCTCACAGCGCTCGGCGGCCCGCCAGGCCGCACGCGCCCCGCGCGCGGTGCCCGACCAGCGGCCCCGGGTCGAGGCGCTGCCGAACGCCGGCGCGGTGCGCGTCCATCTCGTGCTCCCGCGCAGCTTCAACGACGCCCAGCAGATCGCAGACAAGTTCAAGCAGTCGACGCCGGTGATCCTCAATCTGCAGAGCGCCGACGCGGAGCTGTCGAAGCGCCTGATCGACTTCACGAGCGGGCTGACGTACGCCCTGAACGGTGGCATGCAGCGCGTCGCCGACAAGGTGTTCCTGCTCACGCCGCGAAACGTCGAGGTGTCGGCCGAGCAGAAGGCCGCCCTGCTCGAGCGCGGCGGCTTCTTCAATCAGGCCTAGTACGTCCACCTCCCGCGTAGGAGAGCGACGGCGTAGCCCGAAGTCTCGATCGTGCTGTTCGATGCGATCACGTCCATCGAGACGTTCGTCGACGTCTTCACGACGGTCTACACGCTCACGATCCTCGTCTACCTGCTGACGTCGTGGGTGCAGCTGCCGTACTCGCTCCGTCCCGTGCAGCGCTTCCTCTCCGACGTCTGCGACCCCTACGTGCGGTTCTGGCGGCGGCTCCTGCCGCTCCAGTTCGGCGCCTTCGACTTCTCGCCGATGGTCGGCATCATCGCCCTGCTCGCTCTCGACCGGATCCTGCTCGCAGTCCTCGACCGCCTGCACTGAGGAAGGAGACACATGCCCTACAGCCCTGTTGAACTGAGACACGTACGCCTCGGACGGTCGCTCTTCGGGTACAAGCGCGGCCCCACCGAGCGCCTGCTCGACGAGGTCGCAGCGAGCTTCGAAGACGTGTGGAGCGAGCGCGGCGAGCTCGCCGACCAGGTCGAGGACCTGTCGAAGGCGCTCGCCGAGATCCGGGAGCGCGAGCACCTGCTGGCCTCGACGCTTGTCGCAGCCGAGAAGGCCGCCGCCGAGTCGCGGAGCGCCGCCAAGCGGGAGGCGGAGGTGATCGTCGCCGAGGCGCACCAGGAAGCACGCTCGATCACGCGGGCCGCCCAGGCCGAGCGCGAGCGCCTCTTCGCCGAGGCACGCCGCATCGAGGCGCTGCTCCGGGCGGCGCTCGGGCTGGTCGAGGAGTCGAACAAGCCGCCGGCGGTGGGCGCGTGGCCCGACCCTGCGACGGACGAGGAGCCCGCGGGAGCGGAAGCCCTTGCGGAGCCTGCCGTGGAGCCTGTCGACGAGCTGCCCGAGGGATTTCCCGAGCCGCTCTTCGAGGACGACCCGGAGCTGCCGCAGCACGACGCCGAGCCCGCCGAGGCCGAGGCGCCCGCGCCGTGGGTCCAGCACGAGGACACGGCGGAGTTCCCGAGCCTCATCAACACCCGGATCGAGGCGGAGCACGATTGAAGGCGGAGCACGATTGACGGGGGAACACGACTAAGCTGCCCGGGTGACGACGCTTCACGAAGGCGGCGCCGACATCCGGGTCGGCTCCTCGACGAACGGTCTGCAGCCGATCTCCGTGGCGGAGCGCTCGCTGGCCGCCGGGCCCGGCCAGTGGGCAGGCCTCGCGGCAGTCGCGGCCGCCGCGATCGTCGCCGACCAGGTCACGAAGTATCTCGTCACCTCCCGGCTCGCGCTCGACCAGTCGGTGAAGGTCCTCGGGCCGCTCTCGCTCCACCATGTCCAGAACTCGGGCATCGCGTTCGGGCTGTTCGCGAACACGACCGTCGCGGTCGTGGCGGTCACGATGTTCGCGGTCGTCTGGATGCTGTGGTTCTTCGCCCGGTCGGGGGCGCGTCATCCGGTGTTCCCGGCGGCGCTCGGGCTGCTCGTGGGCGGCAGCGTCTCGAACCTCGCCGACCGGATCCGCCTCGGCCACGTGACCGACTTCGTCGACCTGCGGCACTGGCCGGCGTTCAACCTCGCCGACACGTTCATCGTCGTCGGCGTCGCCGTGCTCGTCCTCGCGCTCGTCGGAGGCGACCGCGAGCCGCGGCAGCCGCGGCGGCCGATCGACGTCGCCGCCCGGTGAGCGTCCGCTGACCGATCTGACGGTTCCCGCGGCCGCCGCCGGGGAGCGGCTCGATCGCTACCTCGCAGAGCTGCTCGGGTCGCGGAGCGCCGCCGAGCGCGCGGTCGCAGCGGGCACGCTCGTCGACGGCCGCGCACGCCCGAAGAGCCACCGGCTCACGGGCGGCGAGCAGATCGCGATTCCCACCGCAGTGCCGCCGCCGGCCGTCCCGATCCTCGCCGAGCCGAAGCTGGTGTACGAGGACGAGCACCTGCTGGTCGTCGACAAGCCCGCAGGGTTGGTCGTCCATCCCGGCGCCGGCCACGCGTCGGGGACGCTGGTGGACGCGCTCGGGCACAAGGCGGGCGGGGGGGAGCCCGGGCGGCGTGGCATCGTGCACCGGCTCGACCGCGACACGTCGGGGCTGATGGTCGTGGCCCGCACCGACGAGGCCTTCGCGCGCCTGTCGGCGCTCGTCCGCGACCGGGCGCTCGAGCGCACCTATCTCGCTCTGGTGCGCGGCAGGCCGCGCTCGCTCACCGGGCGCATCGAGGCTCCGATCGGGCGGGACCGGGGCGACCCGACCCGCATCTCGCTGGACAGCGCCTCCCCGAAGGAGGCGGTGACCAACTTCAGCGTCGAGCGGCTCCTGGCCGGCAACGCGCTCCTCGAGGTGAGGCTCGAGACCGGCCGGATGCACCAGATCCGGGTGCATCTGGCCGCGATCGACCTGCCCGTCGTCGGCGACCCGGTCTACGGCGTGCCCGACCCCGCGCTCGGGCGGCAGTTCCTCCACGCCTCGCGGCTCGTCTTCCCGCATCCGTTCGGGGGCGAGGTCGTCGACAGCCGGTCGGAGCTGCCCGACGACCTCGCGTCGTATCTCGCCACGCTCGAATCCTGAGCGGGCGCCGCTACCATGACGGCGCACGTCCGGATTCCGTTCCATCGACCCGACGGGGCGACCGAAGTGGCGGTGGCCTGCCCGCTGGGGCAGGTCTCCACCGAGGCCCGTCGGCCATTGTCAGTCCAAAACCGCAGAAAGGGGCTTCCATGCCCGTTGTTTCCATGAAAGAGCTCCTGGAGGCCGGAGTCCATTTCGGCCATCAGACGCGCCGCTGGAACCCGAAGATGAAGCGCTTCATCTTCACCGAGCGCGGCGGCATCTACATCATCGATCTGACGCAGACGCAGCAGCTGCTCGACGAGGCGCACGCGTTTGTGAAGGCGATCGCCGAGCGCGGCGGCTCGGTGCTGTTCGTCGGCACCAAGAAGCAGGCGCAGGATGCGGTGCGTGACGAGGCGCGCCGAGTGGGGATGCCGTACGTCAACCATCGCTGGCTCGGCGGTCTGCTGACCAACTGGAAGACCATGTCGGAGCGCATCCAGCGGCTCCACGAGCTCCGGTCGTTGAAGCAGGAGTCGCAGCTCGACCTGCTGCCCGCGAAGGAGCGGATCTCGATGGAGGCCGAACTCGAGAAGCTCGAGGCCAACCTGGGCGGGGTCGCCGACATGCGGCGCCAGCCCGAGGCGATCTTCATCGTCGACCTGAAGAAGGAGCAGCTGGCGGTTCGCGAGGCCCAGCGGCTCGGACTGCCCGTGATCGCGCTGGTGGACACGAACTGCGATCCCGACGAGGCCCAGTACGTGATCCCGGGCAACGACGACGCGATCCGCTCCTGCTCGCTCGTGGTCCGGGCGATCGCCGACGGCATCGAGGCAGGCCGGCAGAAGGTCGCCTCGGGCGAGCT
>CAYXXE010000149.1:0-5936 GCA_964468985.1 uncultured Gaiellales bacterium | reverse complement strand
AGCTGGTCGGCGACGTAGGTGTAGTAGCCGCCGAAGAGCTCGTCGCCGCCCTCGCCCGACAGGGCGACCTTGACGTCCTCCGCCGCGAGCTTCGACACGAGGTAGGTCGGGAGCGCCGACGAGTCGCCGAACGGCTCGTCGAACGCCGCGGCGAGTGCGGGCAGCAGCAGTGCGGCGTCCGGGCGGAGCACGAGCTCGCGATGCTGTGTCCCGTAGCGCTCGGCCACCGAGCGGGCGCCCGCCAGCTCGTCGAAGCTCGCCTCCTCGAAGCCGATCGAGAACGTCCGCACAGGCCCGGTCGACTCCTCCGCTGCGAGCGCGGCGAGCGCGCCCGAGTCGACCCCGCCCGAGAGCAGGACGCCCACCGGGACGTCTGCGACGAGGTGGGCGCGGACGGAGTCGCGCAGCCGCGCCCGGCACTCCTCGAGCAGCTCGGCCTCGTCGGCGTCGTGCCGCGGTGGCAGCGGCCCCGGCCGGGCGAACCGCTCGAGCTTCACGACGCCGGCCTGCCAGGTGAGCAGGTGGCCGGGTGGCAGCTTGCGGATCTCCCGGTAGATCGACAGCGGCGCCGGGATCGCGTTGAACGCGAGGAAGGCCTCGATCGCGTCCGGGTCGAGCTCGCCCCGGGGCAGCGCGTCGAGCTCGGAGGCGAAGGCCAGCTCGCCTCCGACGTCCCGGTAGTACAGCGGCTTGATCCCGAACCGGTCGCGGGCGAGCGTCAGCCGGCGCTCGCGGGCGTCCCACAGGGCGACCGCGAACATCCCACGTAGCCGACCCGCAAAGCCGTGGCCCCACTCCTCGTACGCGTGCACGAGCACCTCGGTGTCGGAGCGGGTGCGGAAGCGGTGGCCGGCGCGCTCGAGTGAGCGCCGGAGGTCGACGTGGTTGTAGAGCTCGCCGTTCTGGACGACGACGACGTCGCCGTCCTCGTTCGCGATCGGCTGGTCGCCGCCCGCCAGGTCGATGATCGCGAGGCGGCGCGAGGCGAGGCCGATCCCCTCCTGCACGAACAGCCCGTCCGCGTCCGGCCCGCGATGCGCCAGGGTGGCCGACATCGCGGCCAGCCGGTCACGGTCGACGGCGCCTCGAGCTGTCGCGATCCCGGAGATGCCGCACACGCCGTTCCAGTCTAGGGATGCTTCGAGAAGCTCTGGCCGAGCACGCGGAGCCCGGTCACCACCATCGTCCGCAGGTACAGCGGCACCGACCGGTCGGCGATCCACTCCAGATCGTGCGACAGCTTGTCGGCCATCGAGGTCTCGTAGCCCCCGCGGACCTGCGCGAAGCCGGTCAGTCCGGGTCGCACGACCAGCCGCTGCCAGTACGCGGGCAGGTCCTCGGCGAGCTCGGTGAAGAAGCGCGGCCGGATCGGGCGGGGGCCGACGAAGGACATGTCGCCGCGCAGCACGTTCCACAGCTGCGGGAGCTCGTCGAGCTGCGACGCCTTCAGCCAGCGTCCGACGGCTGTCAGCTCCACCGCCGTCTGTCGCACGAGCTCCTCGCCGAGGTACTGCCCGATCCGCTCCTCGGCGCCGGGCGCCAGCGTGCGGAACTTCAGCATCGTGAAGAAGTGCCCGCCGCGGCCCACACGGGCGCCGCGGTACAGCACGGGCCGGCCGCTCGTGACGAGCAGTAGCAGCGTCAGCAGGAGGGTGAGCGGCAGCACGAGCAGTGAGATCAGCCCCGCCAGGGTGACGTCGAGGACGCGCAACTCGAGGTCGATCCGGCGGTGCGCGGCGTCGCGCGCGAGGCGGGAGTAGCCGCTGACGAGGGTGTCCTCGAGCCGAGGCGGCGGCGCTGCCACGTCCGCGATGGTAGACCGTGGCCATGACCGTCCTTCGCATCGACCACGTCCAGGTCGCCGCCCCGCCGGGGTGCGAGGCGGCGGCGCGCGCCTTCTACGGGGGGCTGCTCGGGCTCGAGGAGATCCCGAAGCCCGGGCTGCTTGCCTCGCTCGGCGGCTGCTGGTTCCGCGCCGGCGGGCAGGAGCTCCACGTCGGTGTGGAGGAGCGGTTCGTCCCGGCGCAGAAGGCGCATCCGGGCTTCGTCGTCGACGATCTCGACGCGCTGGTCGAGCGACTCGCCGGTGCGGGATACCACGCCCTGCCCGACGAGCGCATCCCCGGCGTCCGCCGTGTCTACGTCGACGATCCGTTCGGCAACCGCTTCGAGCTGCGCCAGGGCTGAAGCCCGATACCGGCGGGGGCCGTCGTCTACGGATAACGTTTCCTTATGGACACGCGCCAGCTGCAGGCGTTCTGCGCGGTCGTCGAGCGGCGGTCGTTCTCCCAGGCGGCCGAGCGGCTCGGCGTGACCCAGCCTGCCGTCTCGCTCCAGGTGCGGGCGCTCGAGAAGCGGCTCGGGATGAAGCTGCTCGACCGCTCGGGCCGGCGGGTCGAGCCGACACAGGCCGGGCTGCGCCTCTACCGCGGCGCGCAGCGGCTGCTGCAGCTGGAGGAGCAGATCGTCAACGAGCTCGCCGCCGAGGCGGACGGCGAGCTCGCCGGCGAGTTCGAGATCGGCGCTTCGACCGGTCCGGGCGGCGTCGTGCTGGCGCGGCTGCTCTGCGAGTTCGCCGAGACCGTGCCGGCGCTCCACGTCGCGCTCAGCGTCTTCGACACGCAGACGATCGTCGAGCGGGTCGCCGACCGCTCGCTCGAGCTCGGCGTCGTCGGCGCGGCACCGCGGCATCGCGGCGTCGAGTACGAGCCGTTCTTCCACGACACCGTGATCCTCGCGTGCCCACCCGGCCACCGGTTCGGCGGCCGCACCGTCTCACTCGACGAGCTGAAGACCGAGCAGCTGATCGTGATGCAGGACGGGGCCGGAGTCCGCCAGATGATCGAGGACGAGCTGCGCGGCGCAGGCCTGCGGCTGCGCGATCTCGACGTGCGGATCCAGCTCGGACTTCAGGAGTCCGTGGTGACGGCCGTCCGGGCCGGCTACGGCGTGACGTTCATCTCGCGCTCCTCGGTCGAGGGCGACCTCGCCAACGGGGCGCTGGTCGAGGCACGGGTCGAGGGGCTGCAGCTCGAGCGGGAGATCCTGCTGGTGCGCGCCGCGGGGCGCAGCGAGTCGCGGGCGGCGCGCGCGTTTCTCGAGTTCGCAGCCTCGCGTGTCGTGTAGCCGGCGCGTCGCGTGATCGTCAGCTTCGGGCTCGACACCCTGGCGGCGACCCTCGCCGAGATCCGGGTCGAGCGGCCCTTCCTGGTTGCGAGCGAGCGGTGGAGCGCGCTCGCCGGCGGGCTCCCGCACGTCGCGTGGTGGACGGAGGTGCCGTCGGGCCGCGTCGAGGTGCCGCCGGAGGCGGACGGGATCCTCGCGCTCGGCGGCGGCTCCGCGATCGACACCGGCAAGCTCGCCTCGGCCCGGTCGGGGCTGCCGCTGCTCTCGATCCCGACGACCTACTCCGGGGCCGAGTGGACCACCTTCTACGGGATCAGGACGCCCGACCGCCGGCTGCAAGCCGGTGGCACCGGCGCGCTGCCGGCGGCGATCGTCTACGACGTCGACCTGACGCTCGACCTGCCTCGCACGGACAGCGGCGGCACGGCGCTCAACGCGCTCGCGCACTGCGCGGAGGCGCTCTACGTCCGGGGCCGGAGCGCGGAGGGCGACGAGGCCGCTCTCGCCGGGGCCGCCGCGATCGCGCAGAGCCTGCCTGTGGTGCTCGCCGACCCGGACGCTCGCGAGGCGCGCGAGCTCCTCCTCCGGGGCGCCGCCGACGCCGGGCGGGCGCTCTCCCTCGCCGGCCTCGGGCTCGCCCACGCGCTGGCGCAGGCGCTCGGCGGCGCGTACGGGCTCTCCCACGGCGCGATGAACGCCCTCTGCCTGCCGCCGGCACTCGAGTTCAACCGGGGGCTCGTCCCCGAGCCGGTGGCGCATTTCGGGCGCGCGATCGGCGCCGACGCGGTCGACGGCACCCGGGCGCTGGCCCGTCTGGCCGGGTTCGAGCGATTGCGTGACTTCGGCGTGCCGCAGGCCGACCTGGGCCGCATCGCGGCCGTCGCCGCCGGCCGCGGCGGGAATCTCGCGAATCCGCGGCCCGCGACGGTCGAGGAGATCGGCGCGTTGCTCGATTCGATCTGGTAGGACATAATGCCTTCTAATCCGTGCGATTAGATACGATGAGGGACGTGCGCGCTGCGGATACCTTCGACGTGCTCGTGATCGGGAGTGGCGCCTCGGGTCTCGCAGCCGCAGTCTCCGCCGAGCGAAGCGGCGCCCGCGTCGCCCTCGCGACGAAGGGCTCCCTCCAGGCGAACAACTCCGGCAAGGCGCAGGGCGGCATCCAGGCCGCGTTCGGCGCCGACGACTCGGCCGAGCTCCACGCCGAGGACGTCCTACGCTCCTCGCACGAGACCGCCGACACCCGGCTGGTCGAGGTGCTCACCGGCGAGGCGCCCTCTGCGATCCACTGGCTCGAGGAGCTCGGGGTCGAATTCACGCGCGAGCACGGCGACTACCGCCTCGCCCGCTGCGGCGGCTCGTCGCGGAAACGCCTGCTCCAGGTCGGCGACCGCACCGGCCACGCGATCACGAAGCGGCTGCGCGAGGCCTGGGAGGGGTCGAGCGGCACCTCGTACGTCGACGCCCCGCTGCGCGAGCTCGCGCCGGTCGAGTCCGGCTGGCGGGCGACGTGCGGCGAGCACGTGCTCGAGGCCGGGTCGGTCGTCCTGGCGGCCGGCGGGCGCTGTTACGCCGAGGCCGAGGCCCGTGGCGAGCTCTCCACGAATCACCCGAACGCCACGGGCGAGGTGACGCAGATCGCCCTCGACCTGGGCGCCGAGGCCCGCGACCTCGACGCGCTCCAGTACCACCCGAACGGCGGCGCCTGGCCGCCGAACCTCCAGGGCTACTCGATCCCGGAGACGACCCGCGCCTACGGCGCCGTGCTCCTGAACGGCGACCTCGAGGAGTTCACCGACTCGCTCGGGCCTCGCGACGTCGTCAGCGATGCGATCTTCGCCGAGGTGCGCGACGGGCGGGGCGTGCAGACGCCCGACGGCCGGCCCGCCGTCTATCTCGACACGACCCGGATCGCCGAGGCCGACGCCGACGTCTCGCTGCCGTACATGCTCCGGCGCTACCGCGGCGCAGGCATCGACCCGCTGCGTGAGAAACTGCTCACGTACCCGGTTCTCCACTACCAGAACGGCGGCCTCGTGATCGACCCTGACTCGGCGACGACCCTGGAAGGCATCTACGCCTGCGGCGAGATCGCGGGCGGGACGCACGGGCGCAACCGCATGATGGGCAACTCCCTGCTCGAGTGCGTCGTCTTCGGACGCCGCGCCGGCCGGGCCGCCGCAGAGAAAGCGAGCGCATGACCACCACCGTCGGAACCGATCTCCAACACACCGTCGAGGACGTCGCCGCCCACCTGTACGTCTGGGCGCTGAAGGACATCCCGCAGGACCTGCGCGACGCCCTCGCGGCGGCGCGGCTCGTCGAGACGTCCGTGCCGGGCAAGCGCGTGCTCGAGACGATCCATCGCAACGTGAACATCGCAGACGCCGAGAAGAACCTCGTCTGCCAGGACACGGGCATCGCCGTCTACCACTGCCGCGTCGGCGAGCACTTCCCGCTCCACCCGACGCGCATCTACGAAGGCCTCCGCGACGGCACGGCCCGCGCGACGATCGAGCACCCGCTGCGCTCGAACGCGGTGCACACGATCACCCGCGAGAACACCGGCCCGAACATCGGCTACCGGCTGCCCATCGTCCACTGGGAGTTCATCCCCGACTGGGACGGGCTGGACGTCAAATGCGTGCCGAAGGGCTCCGGCAGCGAGAACATGAGCTTCCTGAAGATGTGCGTGCCCGCCGACGGCGTGAAGGGCGTCAAGCAGTTCGTGCTCGAGTCGATCGTCGGCGCGGGCGGCAAGCCCTGCCCGCCCGGGATCGTCGGTGTCGGCATCGGCGGCTCGGCCG
>CAYXXE010000148.1:0-5993 GCA_964468985.1 uncultured Gaiellales bacterium | reverse complement strand
TCAAGGCGAACATCAACGCGCTCGAGAAGGCCGGCATCCGCGACGACGTGATCGTGATGGTCGGTGGCGCGCCCGTCACCCAGGAGTACGCCGACGCCGTCGGCGCGGACGGCTACGCGGCCGACGCGTCCACGGCCGTCCGGCTCGCCAAAGAGCTCATCGAGCGCCGCCGCTCCGCGGTCACCGCATAGGCATGAAGCCGCTCGCGCTCGTCGAGGCGGCGCTGAAGAAGCCGGTCTTCGGCTGCCAGATGTGCGGGCAGTGCGTCCTGCACTCGACGGGGCTCACCTGCCCGATGAACTGTCCGAAGACGCTCCGCAACGGCCCCTGCGGCGGTGTCCGGCCCGACGGCGGCTGTGAGGTGAAGCCCGAGATGCGCTGCGTGTGGGTGAAGGCGGTCGAGCGCTCGCGCAGGCTCCCGTGGGCCGACGAGATCCACGATCTGCGGCCGCCGGTCGACAATCGGCTGAAGGACACCTCCTCCTGGGCCAATCTGGCCAGCGGCCGCGACAAGCAGACGCCGCAGGGTTGGCCGAAAGAGCGCCGGCATGTCGAGGCTTGAGGAGGCGCTCGCGGCCGGTCGCTTCGTCGTCACGGCGGAGCTGCTGAGCGTCAACGGCGGCGGCCTGCCCGCCGTCCACCACCACTTCGAGCCGTACGAGGCGTACGTCGATGCCGTGAACGCGACCGACAACACCGCCGCGCACGCCCACGCCTCGCCGCTGGCCGTCGCGATCGCCCTCAAGCAACTCGAGATGGAGCCGGTCATGCAGCTCGTCTGCCGCGACCGCAACCGCCTCGCGCTGCAGGCCGACATCGCGGGCGCCGCGCTCCACGGGATCGAGAACATCTGCTGCCTGACCGGCGACGACGTCACGGCCGGCGACGAGCCGGAGGCACGCCGCGTGTTCGACCTCGACTCGACCCAGTTGCTCGCGACCGCCTCGGCGCTCGCCGCCGGCACATACCTGTCCGGCCGGAAGCTCGTGCCGGCGCCGAAGCTCTTCCTCGGCGCGGTCGAGAACCCGGGCGCGCCGCCGTACGACTACCGCGTCGACCGCGCGCTGAAGAAGGTGCGTGCCGGCGCCCGCTTCCTGCAACTGCAGGTCTGCTTCGAGACCGCTCACCTCGACCGCTTCCTGGCCGAGGCGGTCGAGCGCGGCCTCGCCGATCGTGCCGCGATCATCCCGTCGATCTGCCTCGTCCGCTCTCCGGGCGCACTGCGGTTCATCGACGAGCGGGTGCCCGGCATCTCGGTGCCGCCCGCGCTGATCGCACGCTGCGAGCAGGCGGCCGACCCCGAGGCGGAATGCTTCGAGGTGGCCTGCGAGCTCGCCGAGCACGCCCGCTCCCTGCCGGGTGTCGCAGGCCTGCACCTGATCAGCTTCCGCAAGGAGGCAGGCATCGCGGCCCTGTGCCACCGTCTGGGGATACCCACCCGCGTCGAAAGGGAGTTGAGTGGACACCGTTCTGCAGTCCAGGTCTAGGACCGTCACGATCGGCCCCGGGCAGCCGTTCTGCATCATCGGCGAGCGGATCAACCCGACCGGCCGCAAGATCTTCCAGGCCGAGCTGCAGAAGGGCGACCTGTCCCGCATCGAGGTCGACGTCGCCCAGCAGGTCGCGGGCGGCGCCGACATGCTCGACGTCAACGTCGGCGACCCGCTGGCCGACGAGGTCGGGCTGATGGCGCAGGCGATCCCGCTCGTGCAGCGGCTCACCGACCTGCCGCTCTGCATCGACTCGTCGGTGATCGAGGCGCTCGACGCCGGCCTGTCCGCCTACGACGGCAAGGCGCTCGTCAACTCGGTCACGGGCGAGGACGAGCGGCTCGAGGCGATCCTGCCGATCGTGGCGCGCCACGGCGCCGCCGTGATCGGGCTCGCGAACGACGACGAGATCCCGATGGAGCCCGAACGCCGCCTCGAGGTCGCTCGGAAGATCGTGTCGGCCGCCGGCGACTACGGCATCCCGCCGGAGGACGTCCTGATCGACCCGCTCGCGATGCCGGTCGGCGCCGTCCCGGAGGCGGTCAACCTCTTCCTCGAGACCGTGCGCCTGATTCGCGACTCGCTCGGCGTGAACATGACCTGCGGCGCCTCCAACACCTCGTTCGGCCTTCCGGGCCGGCACACGCTCGGCGCCGGGTTCCTCGTCGTCGCCGCCTCGCACGGCCTGACCAGCGCGATCATGGACGCCCGCTCGCCCGAGATCGTCGATGCCGTGCGTGCCGGCGACTTCCTGCTGGCCAAGGACGAGTGGGGAGCCGCCTGGATCGCGCGGTACCGCGCGGCCCAGGCCGCCCTGGCTGCGCAGGCGGCGCTCGCGGCCGAGGCTTGAGCGCGAACCCTGTGAGCGAGCGCCTGCCGAGCCCGGAACGCGTCCGGCTCGTCTTCGAGCAGGCGGACGGCCAGGTGAAGGAGGTGCGCGTGCCCGCGGGCACGACCCTGTTCGACGCCGCCAGCTGGAACGGGATCGCGATCGACTCCACCTGCGGCGGCCACGGCACCTGCAAGAAGTGCAAGGTGCGCGTCACCTCCGGGCAGCAGTCGCTCTCGGCGGTCGACCCGCGGGCGTTCTCCGTCGACGAGCTGAAGGCCGGCTGGCGGCTCGCCTGCCGGGCGCCCGCCGGCGAGGATCTCGACGTGGCGGTGCCGCTCCTGCAGACCCGCCCGAAGGCGGCGCTCGCGGGCGTCGGGCGGCACGTGATCCTGCGGCCCGCCGTGCAGAAGCGCTACCTCTCACTCGGCGAGCCCACGCTCGAGGATCAGACCTCCGACCTCGAGCGCGTCCTCGCGGCGATGGACGATGTCGAGCTCCGCGTGCCGCTCGAGCTCCTCCGCACGCTCGGCGGGACGCTGCGCCGCGCCGACTGGAAGGTGACGGCGGTGCTCTGCGACGACCTGCTGCTCGACGTCGAGGAGGGCGACACCTCCGCGCGCAGACACGCCATCGGCTTCGACCTCGGCACGACGACGGTGGTGGCGACGCTGATCGACCTCGAGACCGGCCAGCCGGTCGCCGTGCGCTCGATGCTGAACGCGCAGCAGCCGTTCGGCGCCGATGTGATCTCGCGCATCTCGGCGACGATGATGGATCCGACCGCGCTCGCGACGCTGCGGCAGCGTGCGCACGAGACGGTCGCGACCCTCACCGCCGAGGTCTGCGAGGAGGCGGGCGTCGACCCGCTCGAGGTCTACGAGATCGTCCTGGTCGGGAACATGACGATGATCGCGCTCGCGCTCGGGATCGATCCCGAACCGCTCTCGATGGCGCCGTTCACGATGGTGGCGCGGACGATGCCGCCCACCACGGCGGCCGAGCTCGGCGTCGCCGTCCATCCGCGCGCGCCCGCCGTGCTCTTCCCGGCGCTCGGCGCCTACGTCGGCCCCGACATCGTCGCGGGCGTGCTGGCGACGGGCCTGACGCTCGACAAGCGGGTGCGGCTGTTCATCGACGTCGGCACGAACTCCGAGATCGTCCTCGGCTCGTCGGCGCGCGCCGTCGCCTGCGCCGCGCCGGCCGGGCCCGCGTTCGAGGCAGCCTCGATCCGCTGCGGCATGCGCGCCGCCGACGGCGCCATCGAAGGCGTCAAGATCGTCGACGGCGAGGTCGAGCTGACGGTGATCGGCGACGTCGAGCCGGTCGGCCTCTGCGGCTCCGGCCTCGTCGATGCGGTCGCCCAGTTCCTGAAAGCCGGGATCCTCGACGCCTCCGGCCGGTTCGTCCTCGGCTCGCACGAGCGGCTCGGCAAGGTGGGGGAGGAGACCATGTTCCACCTCACCGACGACGTCTTCCTCTCCCAGCGCGACGTGCGTGAGCTCCAGTTCGCGAAGGCGTCGATCGCCACCGGCTGGGCGATCCTCTGCCGCGATCTCGGCATCGAGCCCGAGGAGATCTCGCAGGTGCTGCTCGCCGGCTCGTTCGGCTCCTATCTCACCGCCGCCAGCGCGGTCGGCATCGGGCTCGTGCCGAAGCTACCGCTGGCGCGCATCGTCTCGGCCGGCAACGTGGCGGGCGAGGGCGCGAAGATCGCCGCCCTGTCGGTCACCGAGCGGGCCGCAGCGCACGCGATCCTCGACGAGATCGAGTACGTCGAGCTGTCGGGCCGCGCCGACTTCAACGACCTGTTCATCGACCAGTTGTCCTTCCCCGCATGAGACAGGTGATCGTCGCCTGTGGCGCGCTCGCCCTGCACCTGCGCGCGATCGCCGACCGGCGCGGGCTCGACCTCGAGATCCGCCCGCTGCCGCCCGAGCTGCACAACCGGCCGGAGCGGATCGCCGGCGCGGTCGCCGAGGCTGCAGGCGCCGACGATGTCGTGGTGGGCTATGCCGACTGCGGCACGCGCGGAGCCCTCGACGGCGTGCGCCGGCTCGAGGGCGCGCATTGCTACGAGCTGTTCGCCGGCCCGCTCGACGGTGACCCGCTCGGCACCTACTACCTCACCGACTTCCTCGTCCGCTCGTTCGACCGGGTGGTCGTGCGCGGCCTCGGGCTCGACCGCTATCCCGAGTTGCGCGACGAGTATTTCCGCAACTATGAGCGGGTGGTGTGGCTCGCCCAGCGCCCGACACCCGCGTTGCGCCTCGAGGCGGAGCGGGCCGCGGGGATCCTCGGCCTGCCGCTCGAGGTTCGTGAGACGGGCGAGGAGCGGCTCGAAGCCGCGCTCGACCGATTGCTGTCCGACACCCCAGGAGGCTGAGCTGTGCTGATCAACGAGTTGCCGCGCTACGAGATCCTCGACGAGGCGGCGATGGCCGAGCTCGACCGCGGCTGGCGGCGCATCGTCAGCGAGCTGGGCATCGACTTCCTGCACGACGACGCGATCGCGGCGTTCGAGGCCGAGGGGCAGAAGGTCGAGGGGCAGCTCGTGAAGTTCGACCCGGACTGGATCCTCGAGCAGGTCGCCAAGGCGCCGCGCGAGTTCGACCTCCAGGCCCGGAACCCGGAGCGCAACATCCACGTCGGCGGCAGGCACATGGCGTTCGGCGCGGTCTACGGCTGCCCGTTCGTGCGCGAGGGCCTGGAGCGGCGCGAGGCGACCTATGCCGACTTCGAGAACCTCGTGCGGCTCGCCCAGGCGTTCCCACAGCTCGACACGCCGGGCGGCACGATCTGCGAGCCGAACGACAAGCCCCTCGACTCCCGCCACCTCGACATGGTCTACGCGCTGATGACCCTCTCCGACAAGCCCTTCATGGGCTCCGTCACATCAGGCCCGAACGCGCTCGACACGATTGCGATGTGCGAGCTGCTGTTCGGGCGCGAGTCGCTCGAGGCGACGCCCGCGACGATCTCGCTGATCAACGTCAACTCGCCGCTGCGCTATGACGACCGGATGCTCTCGGCGCTGCTCGAGTACGCGCGCGCGAACCAGGCGCTCGTGATCACGCCCTTCCTGCTGATGGGCGCGATGTCGCCGGTATCGGTCGCCGCCTCGCTGGCGCAGCAGATGGCCGAGGCACTGGCCGGGATCGCGCTGGTGCAGACGATCCGGCCGGGCTGCCCGACGGTGTTCGGCTCGTTCCTCTCGAACACCGACATGCAGTCGGGCTCGCCGAGCTTCGGCACCCCCGAGTCGGCGGTCGGGCTGCTCTGCACCGGCCAGATCGCCCGGTCGTTCGGGCTGCCGTTCCGCGGCGGCGGTGGGCTCACGTCGTCGCAGACGGTCGACGCGCAGGCCGCCTACGAGTCGGCGATGACGCTGTGGCCGACGTTCCTCGCCGGTACCAACTTCGTCATGCACTCGGCGGGCTGGCTCGAGTCGGGCCTCGTCTCCTGCTTCGAGAAGTTCGTCGTCGACGTCGAGCTGCTGCGCATGCTCCACCACGTGTTCGAGCCGCTCCAGATCAACGAGGAGACGCTGGCCTTCGGCGCCCACCAGGAGGTGCTGCAGGGCGGCCACTTCCTCGGCGCGGCGCACACGCTCGAGCGCTTCCGCGAGTGCTTCTACCGGCCGCTGCTGTCGTCGACCGAGAACTACGAGCGCT
>CAYXXE010000147.1:0-6014 GCA_964468985.1 uncultured Gaiellales bacterium | reverse complement strand
CGGCCTGCTTCCTGATCGCGATCTACCACGCCAACGTCAACTCGCTGATCCACCTGTACGTCGTCGGCGTCTTCACGGCATTTACGCTCTCCCAGGCGGGCATGGTGCGCTACTGGCTGCGCACCCGCGACCCGGGCTGGCACCACCGCGCGGCCGTCAACGGCCTCGGGGCCGTCACGACGGGGATCGTCGCCGTCGTCGTCATCTGGACGAAGTTCGCCGAGGGCGCCTGGATGGTGATCGTCGCGATCCCGCTGCTCGTCACGCTGTTCTACACGATCAACCGCCACTACCGGCGCTTCGCCCGGCGGCTCCGCGCGGGCCGGTCGGCGGTGCGTGCAGCCGGTGACGCGACGAACGAGGTCCTGCTCTGGGTCGAGTCGATCGATCCGGCCACGCGGGGTGCCCTCTGGTACGCGCGGCGGATCGCCGGGGCGGAGCACATCCGCGCCCTCCACGCCCCGTCGCGCCACAGCGATCCGGGCATCCGGCCGCGCTGGTACGACCTTGCCCAGGCCGCCCCGCGTCTCGAGCTGCTGCCGGTCGACGAGGGGCGCACACACGCCCTCCTCGAGGAGGTCTGGCGCCTGCCGCGCGGCGAGGGCGACTTCGTTACGGTCGTCGTGCCCGAGCAGTTCCGGCGCCCATCGCTTTTGTCGGCTGCGGGGCGCTCGTCGTTCCGGCTGAAGCTCCGCCTGCTGTCGGAGCCCGGCGTCGTCGTCACCGACTTCACGAACGTCGCCTCGGAAACCCGGAGCGAGCCCGAGCGCGTCGTCTGCCGGATCCTGCTCGCCAACATGCATGCTGGGGCGCTCCGCGCGACGACGTATGCGCGCTCGCTCGGGATCGAGGACACGCGCGCCGTCTCGTTCGCATTCGACCCGGAAGGGGCGCGCAGCTTCGAGCGGGAGTGGGACGAGGCCGGCGCCGGGCTGCCGCTCGATTTGAGCGACGCCCCCTACCGTGACATCGGTACACCGCTCCTCGCCTACCTGCAGAAGCTGACCGCGGAGCCGGGGACGATCGTGAACGTCGTCATGCCCGAGATCGTCGTTCGCGGCCGCGCGCGCCTGCTCCACAACCAGCGGGCGCTCTACATCAAGCGACTGCTGCTGTTCGAGCCGGGCGTGATCCTCTCGAGCGTCCCGTACCAGCTGTTCCGGTAGCGCTCTCGGCCGTTCGGCGGGCGGCGTACCATCAGCGCTCGTGCCGAGGCGGCGCCAAGCCCACAACCTGGAGCGCGTGCTCGGCGCGCCCGCGCTCTTCGCGACCGCCTACGGCAACGTCGGCTCGTCGATCTACTACGCGCTCGGCCTCGTCGCCGGGATCGCGCTCGGGCTCACCCCGCTCGTCTTCATCGTCAGCGGCCTGATCTTCGCGGCGACGGCCGCCACCTACGCCGAGGGAACGGTGCGCTACCCGGAGGCGGGAGGGTCGTCGAGCTTCGCCCGCCATGCGTTCAACGAGGTCGTCTCGTTCGGGGCGGCGTGGGCGCAGATGCTGAACTACGTGATCACGATCGCCATCTCGGTGATCTTCGTGCCGCACTACCTGTCGATCTTCTGGGCACCGCTCCGCACGAACCCCTGGGACATCGTGGTCGGCATCGGGTTCACGTGGCTGCTGGTCGGGATCAACATCGTGGGCGTCAAGGAGGCGGCGAACCTCAACGTCCTGCTCGCCGTGATCGACTTCGCGACGCAGCTCCTGCTCGTGCTGCTCGGCTTCTTCCTGATCTTCAACACGCACGTGCTGGCGCACAACATCCACCTCGGGGTCGCGCCCAGCTGGAGCGCGTTCCTGCTCGCGATCCCGATCGGGATGATCGCCTACACGGGCATCGAGACGGTCTCGAACCTGGCCGAGGAGGCACGCGACCCGGTGAAGACGATCCCCAGGTCGATCTCATGGGTCGCCATCGCCGTCTTCGCCATCTACTTCACCCTGCCGTGGATCGCGCTGTCGGCGATGCCGGTCCTCCACCAGGGCGGCCATTACGTCACACAGCTCGGCCAGGACCCGCCGCACGGCTTCAAGAACGACCCGGTGCTCGGGCTGGTGCAGAACCTCGGCCTGCACGGGGCCCTGCTCGCGATTGCGAAGGTCTACGTCGGCATCCTCGCGGCGACGATCCTGTTCATCGCCACGAACGCCGGCGTGATCGGGGCGTCGCGGATCACGTACTCGATGTCGAGCTACCGGCAGCTGCCGGAGATGTTCCGGCGCCTGCACCCGAGGCTCAAGACGCCCTGGCTGGCCCTGTTCGTCTTCAGCGGCCTCGGCAGCACCGTCTTCCTGCTCAGCGGCCAGGTCGACTTCCTGGGCCGGATGTACGCGTTCGGGGCGATGCTCTCGTTCACGATCGCCCACCTGTCGGTGATCGCCCTGCGGGTCCGGCACCGCGACGCCGAGCTCGAGTGGCGCGCGCGGCCGAACCTCCGCTTCCGGGGGATCGACTGGCCGATCTTCGCGATCGTCGGCGGCCTCGGCACCGGCGCCGCCTGGCTCGTGGTCGTCGTCCAGGATGCGCCGACGCGGTACGCCGGTCTCGCCTGGCTCGTCGGCGGGTTCGTCTTCTACCCGCTCTACCGCCGGCACGTGAAGGTGCCGATCGCCCAGACGATGCGGGCACCTGTGCCGCTCGGGCCGGCGCTGGCCCTCGAGTACCGCTCGATCCTCGTCCCCGTCGTCAGCGGGCCCCAGGCGCACGAGGCGGTGGAGGTGGCCGTGCGGCTCGCGGCCGAGCGGGCCGGGCGGATCGTGCTGCTGCGGGTGATCGTCGTCCCGCTCGAGCTGCCGCTCGACGCCGACCTCGGCGAGCAGACGCGCGAGGCCGACCGGCTCCTCGACGAGGCGACGGCGGTGGCCGAGGTCTACGGCGTGCGGACCGTCGAGCGCGTCGTGCGGGCCCGGCACGCCGGCCGCGCGATCGTCGAGGAGGCGGAGCGGCGCGGCTCCGAGATCGTCGTGCTGGGAGCGCCGCGCGGCACCCACCGGGCGATCTTCGGCAAGACGGTCGACTACGTGCTGAAGCATGCCCCGTGTCGGGTCATGGTCGCGGCGGGACGGCAGGCAGCGTGAGCGCGTACCGGCTGCTGGTGGTGGGGATGGCGTTGACGATGATCGTGCTGGGCGTCGCGATGATCGCCGTGACCGCGTGGCGCGGCGGCGGTGTCGGCCTCCTGCTCGGAGCGCTGTTCGTCGCCGCGGGCGTGGGGCGGCTGCTGATGTTGCGGAGGGCGCGTGGCGCGTAAGCTGCCCGGCTTCCGTCGCGAGTTGGACGCACGCGCGCTCTACTCCGTCGCCTACGGCGAGATCGCGTCGTCGATCTACTTCGCGCTCGGCGTCCTCGCCGCGCACGCCCTCGGCCTGACGCCGATCGTGCTGCTCGGGGTCGGCGCTCTGTTCCTGATCGTCTCGCTCTCGTATGCCGAGGGCACCGCCGCCATGCCCGAGACGGGCGGGGCGGCCACGTTCGTCCGCCGCGCGTACAACGACCTGGCCGGCTTCCTCACCGGCTGGGCGCTCGGGCTCGACTACCTGATCGTGATCTCGCTGTCGGCACTGTTCATCCCCCATTACCTGGGCGGGGCCCTGAAGCTGCCGGCACTCGAGCAGAACCCGTGGGACGTCGTGTTCGCGGTGGGCGTCGTTGCTCTCGTGGCCGTGGTGCGGCTCCTGCGCCGGCCGTCCCTGTACGGCCTCGGGATCCTGATTCCCGCGCTCGACCTGATCACGCAGCTGCTGCTGGTCGTGCTCGGGTTCGCCTTCGTCTTCTCGGGCAGCGCGCTGACGCGCGGCTTCTCGGTCGGCTCCCAGCCGACCTGGCATGCCCTGGCGTTCTCGATCCCGATCGCGATGCTCGCGTTCACCGGGCTCGAGACCGTCGCGAACCTGGCCGAGGAGGCCCGCCGCCCCGGCGTCGACCTGCCGCGCTCCGTGTTCGGCGGCATCGCGACCGTCGTCTCCGTGTACGTGCTCATCGCGCTGGTCGCGGTGACGGCGTTCCCCGGCCCCGACACGGCGCTCGGCCACCGCTGGATCCGGTCGCCGCTGCTCGGGATCGCCGCCCGCATCCAGACGGAGATCCCCGGCGGCCTCGGCGTCGCGCTCCGGACCTATGTCGGGATCACGGGCGCCCTGATCCTCCTGGCGGCGGTGATCACCTCGATGTCGGGCTTCTCCCGGCTCGCCTACTCGCTCGGCGAGCACGGCCAGCTGCCTGCCGCCTTCGGCCGGCTCAACCGCCGGTCGCACGTCTCGCCGTGGGCGATCTTCTCGTCGGCTGCGATCTCGGCGGTGATCATCGTCGCGACGTCCTACACGAGGGACGACGTCACCCTCCTGGCGAGCCTCTTCTCGTTCGGCGTGCTCGTGGCGTTCACGGCGGCCCAGCTGGCGGTGATCAGGCTCCGCATCGACGAGCCGGACCTGCCGAGGCCCTACCGGACGCCGTTCAACGTCACGATTCGCGGCGCCTCCATCCCGCTGCCGGCCGTCGTCGGGGCGATCTGCACCTTCGGGATCTGGGTCGACGCGATGATCACGCATCCGGCCGCTCGCTATGCGGGGCCGGCGTGGCTCGCCGCCGGCATCGTCGTCTACGTCGCCGTCCGGCGCTCGCACGGCGAGGCGCTCACGCACAAGCACATCGCCGCGGACGAGCGGGAGCTGCCCGCGGAGCCGCAGTTCCGGCGCATCCTCGTGCCGATGAAGCTCGGGATCATCGGCGAGGAGATGCTCGCGACGGCCGTCAAGCTGGCGGGCGAGGAGGGCGCGGTCGTCGAGGCGCTCCACGTGATCCTGATCCCGTTGAACCGCTCGCTCGACTCGGCACTCGAGGAGCAGACGGCGCGCGCCGAGGCGTCTCTGGCCGAGGCGAGGCTCCTCGGAGCCGAGCACGGGGTGGAGGTCGAGGGCGTCACCGTCCCGGCCCGGGCGATCGGCCACGCGATCGTCGAGCGGGCCCGCGACTCGGGCGCCGACCTGATCGTGCTCGGCTCGGCACCCCGGTGGCGGCGCCAGTCGCGATTCTTCTCGCCGACGGTCGACTTCGTCCTCCGGCGGGCGCCGTGCGAGGTGCTGATCGTCGCATTCCCGCAGTCCGTGCTGGACGAGGAACTCGCCGCGCTGTAGCGGCCATCATCTACGCTGGGCCGCTGATGAGAGCGATCGTGGTGGGCTGTGGCCGGGTCGGCTCGGCAGTTGCGCTCGAGCTCCAGGGCTCGGGTTGGGACGTGACGACCGTCGACGAGGACGAGGATGCCCTCGCCCGTCTCGGCGAGCACTGGACCGGGGGGTTCCTGGTCGGTCACGGGATGGATCTGGCGCTGCTGCGTGAGGCGGGGATCGAGGATGCGGACGCCGTGGTCGTCACGACCGACGGCGACAACACGAACCTCGTGATCGCCCAGGCGGCGCAGAAGCAGTTCGAGGTGCCGACGGTGATCGTGCGTGTGCTCGACCCGGCCCGCGCCCAGTTCTACTCGGAGCGCGGCCTGCGGATCGTCTGCCCGACGTCGTCGGCGATCGATGCTCTCGTCGGCGCGGTCAAGGCCGCGGAGGTTGCCGCGTGAGGTGGGCTCGATGTACGTCCTGATCGCCGGTGGCGGTAAGGTCGGCGCGAACCTCACGCGCTCGCTGTTGCGTGCGGGCCGCGAGGTGACGCTGATCGAGCAGAACGCGTATCGCTTCGACAAGCTCGAGGTCGAGTTCGAGCATCAGGTGCTGCGCGGGGACGCGACCGAGCTGCACGTGCTCGAGCGGGCGGGCATCAAGCGGCCGCCCGACCTGCTCGTCGCCGCGACCGGGGACGACGAGGACAACATCGTCATCTGCCAGCTCGCGCGCGAGCGGTACGGCGTGGCGAAGGTGATCGCACGGATCAACGACCCGCGGAACCAGTCGTACTTCGACCTGCTCGGCATCTCACCGACGATCTCGGCGACCGGGGCGATCATGGCGCTGATCGAGCACGAGGTGCCCGAGCACGGGCTGATCCACCTGCTCGAGCT
>CAYXXE010000146.1:3943-6029 GCA_964468985.1 uncultured Gaiellales bacterium | reverse complement strand
CATCGACCTCTCCGGCTGGTCCCCGAAGTACTTCCCGCCGCAGCTCGTGCAGTACGCCAACACCGTGCTGCGCCACCAGGTGCTCTTCGGCACCGACTACCCCTTCATCACCCCCGAGCGCTGGCTCGCCGACTTCGAGGGGCTCGAGATCCGGCCGGAGGTGCGGCCGCTGATCCTGAAGGAGAACGCGCTGCGCCTGCTCGGTCTCGCCGCGCGAGCCGACGCGTCGACAGGTGTAAGCTCCGGGCCTTGACGCCTTCCGCTGCCGACTCCGGCTTGCCGACGGTGCAACCCGCAGCGGCGCTGTCCGCGTCGGAGGCGAGGCTGCGCCGGCTGGTCGAGACCGGGATCTCGCTCAGCGCCGAGCTCTCGCTGCCTGCGCTCCTGCACCGGCTGATCGAGACGGCGGCCGAGCTGACCGGAGCGCGGTATGGCGCGCTCGGCGTCGTCGATCGCCTCGGCAGCGGCCTCGAGGAGTTCATCACGGTCGGGGTCGACGCCGAGACGCAGGCGACGATCGGGGACCTGCCGCGCGGCCGCGGGATCCTCGGCGTGCCGATCCGCGACCGAAAGTCGCTCCGCCTGCGCGATCTCGGGCAGGACCCGCGCTCGGTCGGCTTCCCGCCCGGTCATCCACCGATGCGGACGTTCCTCGGTGTTCCGGTGATGATGCGGGGCGTCTCCTTCGGGAACCTGTATCTCACCGAGAAGCCCGACGGCGAGGAGTTCACGGCCGAGGACGAGGAGCTCGTGCGGCTGCTCGCCGGGCAGGCGGCGGCCGCGATCGAGAACGCGAGGCTCTACGAATCCTCACGTGAGTGGTCGCGGCAGCTCGAGTCGCTGAACGAGGTCTCCGAGGCGCTCGCCGGCGAGGCCGATCTGCCGCACGTGTTCGACCTCGCCGTCTCGCGGCTGCGCGCGCTGCTCGATGCCCGGACGACGCTCGTCGCCGTCCCGAGCGGCGACGGCCTGAGCCTGACGGTCGCGTCGGCCGAAGGCGACGGCGCCGACCGCCTCCTCGGCTTTCGTTTCGACCGGGACGGCTCGAAGGCCGGGCGCGCGTTCGGGCGCCAGCGGCCCGAGCGGGTCGACTCGCTGATCGACGATCCCGAGGTCGACCAGACCGCGCCGCGACGGATCGACGCGTCCGCCGCGCTGTACTCACCGCTCGTGATGCAGGGGCGGCCCGTGGGGTTGCTGATCGTCTACGACAAGCGCGGCACCGACCCGCGTTTCTCGGACGCGGACATGCGGATCGCGCAGGCTTTCGCCAATCGCGTCGCCGTCGCGGTCGAGCTGTCCGAGCGGGTGGGGCGTGAGAGCGTCCGGTCGCTGCTCGAAGGGCAGGAGCTCGAGCGCAGGCGGCTGGCCCGCGAGCTGCACGACGAGACCGGCCAGGCGCTGGCGTCGATCCTGCTCGGCCTGCGTGCCCTCGAGGAGCAGGTGGGCGTCGAGCCGATCGCCGCGATTCGCGGCCTGGTCGCATCGGCGCTCGACGACGTCCGGCGGCTCACGGTCGAGCTCCGGCCGCCCGCGCTCGACGACTTCGGCCTCGCGGCGGCCGTCGAACGGCTCGCGCACGTGACCTCCGCGCGGAGCGGCCTGGGCATCGACGTCGACGTCGCCGACCGCGCGGTCGCGTTGCCGCCGGGCCACGAGACGGCGCTGTACCGGATCGTCCAGGAGGCCCTGACGAACATCGTCAAGCACGCGCAGGCGCACGCGGCCAGCATCGTGGTCACCGGCGGTCAGGGCACCGTGCGGGCCGTGATCGAGGACGACGGGGTCGGCTTCGACGTCGGCGCCATCCGCGAGGGAGCGCTCGGCCTCGTGGGCATGCGGGAGCGCGTGCTGCTGCTGGGCGGTCGCTTGGAGGTCGAGTCGGCGCCGGGTGCGGGCACGACGGTCCTGATCGAGCTCCCGGTCTGAGCCTGCCCGCCCGACGCCGTGAATCGCTTCGTCGTGCTCGCACTCGGACCGGCAGTCCTGCTGGCGTTCGGGATCTACACCTTCGCCTCGCACGGCGGGCGGATCTACCGCCGCACGCCGACGACGACGCCGGCGACCACACCGACGACGACGGCCG
>CAYXXE010000146.1:0-3843 GCA_964468985.1 uncultured Gaiellales bacterium | reverse complement strand
GAAGCCGAAGCCGCCGGCGCGGTTCACGTTCGTCGGCGGCGGCGACATCGCCCTGCGTGGGGCCGCCGACCCGGCGGTGCTCGCCGGTCTCGCCCGCTTCCTGCGCGGAGCGGACGTCGCGATCGGCAACCTCGAGGGCACGCTCGCCGTCGACGGCGCGCCGCGCTGCGACCAGTCGGCCGATTCGGGCTGCTTCACGTTCCGGGCGGCGCCGGCCTGGGCGGCCGCCCTGCGCGGCGTCGGGTTCACCGACCTCAACGTCGCGAACAACCACGCGCTCGACTACGGCCCGGTCGCCCAGGCCGAGACCCTGGCGGCGCTCGGCCGCGCCGGCCTCGCCCACGACGGCCTGCCGCACGAGATCACCTACCTCACCGCCGGCAGCGTGAAGGTGGCGGTGATCGGCGCGGCCCCTTACCACTGGGCGCAGGAGCTGCTCGATGTTCCGGGCAGCCAGGCGCTGGTGCGCCGGGCGGCGAAGCGGGCCGACGTGGTGATCGTCTACATGCACGCCGGCGCCGAGGGCGCCACCGCGAACCATGTGACCGGACGCGAGGAGACGTTCCTCGGCGAGGACAGGGGGAACCCGGAGGCGTTCGCCCACGCGATGGTGAACGCGGGCGCCGACCTGGTCTTCGCCTCCGGCCCGCATGTCGTGCGCGCCATGCAGTGGTACCACGGCCGGCTGATCGCCTACAGCCTCGGGAACCTGGTGAGCGTCGGCACGCTCTCGACCTCCGGCGCCGGCGGCGAGACGGCCCTGCTGAAGGTGATCCTCGATGCGACGGGCCGGTTCGTCGCCGGCTCGGTGATCCCGCTGCGCCTGGCGGGCAGCGGCTCGCCCGTCTACGACCCGGCGCACACGGCCGTCGAAGCGATTCGCGCGCTCTCGCAGGCCGACTTCCCGGGCAGCGCCGTGCAGCTCTCGCCGTCGGGCAAGATCGCGCCGCGGCGCCCGCGCGAATAGGCTCGCCTCAGTGCGGACCCGGCGCGTCATCACCGTCGTCGGCTGCCATGCCGGCGGCGAGGTCGGCAACGTGATCGTCGGCGGCGTCCTGCCGCCGCCGGGTGCGACCGTGTTCGAGCAGATGCAGGCGCTGCGCGCGGACGACTCGCTGCGTCGGCTGCTGCTGCGCGAGCCGCGCGGCTCGGTGGCGGTTCACGCCAACCTGGTCGTTCCTGCGACCCGCCCCGACTGCGACGCCGGGTTCATCGTCATGGAGCCGACCGAGTACCCCGCGATGTCGGGGTCGAACGCGATCTGCACGGCCACCGTCCTGCTCGAGACGGGCATCGTGGCGATGTGGGAGCCCGAGACCGTCCTGCGTCTCGAGGCTCCCGCCGGCGTGGTCGAGGTCCGGGCCACCTGCCGTGACGGCAGGTGCGAGAGCGTCGAGTTGACGAACGTCCCGTGCTTCGCCGACCGCCTCGACGCTCCCCTCGAGGTGGCGGGGCTCGGCACGGTCGTCGTCGACGTCGCCTACGGCGGCATGTGGTACGCGATCGCCGACGCGGCACCGCTCGGATTCGCGCTCGTGCCGGACGAGGCCCGCGAGCTGGTGAGCGTGGGCGAGCGGATCAGGGTCGCCGCCCGCGAGCAACTGCCGTGCGTCCATCCCGGGAACCCGGCGATCACGGGCGTCTCGATCGTGCAGATCGCCGAGCCGTGGCTGGGCGCCGGCCGGGTGTCGCGGAACGCCGTCGTGGTGGCGCCCGGCCGGCTCGACCGCTCGGCCACCGGCACCGGCCTGTCGGCCCGGCTGGCGGTTCTGAACGCGCGTGGGCTGATGCACTCAGGCGAGGGGATGACCGCCGCCTCGGTGCTCGGCTCGACGTTCGAGGGCCGCATCGTCGCCGAGACCACCGTCGGCGGCCGGCCGGCGATCGTCCCGGCGATCCGCGGTAGCGCGTTCATCACCGGGATCACACAGGTGTTCGTCGATCCGGACGACCCGTTTCCCGAGGGCTATCTGCTCCCGGATACGTGGCCCGGGGACGACGTCCAGACCGGCTGAGCGAGCCGGCCGGGCAGCAGCGGCCGTGCGTCAGCGCCTGCGCGTCGGGGGTCGGCGCTGCGGTGGGGGCGGCGGCCTGCGGCCATGGACCGGCTTCCGGCCCTTGCCCGGCTTCTTCTTCGCCGAGCCGCGGATCGCGATCACGAGCAGGGCGAGGAACGCCACGACCACGATGATCACGAGCAGGGCGAGGTTCTTCTTCAGCCACGACTGCTGCGGCACGACCCCGCCGACCCTGACCGCCGCGGACTCCGGAGGCGAGCCTGCCTGTGCGACCTGGACGGCGATCGTGTGGCCGGCACTCGCCAGGGTCACGTATTCGAGGCGCCAGGTGCGCCTGACGTCGGAGGCGATGTCGGGCGTGTCGGCCGGGTTCGCTCGCGTCGCGGCCCCGAGGAAGGCACCGCTCGTCGCGCGCGAAAGAGCCCGGAGGCGGCGAGGGAGATAGGTCGCGGTGTCGATGGCGATCGGGTAGACCGAGGCGCCTGCAGCGGCAGCCGCCGTCGCCGCCTCGGGGACACCGACCGTCTCGTCGGTGCTCTGGCCGTCGGAGAGGACGAAGATCACCTTGTCGTGCCCCGGCTCGCGCTTCAGAGCCGCCGAGGCGAGCACGATCCCGTTGTAGAGCTGGGTGCCGGTGCGCGTGTCGTAGGTGAGCTCGGTCAGCGCCTTGTCGGCGACGGCCGGGTCGGTCGAGAACGGAGCGAGCAGCTCCGCCTTCGAGGCGACCGCGAAGACCGCCATCCGGTCGCCGGCCTTGCGGTTGGCGATCAGCGCCTTTGCGACGCCGACCGCCTCACGCAACGGGGCGCCGCGCATCGAGCGGGAGTGGTCGATGACGATCGCGGCGACGTGGGCGCGGCCGATGTTGCGGGCCGACAGGAGCGTCACCGGCAGCCCGTTCTCGACGACCTTCGGCGGCGTTGCCGACTCGTGCGGCACGACGACGCTGATCGCGATCGTCGGAAACGCTGCGGTGTCGACGAACATCGACGTCGTGGACGGCGCCGGTGCAGTCGTGGTCGCGTGCGCCGACGCCGCCACGGCGGCGACGACGAGCGCGAGGGCCGTGCCGAGGGCGAGGCGGCGGTGAGGTTTCGACATCCGCCGCAAGTGTACGAGGCGCGCGCGACGACCCGGCCGCGCTCAGCGGTGGGCGCGCCCGGCGGCGGCGTCGACGCGCGCGAGCGCCTGGGCGACCGTCGAGCCGTGGGTCGGCTCCCCGAGCAGCATCGAGGCGAGCTCGTTCGCCTCGCGGGCCAGCCGGTCGCGGTGGGCCGCGAGTTGCCGGACCGAGACGAAGAGCTCGGCGTGCACCGCCGCTGCCCACTCGACCAGGCTCGTGGCGGCGCCCGAAACAGCGGCGCCCGAAACAGCGGCGCGCGAAACAGCGGCGCCGGAAACGGCGGCGCCGCTTGAGACGGCAGCGCTCAGGTGGTCGGCGCGCCGGACGAGCATGGCGAGCTCGTCGGGGAGGCCTGCGGCGCGGGCGGCGAGCTCGGCGCCTGCCGACTCGAGCCTGGCGACCTCTGCACGCTCGGCGACGACCCGGTCGACGGCCCGCTCGAGCGCCCTGGTCGCCGCGAGCTGCTCCGCGTCGTCGACTGCGCGCTCGAGGCCCGCGCGGCAGGCTGCCGCCAGCTCCTCGCGGCGGGCAAGCTCCACCCGAGCCGCCTCGACCGCCGCGCCTCGGCGGCGCGCCTCGTCGTCGTGGCCGGCCGCGAAGTCGGCCAGCTCCTCGGCTCGCCGGCGCAGCTCGGCGACACCGTCGTCGAGTGCGCCGAGCCGCTCGCTCTCGGCCGCCAGCTCGGCGTCGAGGCGCTCGAGG
>CAYXXE010000145.1:0-6053 GCA_964468985.1 uncultured Gaiellales bacterium | reverse complement strand
GCCAGCGCGGCGATCGCGCGCGGGTTGCCGTCGCGGCGCACGACCCGCGTGTACTGGTTCTCGACCTCGCAGCGGCCTTCGCGCAGCTGGCGGACGAGCAGCACCGTCGCGTGCAGGATGTCGATCGGCTCGAACGCGGTGACGACCACCGGCTTGCGGTAGTTGTCGACGATGAAGTCGTAGGCCCGCGTGCCGATCACGGTCGAGACGTGCCCGGGCGCGATGAAGCCGTCCAGCTGCACGCCGGGCGACGAGAGGATCGCCTCGAGCGGCGGGCCGATCGTCACGTGGTTGCAGAACGCCGAGAAGTTCGGGAGCCGCTCCGCCCGGGCCCGCAGGAGGGTGACCGCCGTCGCCGGTGCGGTCGTCTCGAAGCCGATCGCGAAGAAGATCACCTCGCGGTCGGGGTTGCGTCGCGCCAGCTCGAGCGCGTCGAGCGGCGAGTAGACCATGCGGACGTCTGCCCCCCGGGCTTTCGCCTCGAGGAGCGACCCGCGGCCGCCGGGCACGCGCAGCATGTCGCCGAAGGTCGTGAAGATCACCTCGGGCCGCTCGGCCAGAGCGATCGCGTCGTCGACGCGGCCCATCGGGATCACGCAGACGGGGCAGCCCGGGCCGTGCACGAAGTCGATCTCGGCCGGCACCAGATCCTCGATGCCGTGCTTGTAGATGGCATGCGTGTGGCCGCCGCAGACCTCCATGAACTTCAGCGTGCGGCCGGCCTCCACGAGGCCTTCCAGCTCGTGGATCAGCTTCCGCGCCAGCTCGCCCGACCGGAACTCGTCGACGAACCTCAAGCCGCCGCCTCGACCTTCTCGAGGGCGATGCCCGCGTGGCAGAGGAGCAGCTCGCCGACCGTCACCGGAGCGACCAGCTCGAGCCCGACCTGCTCACGGGTGCCGTCGACCTCGACGGTCGCGGTGTCGCCTCGCACCTCGACGACGCGGGCGGTCACGGCGACGTCGCCGCAGGTGATGCAGGTGGCCGGGTCGGGCGTCATCCGGGCACGCTCGCCCGGATCTCGCGCAGCTCCTGCTCGTAGGCCTCGCCCATCTGCTCCAGCAGCGCCAGCGTCTCGCGCGCCTGCTCCTCGTCGATCCGGGCGAGCGCGAAGCCGACGTGGACGAGCACCCAGTCGCCGACCTCGGCCTCGGGGCACAGCGCGATCGAGACGGCCCGGCGCACGCCCGAGATCTCGGCCTTCGCGAGCCCTCCGGCCGGGTCGGCGATCTCGACGATCTGCGCGGGGATTCCGAGACACATCTCAGCCGATCCTCCTGGCCGCGACGGCGGCCTGTCCGTAGCTGACGCCGCCGTCGTTCGGCGGCACGAGGCGGTGCGAGAGCACGCGGAAGCCGAGCTCCTCGAGCCGGCGGCGCGTCGAATCGAGGAGCCGCAGGTTCTGGAACGAACCGCCCGACAGAACCACGGTCCCGGGGCCGCCCGCGTCGGCGCACGCCTGTGCGGCGCCGGCGGCGACGGTCTCGTGGAAGCGGGCGGCGATCTCGGCCGCCTCGCGCCCGGCGCGAAGCTCGGCCGCGCAGGTCGCGACCAGGCCGGTCGCGTCGCCGAACCGCCAGGGGTAGGGCGCCGCCGGCAGGCTCCCGGCGAGCTGTTCGAGCTCGATCGCAGCCTGACCCTCGTAGCTCACCTGCTCGCGCAGGCCGAGCAGGGCGGCGACCGCGTCGAACAGGCGGCCCATTCCCGACGAGAGCGGCGGGGCGAGCTTCAGGCCCTCCCGGACGAGGTGCCAGCGCTCCCACGGGACGGGGAGCCCGGCCCGCTCGAGGTGGGCCGCCGCGACCCGCCAGGGCTCGCGGATCGCCGCCTCGCCGCCGGCCAGCGGAACAGGCTCGAGGTGCGTGAGCCGCTCGAAGCCCTCGAGGTCGCAGCGGAGGAGCTCGCCGCCCCAGAGCGTGCCGTCGGTGCCGTAGCCGGTGCCGTCGAAGACGAGCGCCAGCGCGGGTCCCTGCTCGCCGTGCTCGGCGAGGCAGGCCGCGGCGTGGGCATGGTGGTGCTGGACGCCGACCGCGTCCAGCTCCTGTTCGAGCGCCCAGGCGGTCGAGCGGTAGCCGGGGTGGAGATCGTGGGCGACCGCCTCGGGCCGCACGTCGAGCATCGCGAGGTACAGGGCGAGATCCGCGCGGAAGGCCCGGAACGCCGACTCGGAGTCGAGGTCGCCGAGGTGGGGTGAGAGGTACGCCTCGGTGCCGCGCGTGACGCAGAACGTGCTCTTCAGCTCGGCGCCCACGGCGATCACGGGCCGGGCCGCCACGGGCAGCGGCAGGGCGGCCGGGGCGTAGCCGCGCGAGCGGCGGATCGGGAACGCCACCCGCACGACCGAGTCCTCGCAGCGGCGGTGGATCGGCCGGTCGTGGGTAAGGAACGCATCTGCGATGCCGGCGAGCCGCGACCGGGCCTCGGCGTCGTCGACGGCGATCGGCTCGTCGGAGACGTTGCCGCTCGTCAGGACGAGCGGGCGTCCGAGGTCGGCCGCGAGCAGGTGGTGGAGCGGCGTGTACGGCAGCAGCACGCCGAGCCACGGCGAGCCGGGCGCGACTGCCGCTGCCACCGGGGCGTGGTCACGGCGCCGGAGGAGCACGATCGGGCGGGCGGGCGAGCGCAGCAGCGCCCACTCCTCGGCCGAGACCTCGCAGAGCTCCTCCGGCTCGGCGGTCAGCAGCGCGAACGGCTTCTCCTCGCGGTGCTTGCGCGACCGGAGGCGCGCGACGGCATCCTCGTCGTACGCGTCGCAGGCGAGGTGGTAGCCGCCCAGCCCCTTCACG
Organism: uncultured Gaiellales bacterium; assembly: GCA_964468985.1. Lineage (GTDB taxonomy): Bacteria > Actinomycetota > Thermoleophilia > Gaiellales > Gaiellaceae > PALSA-600. The sequence continues at coordinate 3,267 of CAYXXE010000145.1, read as the reverse complement.
GCGACGATCGCGCCGCCCGCGAGCAGCGCGACGGCCTCCTCGAGGGGCAGCGAGAGCCGCGGGCCGCAGGCCGGGCAGGCGATCGCCTCGGCGTGGTAGCGGCGGTCTGCGGGATCCTCGTACTCGCGCCGGCAGTCGCCGCACAGCGGGAACCCGGCCATCGTGGTCGCCGGCCGGTCGTAGGGCACCGCCCGAACGATCGTGAAGCGGGGGCCGCAGTTCGTGCACGTGCCGAACGGGTAGCGGTAGCGGCGATCGCCCGGGTCGAAGAGCTCGCGCAGGCAGTCGTCGCACGTCGCGAGGTCGGGTGGGATCGCGGCTGGGGCGGCCGACCCGGCGGAGGGCGCGCTCGCTGCGATCGCGAAGCCGGCGTCGCCGCGCGGCCGAAGCGCCTCGACCGTGACGGTCTCGACGCGCGCGAGCACCGGCGGGTCGGTCCGCAGCGAGGCGGCGAAGTCGCGGAGCGCCGAGGGATCGCCCTCGGCCTCGATCACCACACCGGCGCCGTCGTTCAGGACGAAGCCCGCCAGCTCGTGGCGCCGTGCGAGCCGGTAGACGAAGGGGCGGAACCCGACCCCCTGCACGACGCCGCGCACGCGGAGCCGGTGGCGTTCCGGAGTCAGCACGCCTCCACACTCGCGGAGGCGGCTGCGCGAAGCAAGGCGGCAACCCCCAGCCTCGTTGCGGGAAACCCGCAGTCGGGCTCCGTCTGCGTACCGATGGCGCCGTCGCTCCCCGCTGCGAGCGTCGGAGCCGAGGACACCCTGCCCGTCGCCGAGACAAGCGTGATCGCCCCTGAGGTCATCGATGATCTCCTGGCCGCGCTTTCGGGACGTGGCTTCCGGGTGCTCGGGCCGACCGTGCGTGACGGCGCCATCGTCTACGACGACCTCGAGTCGGCGGCAGAGCTTCCCGTCGGCTGGCGCGACGAGCAGGCGCCGGGCAGCTACCGTCTCGTGCGCCGCGACGACGACGCCCGCTTCGGCTACGCCGTCGGGCCGCACTCCTGGAAGCAGTACCTGCTGCCCGCCCGGATCCGTCTCTGGCGGGCGAGCCGCGGCCCGGACGGCTTCGCGGTCGAGGAGGAGCAGCACGACGACCCGCCGCTCGCCCTGGTCGGCGTGCGGGCGTGCGAGCTGCAGGGAATCGTCATCCAGGACCGCGTGCTGCTCGGCGGGAGGTTCGCCGACAGCGACTACGCGGCCCGGCGCAGGGACGCGTTCATCGTGGCGGTCAACTGCTTCGAGCCGGCCGCGACCTGTTTCTGCACCTCGATGGGCGCCGGCCCGCAGGCGCAGGCGGGCTACGACCTCGCCCTCACCGAGATCCTCGCCGGCGAGCACCGCCTGCTCGTCGAGGTCGGCACCGAGCGCGGCGCAGACGTCCTCGCGAGCCTGCCGCGGCGCCCGGCCGATGCCGACGACCTCGCGGCCGCCGGCGCCTCGATCGCCGGCGCGGTCGAGAAGCTGGGCCGGCGCTTCGACGCCTCCGACCTCCGCGGGCTGCTGGCGCGGAACCTCGACAACGAGCGCTGGGACGACGTGGCGGCCCGCTGCCTGACCTGCGGCAACTGCACGCAGGTCTGCCCGACGTGCTTCTGCACGAGCGTCGAGGACCACACCGACCTGACCGGCGATCACGCCGAGCGGACGAGATCGTGGGACTCGTGCTTCTCGGTCGACCACTCGTACATCCACGGGGGCAGCATCCGGCCGTCCGGCCGCTCGCGTTACCGCCAGTGGCTGACCCACAAGTTCGGCACGTGGTACGACCAGTTCGACAGCTCCGGCTGCGTCGGCTGTGGGCGGTGCATCGCCTGGTGCCCGGTCGGCATCGACGTCACCGAGGAGCTGACCGCGATCCGCGCGAGCGAGGGAGCCGACGATGGACACGATTGAAGCGCTACTCCACGACGTGCCGCTCTTCCAGGGCCTGACCGCCGCCGAGCTCGAGTTGATCGCCGGCTGCGGCACCAACGTCCGGTTCCAGGAGGGCGAGCTGCTGTTCCGCGACGGGACGGAGGCCGACCGGTTCTACGTCCTCCGGCACGGCAGCGTCGCGCTCGAGACCTTCGTGCCCGCGCGCGGGCCGGTCACGATCGAGACCCTCGAGGCGGGCGAGGTGGTGGGGTGGTCCTGGCTCTTCCCGCCGCACCGCTGGAGCTTCGACGCCCGCGCGCTGTCACTCGTCCGGGCGACGAGCTTCGACGGCACCTGCCTGCGCGGCAAGTGCGAGGCCGACCCGAGGCTCGGCTACGACCTGATGTCGCGCTTCGCCCGGATCGTCGTCGAGCGCCTCCAGCACACCAGGCTGCGACTCCTGGACGTCTATGGCCACGCTGACACAGACTGAGGCGCACCTGCCGCCCGGCCCGATGGCGCCCGCGCCGTTCCGGGTGACGCGCCGGTGGCGCGAGCTCCGCGACACGTGGACGCTCGAGCTCGAGCCCGTGGCGGGCGAGCGGCTCTCGGTCGCCCCGGGCCAGTTCACGATGCTCTACGCGTTCGGGATCGGCGAGGTGCCGATCTCGGTGTCGGGCGGCTCCCCGGACGGCCCGCTCACCCACACGGTGCGTGCGGTGGGCGCGGTGAGCCGCGCGATCTGCGCGGCACGCCCCGGGGCCGTCCTCGGCGTCCGCGGGCCGTTCGGCAACACGTGGCCCGTCGCCGAGGCCGTCACGAGCGATGTCGTCATCGTGGCGGGCGGGATCGGCCTCGCGCCGCTCCGTCCCGCCGTCCACGAGGTGCTGCGGCGGCGCAGCGAGTTCGGCGAAGTGGCGGTGCTGTACGGCAGCCGTACCCCCGCCGACCTGCTCTACCGCGAGGAGCTCCACCGCCTGCGCGGCCGTTTCGACGTCCAGGTCGACGTCACGGTCGACAGCGCCGAGGGCGGCTGGCTCGGCAAGGTCGGCGTCGTCCCGAAGCTCATCGCCGGCGCCCGGTTCGATCCGGCCGCCACCGTGGCGTTCGTCTGCGGCCCCGAGATCATGATGCACTACTCGGCCCGCGCGCTCCTCGAGCGCGGTGTCCCGCCCGAATCGATCTACCTCTCGATGGAGCGCAACATGCGCTGTGGGCTCGGCCACTGCGGCCACTGCCAGCTCGGCCCGACGCTGATCTGCCGCGACGGTGCCGTCTATCGCTACTCCGACCTCGAGCGGCTGCTGGCGGTGCGCGAGCTGTGAGCGCCGCGAAGCCCACTCTCGCCGTCTGGAAGTTCGCCTCCTGCGACGGCTGCCAGCTCTCGCTGCTCGACTGCGAGGACGAG
>CAYXXE010000144.1:0-6067 GCA_964468985.1 uncultured Gaiellales bacterium | reverse complement strand
GCGCCGGCTACGGCGAGTGCCCCGGCCCGGTCGACGAGAGCTTCCCGTTCCTGCCGCTGTCGGCCTACGGGATCGCCAAGAAGTGCGGCGAGGAGTACCTCGGCGGCTGGAATCGCATCCACGGCCAGAGCAACATCGCGCTGCGCTTCGCGAACGTCTACGGCCCCCGCCAGGACGCCGGCCTCGAAGGCGGCGTCGTGGCGATCTTCCTGGAGCGGCTCGCACGCGGCGACGAGACGATCATCTTCGGCGACGGCCTGCAGGTGCGCGACTTCGTCTACGTCTCCGACATCGTCGACGCGTTGCTCGCCGCCGTGGGGCGATCGGGCGGCCCGTACAACGTCGGCACCGGCCGCGAGCTCACCGTCGCCGAGCTCCACGAGGCCTGCGCCGCGGTCGCCGGGGTGGCGCACGCGCCGCGGCTCGAGCCCGCGCGGCTGGGCGACGTGCGGCGCTCCGTGCTCGACGCGGGCCTGATCGAGCGCGAGCTCGGCTGGCGCCCGAAGACGAGCATCGAGAGCGGGCTGGCGCTGACGTGGGCCTGGATGCGGAAGGACTCGAGCTAGCACCGGCGAATCGGTGGGTCCTTGCAGGCTCCACTTTTCGCAACCAACCCCCTCGTCCGCCCCTGGCGCACCGCGACCCTCGTCGCGACGCTGGTCGCCGTTCTCGAGCTGGTCGCCCTGATCGTCCTCGGCGCGATGCTGCTCGCCCGGCCGCTCTCGTCGGCCACCAGGCACCCCGCGGCCGTCCGGCACGCGCACGCGACCGTGCCGAAGCGGCTGACGCCGGTGCATGGGACGCTGGCCGTGCCGAAGCAGTTCACGGTGATCGCGGCGAAGGTTCCGCGGGCCCGCACCGGGATCCTGGTGCTGAACGGCAACGGCCGCACGGGCGCCGCCGCGAGCGAGTCGGCGACCCTCCACCGCCTCGGCTACCCGGTGCTCGCCACCGGTAACGCGACCCGCCAGGACTACGCCACCACCGTCGTCATGTACCGCCCCGGCTACCGCGCCGAGGGGATCCGCCTCGCCCGCGAGTTGAAGCTGAAGGTCGTCGGCCCGCTCGACGGCCTGAAGACGGCCGCGCTGCACGGCGCGAAGCTCGCGCTGATCCTCGGCGTCGGCTGAGAGCCTCTCGAAGGGGCCCGCGCCGACTACCCTCGGCGGATGCACCTCGCAGGCGCTCTCGCCGCAGCACTCCTGATCGCCGTCGCCTCGCAGGCGGGCGCCGCTCCGTCTCCGACGGCGCCACTCGTCGCCGCCGAGCTGAAGACGGCCGCCGTGTCGTCGTTCACGCTCGACCTGTCGATCGTCGCCACGCAAGGGGGCCGCACGACGCGGGCCCACCTCACCGGAGTCGCCGACCGGGCCCACGACCGGGGCCGGTACGTCCTGACGCTGCCCGGCGCCGCGCCGGGGCACAGCCCGGACGACGAGATCGTTGCGGCGGGCAAGGTCTACGTCCACTATCCGCTGCTCGACTCGCTCCACGCGAGGGACGCCCGCGTGAAGCACTGGGTGGTCGGCGACGCTTCTGCGACGCTCGGCGTGGGCACCTGGTCGGTCGGCAAGGACGCGCTGGACGCGATCGGCGCGCTGACGGGGGTGAAGGCCACCGGCCCGACCAGCCACGCTGGCGTCGCCGTGACCCGCTCCACCGGCGAGGTCGCGCTCGCGGACGCGCCGCGGCTGGCCGCCCAGTTCGAGCAGGTGCTGGGCCCGGGCTCTGCCTCGAGCGTCGATCGCGCCCGGGCCGGCCTCGAGCTCTGGATCGGCGCCGACGGCTACGTCCATCGCGAGCTCGAGACGCTGGCGCTCGGCGTGCCCGGTGAGCCGGCGATCGCGCTGCGCATCGTCGTCGGCTTCGGGCGCTTCGGCGCCGCCGTCGCCCCGATCGCGCTCCCGGCTGCGACCGACGTGATGACGCCCGCGCAGCTGCAGAAGCTCGCCACCGTCACCGCGCCGGCGGCCGACACCGCCCTGCTCGGCAAGGTCGTCCTCGCTCCGGCGCAGATCGGAGCCGGCTACACGGGCACGCTGATCCCGGGCGGGACGCAGGTTCAGGGGCAGGTGACGCTCGACTTCTGCGGCCTGACGTACCCCAGCGAGGTGCTGCGCGTCGCCCGCCTCCAGGTCCGCTACACGAACGCGTCGGCTCCGTTCGAGGCGTCGAACGAGGTCGTCACGTACACGCCGGGCGGTGCAGAGCAGGCGCTGCGGGAGCTCGGCCACGCGGTCGCCACCTGCCCGACCGGGCGGGTCGCGCGCAACGCCGTCGGCACCGTCGCCGCGTCACGAAAGCTGCGCCGGCTGACCGACCCGAGACTCCTTCCCGGCTCGGTCGCGATCCTCGACGACGAGACGGCGACCGTCGCCGGCAAGGTGACGACGGTCGGCACCGTGGCGGTCTACCAGGTGAGGGGCCGGGTCCTGAGCGGCGTGTACGCGATCGGCGGGACCGACGCCGCGCGCACTGCGTTCGCGCTGCACGCCGCCGAGCTGAGCGCCGCCAGGCTCAGAGCGAACGCCTGATCAGCAGGCAGCTTTCCCCGCGTTGACGATCGCGAGCGCCTTGTTGTAGATCGCCCCGCCGCCTTCCTGGGGGTCGGCATACGGGTCGAGCCCGGTGGCGTGGACGAGGTTGTCGTACGTCGCGCGCGGGCAGTTCTGGCTCCACGCGAAGAGCCCCGCCGCGCGCCAGGTGTCGGGGTTCGCGGGCTGCTTCCGGGTCGCCTCGACGTAGAAGGCGTACGCCCGGGGGACGTGGCCTTGCTCCTCGGCGGCGAGCGCCAGTGTGTAGAGCGGGTCGACGAGCAGCGGGTCGACCGCGCGGGCCCGGCGCGCCATCTGCGCCGCCGGCGCCGGCCGTCCGGAGGTGACGTCGGTCAGAGCCTGCCCGGCCCAGCGGTGGCCGAGCCAGGGCAGCAGCAGCGCTCCGAACAGCGCCAGCGCGACTCCGAGCCCGGCGAGCACGGCGAAACCCGAGACGCGCCGCTCCGCCCCGGCCCGGCCGGCGAGCGCGCCCGCCGCGAGGAACGCCGGGGCGGCGACGGCGACGTAGTCCCAGTCCACGTCGACGAGCGAGTGGAGCAGGAACGCCGGCAGGATCAGGGCCAGCGCGAGCTCGGGGCCGCCCCGGCGGGAGGCGAAGCGGCGGACGGAGCCTTGCAGCAGCGCCGCGACGCTGCCCGCCAGGAGCAGCGCTCCCACCACCCCGGTCTCACTGAGGAACTGCAGGGGGAGGTCGTGCGGCTCGGTGACGGTGTCGGCCGAGCTCCTGCGGTACAGCAGGTTCGTGAGCCGGAAGGAACCCGCGCCCGTCCCGTGCAGCACGTGGTGGGTGAACCCGCGCCAGGCCTGCTGCCACCAGGTCCAGCGGAGGTTCGACCCCGCCGAGCCGAGCCGGTTGCCGCCGTTGCCCACCTCGGCCGAGCTCGTGAAGCTGCGCCACGCCGAGCCGGCCTTCAGGAGCGCCACCGCGACCGCGGCGAGCACCGCGACCGCGGCCACGCCGAGCGCCAGCCGCCGCAGGCCGGGCCGCGCGCGCGGCCGCGGCAGGCGGGTGAGCGCCGCGGCGACGGCGGCGCCCACGACGAGCGCACCTCCGAGCACGAGCCCGTCGTGCCAGCGGACGTGCGAGCTCTGGCCGTCGCTCGTCACGCCCGGCAGGGCGAACGCCAGCCCCACCACCGCCCCCGCCGGGAGGGCCGCCGCGACGAGCGTCGCGAGCCCGTCGGCCCGCCGGTCGGAGCAGGCGAGCCACGCAGCGACGACGAGCACCGCCACCGCGAGGCCGCCGCGGGAGTAGGTGAGCAGCAGCGCGACGAGCCAGCCGTACGCGAGCAGCGTCCCGGGCACACGCAGGCGGGTCGCGGCCCAGAGGGCGAGCGGGAGCGCGAACGCGCCGAGGAGAGCGAGCTGGTTCCAGAGCCCGACGGGGCCCCGGAGGCGCGCCAGCGGCGACTGGTAGTCGCCTGGCAGCGTCGGGACGACCTTGCCGAGCAGCGCCCAGAAGACGACCGCGCCGAGCAGGACGGCGAGCCCGGCGGCCAGCTCGCGCGTCCGGCCCGCGAACCACAGCCCGACGAGCGCGAGCAGCAGGTAGACGAGGGCGCGGTCGGCGTAGTCCCACGACGCGTCGGGCAGCGTCGACCAGCGGATCGACAGCGCCGACCACGCCGCGAGCCCTGCCAGCGGCACGAGCCGCACGGCTCCGGCCGGAGCGCCGCGCACGGCCAGCAGCATGAGCGCCAGCAGCAGCGCGCCGCCGCCGAGCCACGTCAGCGGGCCGCTCTGGGCGGCACCGCCGAGGAAGAGCGACGCCGCGCAGAGGACGAGGCCGAGCCCGAGCGGCCAGTCGCGGCTGATGCGCATCGGCGGAACGATCTACTACCGGTCGGCCATCTCACAAAAGCCTTACACGCGGGCCACCTGCGCCATACCGGCGTCCGGCAGCATCGGCATCATCCATGCGCCTCAGCTTGACGTGCCCCACCCGAACAGTCCGGTCGACGTCTCCCGTCGCTGTGCCATGAACCTGCTCGCGAAGACCGCATCCCGGATCGCCCTCGTCGCCGCCGCGCTGCTCGTCGCATCGCTGGTCGCCGTCGCGCGTCCGGCCGCGGCCTCGGTGCCCTGCTGGAAGTCGCTTCTGAACGAATGGTACGGCGGGCGGATCGACCACACCTACGCGATCCACTGCTACACGGAGGCGCTGAAGCACCTGCCGCCCGACGTGGCGATCTACTCGAGCGCGCACGACGACATCGAGCGCGCGCTCCAGAGCGCGATCGCCGTCGAGACGAAGGCGCACAAGAAGGTCAACGCGAACACGCAGATCCCGCCGCCTCCGGCAACCGCGACGACGGTCGACACCTCGTCCACGTATCCGATCACGCCGGGCAGCAACCCCCATCCCAAGGGCACCCGGCCGGGCACGACGACCACCACGACGACCGGGGTCGGGCAGAAGAGCAAGGGCCTGACGAAGGCGGTCCAGGACCTCTCCCCGGGGAGCGCCGACTCGCTCCCCGTCCCACTCCTCGTGCTGGGCGGCCTGGCCGTCCTGCTCGTGCTCGCCGGCGCCGGCGGGCTCGTGTTCAAGCGCTTCCGCACGCGCTGACCGGCGGTCGCCGCGCGGGCCTCCGGGCACGCCGGCTTGTCCGACAGGTCCCCTCCCTATCGTTTCCAGGCCCGCCAGCCACCCTCGGCAGCGAGACGCGACCGAGGCGGTAATCCGACACCGCGGCACGGGGGTGCCGGCGACTAGATTTCAAGGAGCGAAAGGACCCGAGATATGGCATCCGTAGACGAGAAGACAGTCCAGATCGACCCCGACGAGCTTCGCAACAGCGTCGTCGACGAGGATGCCAGCCTCGCCGTCCGCCGCCTGTTCACGATCGAGGGGCGCGACCCGTTCGACGAGATCGAATGGGAGATCCGCGACGCCCACATCCCGGGCAAGAACGGGCCGGCCTTCGAGCAGAAGAACGTCGAGTTCCCCAAGTTCTGGTCGCAGACCGCCACCAACATCGTCGCGCAGAAGTACTTCCGGGGCCGCATGTCGAGCCCCGAGCGCGAGCATTCGGTGAAGCAGATGATCACGCGCATCGTCGCGACGATCGGGACGTGGGGCCGCAACGGCGGCTACTTCGTCGACGAGAACGAGGCGCAGACCTTCGAGGACGAGCTGAAGGCGATCCTCGTCAACCAGCTGGCGGCGTTCAACTCGCCGGTGTGGTTCAACGTCGGCTTCGAGGAGAAGCCGCAGTGCTCGGCCTGCTTCATCCTCTCGATCGAGGACTCGATGGACTCGATCCTCGACTGGATCAGGCGCGAGGGCGTGATCTTCCGGGGCGGCTCCGGCTCGGGCATCAACCTGTCTCGGCTCCGCTCGTCGAAGGAGCAACTGTCGAAGGGCGGCTACGCGTCGGGCCCGGTCTCGTTCATGCGAGGCGCCGACGCGTCCGCCGGCACGATCAAGTCGGGCGGCAAGACGCGCCGCGCGGCCAAGATGGTCGTCCTCGACGTCGACCATCCCGACATCCTCGAGTTCGTCTGGTGCA
>CAYXXE010000143.1:0-6072 GCA_964468985.1 uncultured Gaiellales bacterium | reverse complement strand
CGCCGGCGACGCTAGCCAGTGGTCGGCCCCCCGTCGGCCTGCTCGATCTGGACCATGCGCCCGTTGGTCGGGTCGAACCACACCTTGTCGGCGTTCCGCCAGCCGCCGATGTACTTCGCGTCGATCTTGAAGATGCCCGGCCGTGCCGGGAACTCCTTCACGACGGTCGGCTCGGCGGCGACGGTCTTGTTGACCGGCCGGAAGCCGTACTGGGCGAACAGCTCCTGCGCGGGCACCGACTTGAGAAAGCGCAGGAACGAGTTCACCTTGTCGAGATTCTGGCTCTTGCTGATCGCGGCCGCAGGCAGCTCGATGAGCATCGTCTGGCGCGGGATCACGTACTGGATGTTCTTACCGACGAGGCGCGCGTTGATCGCCTCGCTCTCGTACGTGATCAGCACGTCGCCCTTGCCCGACAGGAACGTGTTCGTGGCATTGCTGCCCGACGTGTCCTGCGAGACGACATGGGTGAAGAGCTGCTTCACGTACGCCGTTGCCTGCGCGTCGGTCTTGCCGAGCGCGCGCTGTGCGCCGTAGGCGGCGAGGATGTTCCACTTCGCCGAGCCCGAGCTGAACGGGTTCGGCGTCACGACCTGCACGCCGGGCTTCACCAGGTCGGCCCAGCCCTTGATGTGCTTCGGGTTGCCGTCACGCACCGCGAACACGACGACCGTGTCGGCGGCGATGCCGTTGTAGCTCTGCTTGTTCCAGGTCGCGTTGACCAGCCCGGCGTCGACGAGCAGGTTCACGTCGTCGCCGGTCGAGAGGAACACCAGATCGGCCGGCTGGCCGGCGGCGACGGCCTTCGCCTGGTTGGTCGACGGACCGAACGACGTCGTGAAGGAGACGCCGCTGCCGTCGGGCGTCTGCTGCCACGCCTGGATGATCTTTGCGATCACCGGCTTCGGGGTGGAGTAGGCAACCAGCGAGAGCGTCGTGCCCTTGCTCGCTGCGGCGGCGACGGTCGTGAGCACGAGCGCTGCGAGCACGGCAGCGGCAACGGAACGGGTGCGGGTCATGAATCTCCTCGGTGAGTGCGAACGCGGGGTGTGCAACGGACAGCTCTCGACGGACACGGCCTGGACAGGCCCCGTCTCGACTTTGTCCATTGGCTTGCTGGGAAAGCTCCGTCGCGCAAGGTACATAAGCAGAACGCATACGTCAAATAAGGTGTGACAGCGGGTATCGTCCGTTGCAGTGGCTGCCGCGCTCGCCGTCACCGGGCTCCGAAAGCGCTACGGACGGACCGAGGCGCTGGCCGGGGTGGAGCTCGAGGTGGGCGCGGGGCAGCTGGTCGGGCTGCTCGGGCCGAACGGGGCCGGCAAGTCCACGCTCGTCAAGATCGCCTGCGGCCTGGTGCGCCCGACGGCCGGCACGGTCGAGGTCTGCGGCTTCCCGGCCGGCTCGTCTGCGGCCCGGGCGTCGCTCGGCTATCTCGCCGAGCTCTTCCGCTTTCCCGGCTGGATGAGCGCCGACGAGGTCCTGACCCTGCACCAGCGCCTCGCGGGCTCGGCGCGGGGTGCGGCCGAGCGCCTCGAGCTGCTCGAGCTCGTCGGGCTCGACCACGCGCGCGAGACGCGCGTCGCCGCGATGTCCAAGGGGATGCAGCAGCGGCTCGGGATCGCGCAGGCGCTCGTCGGCGAGCCCCGCCTGCTGCTGCTCGACGAGCCGACGAGCGCGCTCGACCCGGCCGGCCGGCGCGTCGTGCGGGCGCTGCTCGAGCGGCTGCGCGAGCGCGGGACGTCGGTCCTCCTGAACTCGCATCTCCTGTCCGAGGTCGAGCTCGTCTGCGACCACGTCGTGATCGTCGACCACGGCCGCGTCGTCGCGGCCGGCCCGCCCGACGAGCTGCGCCGGCAGGGCGGGGTGGAGGTCGAGACCGGGACCGGGTTACAGCGCTTTCCCGACGCCCGCCGTGAGGACGTGCCGCGGCTGGTCCGCGAGCTCGTCTCGGCGGGGGAGGACGTGTTCGCGGTGCGGGTCGTCCGGTCGAGCCTCGAGGACGTCTACCTGGAGGTGGTCGAGTGACGGCGATCGTCCTCTACGGCCTGCGCGAGAGCCTGCGCCGGAAGATGTTCGCCGTCGTGCTGGTGCTGACGGCGCTCTTCCTCGGTCTCTACGGCTGGGGCGTCGATGCCGCGTTCAAGGACGCCGCCAACTTCGCCGGGCCGGGTCAGGAGTCGCTCGACCCGAAGGCGCTCACCGGGGCGACGGTGTTCGGCCTCGCGATGTTCGCGATCCTGTTCCTCGGAGGAGTCCTGTCGGTGTTCCTGACCCTCAACGTCGTCCGGGGCGACGCGGAGGCCGGCCTGCTGCAGCCGCTCGTCGTCCGCCCCGTCGGGCGGGCGCAGCTCCTGCTCGCCCGGTTCGCGGGCGCTGCCCTGGTGTGCGTCGTCTACGTCTTGCTCGTCTACTTCGCTGCCGTCGGGATCACCGACTGGGCCGGCTCGTGGGTGCCCGACCGCGTGGTCGCTCCCGGCCTCGAGGTCGCCGGCGCGGTGGTGATCGTGGCCGCGCTCGCACTCGCCGGCTCGGTGTTCCTCGCCCCGATCGCGAACGGCATCGGGACGCTGATGATCTTCGGGGCCGGGCTGCTCACCGGGCTGCTCGGCGAGATCGGCCGGGCGATCGACTCGCCGACGCTCCGCCACATCTCGCGCATCGCCTGGTGGTTCCTGCCGTTCGACGCGCTCTACGAGGATGCCCTGCACCGCCTCACGGTCGACACGAGCGGGTTCGCCGCCTTCGTGCTGAAGCTCGGCCCGTTCGGCGGCTCCGAGCACGCCCGCGGCCCGCTGCTCGGCTGGGCCGCCGCGTACCTCGTGCTCGTGGTCGGGCTGGCGCTCGTCGCGTTCTCGCGGCGCGACCTGTAGGCTCGCGCCCAATCGAATCGGCGACGACGGAGGGCCACGATGGATGTGACCGTTGTTGCTGCGGCAGCTGGGCTCCGCGCCCTCGCGGTGGCGCGGCGAAATCTCGGTGTTCGCGAGGAGCCGCCGGGCTCGAACCGGACGCCGTTCGGCGAGTGGTTCGGCGAGAACGGCGTGCCCTGGTGCGCGATCTTCGTGTCGTACTGCTTCGCGGAGGGCGCCGGCGTGACGCTCGGCCGCGGTCATCCGGGCGCCTGGCGCCGCGGCATGTCGTCGGTGCCCCTGCTCGAGGCGTGGCTCCGCGCGACCGGGCGGTGGCTCGTCGACGCGGAGCCGCGCCCCGGTGACATCGTCGTCTTCAACTGGGACGGGGGCGTGCCGGATCACGTCGGCCTCGTCGAGCGGCCGCTGCCGGGCGCGCGGTTGCGCACGATCGAGGGGAACACGGCCGTCGGCAACGACTCGAACGGCGGGCAGGTGATGCGCCGCATCCGCCCGATGTCCCGGGTGGAAGGTTTCGGCCGGATCGTCTAATCTGAGTCAGCGACAACCCGCACAAAGTGGGTATCCTTGAGGGCGCAACTATGAGTAGCCAAACCGACCAGCCCGTGCGCCCGAGCGAGCCCGCCGACCGCTCCCAGCTGCCCACCCGGCTGGAGCCGTGGGTGCTGTTCCTGCGTGCCCATGCCGCGATCACGAACGAGCTCTCGGCGCAGCTGCAGCGCGGGCACGGGCTGACGCTGAACGACTACGAGGTCCTTCTGCACCTGTCGCATGCCGAGGGCGGCCGGATGCGCCGCGTCGATCTCGCGCAGAGCGTTCTGTTGACCGCGTCGGGCATCACCCGGCTGCTCGACGGCCTCGAGGCCGCGGGCCTCGTGGGCAAGGAGACCTGCGACTCCGACCGGCGCGTCTCGTACGCGAAGTTGACCGACGCGGGCCACGCCAAGCTGCGCGAGGCGGGGCCGAGCCACCTCGACGACATCGACGACGTCTTTCTCGGCCGCTATTCGAGCTCGGAGCTCGTGACGCTGCGGGAGCTGCTGTCGCGGCTGCCGACGACCGGCGCCGGCTGTCGCGGGCCGGCCGACTGTTCCGGCGCAGAGTCGGCGCCGCGGGCGTCGTCACCTCCCTGCTCGGCCTGAGGCTCGAACCGCTCGAGCTCGCGCGCGAGCTGCCGGAACGGCCCCTCGTCCGCAATTAGCGCATCGAACCGCCCGCGCTGGACGATGCGGCCGTGCTCGAGCACGACGATCTCGTCGGCCCGGCGGACGGTGGCCAGGCGGTGCGCGATGATGATCGACGTCCGGCCCTGCAGCAGGCGGTCGAGCGCCTGCTCGATCAGCGCCTCGGCGGGCCGGTCGATGTTCGACGTCGCCTCGTCGAAGATCAGGATGCGGGGGTCGGCCAGCAGCGCCCTGGCGATCGAGATCAGCTGGCGCTCACCCGCCGACAGCCCGGCGCCGCCTTCGCGCACCTCGTGGAGCAGGCCGCGCTCGAACCGGCGGGCGATCCGCTCGACACCGACGGCGCGGGCCACGTCGGCCACCATCTCGTCGGTCGCCTCGGGCCGGGCGAACCGCACGTTGTCGGCGATCGTGCCGGCGAAGAGGAACGGATCCTGGAGCACGACGCCGAGCTGCCGACGGTAGGCGCGCAGCTCAAGTGAGCGCAGGTCGGCGCCGTCGACCAGGATCGCGCCCTCGTCGGGGTCGTAGAAGCGGCCGACGAGTTTCGCCGTTGTCGACTTGCCGCCGCCCGACTCCCCGACGAGCGCGAGGCAGCTCCCCGCCGGCACGTGGATCGCCACGTCGTGCAGGATCGGCTCGGCGCCGTAGGCGAACGTCACGTGGTCGATCAGCAGGTCGCCCTCGATGCGCCCCGGTGGCCGCGCGCCCGCCTCGTCGTGGATCTCGGGCTCCGTGTCGAGCACCAGGCTGATCTTCTCCATCGCCGCCCCGGCCGACTGCACCTGCCCGTACAGGTCGGAGAGCTCCTGGAGCGGCTGGAAGACGAGGTTGAGCAGGAAGACGCCCGACACGAGCGTCCCGAGCGTCAGCGTGCCTTGGCCGAGCAGGCGGCTCCCGACCCAGAGCACGGCGACCATCGCGACGATGCCAAGGAACTCGATGCCGGGGAAGAACAGCGAGTTGAGCCATTGCGCGTACGTGTTCGTGCGCCGGTTCGCGTCGTTGGCGGCGTCGAAGTCGTCGAGGAACGCCCGCTCGCGGCCGAACGCCTGGATCACCGCGACGCCCGCGACAGACTCGGCGATCTGGGCCGTGAGCGCGGCGATCGTCTCGCGGACGCGCAGGAACGCCGCGTGGGACTTCACCTGGAAGACACGCGTGAGGACGATCGTGGGCGGCAGGATCACGAGCGCGACGCAGCCGAGGCGCCAGTCGAGGATGAACAGGCCGCAGACGGCGGCGAGCAGTGTGAGCGTGTTCACCACGAGCGTCGTGAGCCCTTGCGAGAGCACGTCCGACAGCGCGTCGACGTCGGAGGTGAGGCGGGCGATGATCCAGCCGGCCTTCTGGCCGCCGAAGTAGCGCAGCGACAGCGTCGTCAGGTGATCGAAGAGATCGCGGCGCAGCGCCAGCACGAGATCCTGGCCGACCCGGGCGAGGCCGCGGACGAGCGTGGTCTGCAGGCACCAGGCGAGCGCGTTGATCGCGAGGTAGACGAGGACGTCGCGCTGCAGCCGGCTGCGGTCGTGGCCGCGCATCCCGTTGTCGATCGCGTCCTGGACGACGAACAGCGCCGCGACCGGCGCGGCCGCCATGGCGATTCCGACGACCGACAGCGCCGCGACCCGCCGGTACCGCCCGTGGAGGTAGCGGCCGAGCCGGGAGAGGCCGGTGTGCCTGCTAGGCGGCAACGACTTCCTCTCCGAAGAGAGCGGCGAAGGCGCCGCCGCGCGCCAGCAGGTCGGCGACCAGGCCCTCCTCGACGATCACGCCGTCGTCGAGCACCACCGCGCGGTCGGCGACCTGCACGGTCGACAGCCGCTGGGCGGCGAGCAGCACCGTCCGCCCTGCCAGGGCGGGACGCAGGCCGGTGACGAGGTGCCGCTCGGTCTGCGTGTCGACCGCCGACATGGGATCGTCGAGCACGATGATCCGCGCGCCGGCGACCAGGGCCCGGGCGAGCGCGACGCGCTGGCGCTGGCCGCCGGAGAGGTTGACGCCGCGCTCGCCGA
>CAYXXE010000142.1:0-6087 GCA_964468985.1 uncultured Gaiellales bacterium | reverse complement strand
GCGGTCGGACCCGCCGTGGCCGCCGAGGCGGACGAGCCCGAGCTCGCGGGCAACGGCCGGGCGTTCATCTCGCCGGTCGTCGCGCGCATCGCCGCCGAGCACGGCATCGACGCGACCCGGATCCCCGGCTCCGGGACCGGCGGCCGCGTGACGAAGAAGGACATCCTCGGGTTCATCGAGTCGGGCGCGACGGCCCCGGCACCCGCCGCCGCGACGACGCCGGAGCCCGCTCCGGCAGCGGCACCGGCGCCGGCAGCGACACCTACAGCGGAGCCCGTCGCCGGCCCGGTCGCGGCCGCCCCGGTCGCCGAGACGCCGGCAGTGCCGGCGCCGAAGCCCGCCGCCCCCGCCGCGCCGGCAGCCGCAGAGCCGGCGCCCGGCGAGACGTTCGAGCCGCTGTCCGCCATGCGACGCGGCATCGCCGAGCACATGCGCAACTCGCTCGACACCTCCGCCCACGTGACGAGTGCGATCGAGGTCGACATGACCAAGGTCGCGGCACTGCGCGAGCGGGCGAAGAAGGAGTACCAGGCGGCCTACGGGGTCAACCCCACCTACCTCGCCTTCATCGCGCGGGCGACGGTCGAGACGCTGCGCGACCACCCGTACGTCAACGGCGAGCTCCGCGGCGACCGGATCGTCACGAGGAACTTCGTGAATCTCGGCTTTGCCGTGGAGCTGGCCGACGGCAAGGGGCTGATCGTGCCGGTCGTGAAGAACGCCGAGACGCTGAACCTGCTCGGCATGGCGAAGTCGATCGCCGACATCGCGGCGCGTGCCCGCAGCAAGCAGCTGACACCCGACGACGTCACCGGCGGCACCTTCACGATCACCAATCCGGGCGGCTACGGCACCTTCCACGGGACGCCGATCATCAGCCAGCCGCAGGCGGGCATCCTCGGCACGTACGCGATCGTCAAGCGGCCGTGGGTCGTCACCGACGAGGCCGGCTCCGACGCGATCGCGATCCGCTCGATCATGAACCTCACGCTCACCTACGACCACCGGCTGGTCGACGGCGCCTACGCGGGACGGTTCCTGCGCGACCTGCGCGAGCGGCTCCAGACCTGGGGCGAGAGCGATTACTGATCGCCGGGGCGCGTATCTCTTCAACCTCGGCGTCGTCGACTACGACGAGGCGCTGACGCTCCAGCGCTCGCTCGCGGCCGCCGTGTCGCAGCGGGCGATCCCGGACGTCGTCCTCCTGCTCGAGCATCCGCCGACGGTCACCCTCGGCCGGCGCACCGAGCCCGGCGAGGTGCACATCCCCGACGGCGCCGAGGTGACGGTGGTCGAGGTCGACCGCGGCGGCAAGTCGACCTACCACGCGCCGGGCCAGCTCGTCTGCTACCCGATCCTCGACCTCACCCGGCACGGCCAGGACGTGAAGAAGTACTGCCGCGACCTCGAGGAGGCCCTGATCCGCACGATCGGCGCCTTCGACGTGGTCGCGACGCGGATCGAGGGACTGACCGGGGTCTGGCTGGAACAGCCGCCGCGCAAGCTCGCCAGCATCGGCATCCATCTGACGAAGTGGGTGTCGACCCACGGCTATGCGCTGAACGTCGACCTCGACCCGGCCCCGTTCACCGACTGGATCACGGCCTGCGGGCTGGACGGCTACCAGTTCACGTCGCTGGCCCGGGAGCTCGGCCGGCCGGTGTCGGTGAGCGACGTGCGGGAGCCGGCGGCGGCGACGCTCGCCGAGGTCTTCGGCCTGACGTTCGAGGAGCTGCCGGCGCACGAGGCGGGCCTGTGGGCGCAGCCGGTGCACGAGCAGCTCGCTGCGCGGGTCTGAGCCCGCCGCTCAGGCGGGCGGCGACCACTTCGGGCGCGGCCGGGGCCGCGACTCGCTCGCGACCAGCGCATCGACGAGCGCGTCGGCGTCGGTGCCGACGACGATCGCGCCCAGGTCGGCCTCGCGGACGAAGCCCTCCTCGGTGGCGTGCCGGGCGAGCGCGATCAGCGGCGCCCAGTAGCCGGCGACGTCGAGCAGCGCGACCGGCTTCGCGTGCAGCCCGAGCTGCGACCAGGTGAGCTGCTCGAGCAGCTCGTCGAGCGTCCCGAAGCCGCCGGGCAGCGCCACGAAGGCGTCCGAGAGCTCGGCCATCAGCCCCTTGCGCTCGTGCAGGGAGGCGACCACCTCGAGTCGCGAGAGCCCGGGGTGGGCCAGCTCCCGCTCCACGAGCGCCTGCGGGATGACGCCGATCACCTCGCCGCCGGCCGCCAGCGCGCCGTCGGCGAGCGCCCCCATCAGCCCGACCCGGCCGCCGCCGTAGACGACGCCGAGGCCCCGGCGGGCGAGCACGCCGCCGAACGACCGGGCCGAATCGGCATAGGCCGTGAGCCGTCCTGCGGAGGCGCCGCAGAAGACGCAGACCCGATGCACGCGTCTAGACTGCCTGGCGATGGAGACGTCGCTGCCCGTCGCCGATCGTCCGCGCCGCCCCGACTGGATGAAGGTGCGGGCGCCGTCGCAGAGCGGCAGCTACTTCGACGTGAAGGCCCTGATCCACGGCGCGAAGCTCCACACGATCTGCGAGGAGGCCCGCTGCCCGAACATCGCCGAATGCTGGGGGCGCGGCACCGCCACCTTCCAGATCCTGGGCGAGACCTGCACCCGCGCCTGCCGCTACTGCTACGTCAACTCCGGGACGCCCAACGAGCCGGTCGACCCGCTCGAGCCGCTGCGGCTGGCGCAGACGGCGCTCCAGATGGGGCTGAAACACGTCGTCGTGACCTCCGTCGACCGCGACGACGTCCCCGACAAGGGGGCAGGCCACTACGCCGCGACGATCCGCGCGCTGAAGGCGAAGCTGCCCGACGCGACGGTCGAGGTGCTGACGCCCGACTTCCTCGACGTCGAGGAGGCGGCGCTGCAGACCGTGATCGGCGCCCGGCCCGACGTCTTCAACCACAACATCGAGACCGTGCGGCGGCTGCACCGCCGGATGCGCGGAGGTCGCGCCTCCTACGACGGCGCGCTCGCCCTGCTCCGCCGCGCCAAGGAGATCGCCGACTATCCCGTCCTCACGAAGTCGGGGATCATCGTCGGGCTCGGTGAGACGAACGACGAGGTCGTCGAGACGCTCCGCGACCTCCGGGCGCACGGGGTCGACGTGGTGACGATCGGGCAGTACCTCCAGCCGTCGGCGAAGCACGCGAAGATCGACCGCTGGGTGCATCCGGACGAGTTCCGCTGGCTCCGCGAGCAGGGCGAGGCGCTCGGCTTCGGGAGCGTCTTCTCCGGCCCCCTCGTGCGGTCGAGCTACCGAGCGGACGAGCAGCGGCACGCGGCCGAAACCGGCCTCGGCGCCGTCTCGTACTGACGCCGATGAGGGCGGCGGCGCTGGCAGCAGCGGCCGCGCTCGCCGCGGCGACTGCTGCGACCGCCGCTCCCGACCCCGCGGCGCCCGCCCTGCGCATCACCGGCCGGACACCGCTGACGCTCACCGGCCTGCGCTTCGGTGCTCTCGAAGCGGTCCGCGTCGAGGCGCGCACGAAGACCCTACGCTTCGTCCGGACGGTGCGCGCGAACGCGCTCGGCCGCTTCACGGTCACCTTCAGACACCTTTCGTTCGACGGCCGCACCGACCTGACGGTGACGGCGACGGGCGCCCGCGGCGACCGCGCCACGTTCACCGTGAACCACGTCACCGGCTCGGGCGTCTCGAAGGTCTAGCTCGACCTCGAAGGTCTAGCTCGACCTCGAAGGTCTAGTTCGACTCTGCCTCAGCCGTGCGGCCGGGCCATCGCCCGGTAGTCGAGCGCCTGGTCGAGGATCGCGGCGTCGACCCCTTCGGCCAGCGCCACCTCGCGCAGCGACCTGCCGTCGGCGGCGGCGATCTTGACGATCTCGGCCGCCTTGTCGTAGCCGATGTACGGGTTGAGCGCCGTCGCTGCCGAGAGCGTCAGCTCGGCGTAGCTCTCGCACTGCTCGCGATTCGCCTCGATCCCGGCCACGCACTTCTCGTCGAGCAGGCGGCACGCTGCGGCGAGGAGCTTGATCGACTGGAGGAGGTTGCGGGCCAGCAGCGGCACGAAGACGTTCAGCTCGAAATGACCCTGCAGGCCGCCGACCGTGATCGCCTGGTCGTTGCCGATCACCTGCGCGGCGACCTGCGTGACGACCTCGGGGATGACCGGGTTGACCTTGCCCGGCATGATCGACGAGCCCTTCTGCAGCTCCGGCAGGAAGATCTCGCCGAGGCCGGCCCGCGGGCCGGAGCCGAGGAAGCGAAGGTCGTTGGCGATCTTGGTGAGGCTGACGGCGACCGTCTTCAACGCGCCGGAGGCCTCGACGAGACCGTCGCGGGCCGCCTGCGACTCGAACGGGTCGGCGGGCGCCGAGATCGTCAGGCCGGTGTCGGCCTGGAGGCGCTCGCGCACGAGCCGCGCGAAGTCCGGATGGGTGTTCAGGCCGGTGCCGACCGCGGTGCCGCCGAGCGGGATCTGGCCGAGCCGGCCGAGTGTGGCAGTCACGCGCGCCGACCCCTCGCGCACCTGCGCCGCGTAGCCGCCGAACTCCTGGCCGAGCGTGACGGGAACCGCGTCCATCCAGTGCGTGCGGCCCGACTTGACGACATCGGCGAACTCGGCCGCCTTCGCCTGGAGCGTGCCGGCGAGCCCGTCGAGTGCGGGCAGGAGGTCGTTGACGATCTCGTCGAGGGCGGCGAGATGGACGGCGGACGGGAAGACGTCGTTCGAGCTCTGGCCCATGTTGACGTCGTCGTTCGCGTGGACCCCTTCACCGGCGACGGCGGCGATCACCTCGTTCGCGTTCATGTTCGACGACGTGCCCGAGCCGGTCTGGAAGACGTCGATCGGGAACTGGTCGTCGAGCTCGCCGTTCGCGATGCGGTCGGCCGCGGAGGCGATCCGCTGCGCCTTGTCGGCGTCGAGCAGCCCGAGCTCGCCGTTGGCGCGGGCCGCGGCCGCCTTGATGCGGCCGAGCCAGCGGGCCACCGGCACCGGGATCGGCTCGCCCGAGACGGGGAAGTTGGCGATCGCCTTGCGCGTCTCGCCGCCCCAGAGCTCGGGTCTCGCGTCCACCTCGGTCATCGCCCGGATGCTAGCGAGGTTACGAGCGGCGACCGGTGTCGAGCAGCTCGTCCCAGCGGACGACCTTCACCCGCGGCCGGCCGAGCGGCTCGCCGGCGGCCCGTTCGGCGGCGTCGATCGCCTGCCAGCCGTCGTACTCGACGAAGTCGGCGCCCTTCGACTCCAGGAGCCGCTCGAGCGAGTCGGCAGGCGCTCCGCCGGAGCCGAGCTTGCCCGCGCGAGCGTCGGCGAGCAGCTCCTCGACCGTCTCGGTGGCGTCCTTCTTGTTGGTCCCGATCACGCCGCTCGGCCCACGCTTGATCCACCCGGCGCAGTACGTGCGAGCCGTGCCGAGGACGCGCCCCGACTCGTGGGGGATCACCGCCCGCGCAGCGTCGAACGGCACCCCCGGCAGCGGCACGCCCTGATAGCCGACGCTCCGGAACACGGCTCCGCAGGGGATCACCTCCCGCTCACCGGTCGGGCGCGCGACGATGCGGCCGCCGTCTTCGACCAGCTCGTTGCGCACCACCTCGACCGCTTCGACGCGGTCGTTGCCCAGGATCGCCACGGGCGAGGCGAGAAAGCGCAGGCGGATCGTGCGCGGCTTGCCGGCCGGCGGGCGCGCCGCGTACTCGCGCAGCAGCTCGACGTTGCGGCGCGCGCGCTCGCGGTCCTCCTCGAGCGCCCGAGCGCTTGCCGCGTCGAGCACGAGCTCGGCCGGGTCGACGGCGACGTCGGCGCCCGCCAGCTCCCCGAGCTCCTGGAGCTCGGGTGGCGTGAACGCGGCCTGCACGGGCCCGCGCCGGCCGAGCAGCACGATCTCCCGCAGCGGCGAGCCCACGATCGCGTCGGCGACAGCGTCGACGGTGTCGGTCGAGGCGAGCTCGGCGGCGGTGAGCGCGAGCATCCGGGCGACATCGATCGCGACGTTGCCGTTGCCGACGATCACGATGCGCTCGTGGGCCAGGTCGATCCCGAGCTCCTGGAAGTCGGGGTGGCCGTTGTACCAGGCGACGAACGCGGTGGCCGGCCACGAGCCGGGCA
>CAYXXE010000141.1:0-6118 GCA_964468985.1 uncultured Gaiellales bacterium | reverse complement strand
AGGCGTTCGTGGTCGTGCGGTAGATGCGCCCCTGGCCGCCGGTCGCGAGCACGACCGTCTTGCCGCCGATCGTGGTGAGCCCGCCGTCGAGGAGGTTCCACGAGATCACCCCCTGGCAGCGGCCCTCGTGCTCGACCAGCTTCCAGGCGAAGAACTCCTCGTACACCTTGATCTTCCGCTTCACGAGCTGCTCGTAGAGCACCTGGATCAGGACGTGACCGGTGATGTCGGCGGCGTAGACGGTGCGGGGCGAGCCGGCGGCGCCGAACGGCCGCTGCGCGAGCTTGCCCTCGGCGTTTCGCGAGAAGAACGCACCCCAGTTCTCGAGCTGGTAGATGTCGCCCGGCGCCTCCTGCGCGAACAGCTCGATCGCGTCCTGGTCGCCGATGTAGTCCGAGCCCTTGACGGTGTCGAAGGCATGCGACTCCCAGGAGTCCTCGCCCGAGTTGCCGAGCGAGGCGTTGATGCCACCCTCGGCCGCGCCCGAGTGGCTGCGGGTCGGGTGGAGCTTCGAGATGACGCCGACGTCGGCGCCCGCATCGTGGGCCTCGATCGCGGCGCGCATACCGGCACAGCCGGCCCCGACGACCAGCACATCGTGCGTCGCTTCCATCAACCCGGAAGCTAGCGGAACCGGCGCAGGAGTCGCGTCAGTAGCGACGGCCTGCTGCGCGGGCTCCCGAGGGCGCGAACCGACCGCTCACGCGCCAGGTCGGCGGAGGCCCAGGCGCGCTCGCGCATGCGCCGGGTCGCGTACCTCGGCTTCCAGATGACGGGGCGCCGCCTCAACGGTGCGGCCCGGCGGTCCGAATCTCGTCGTCGACGTCGAAGCGCCGGAAGTTGTCGGCGAAGAGGCCCGCGAGCTCGGCCGCCTTGCGGTCGTAGTGGTGGGGATCGGCCCAGGTCGAGCGAGGATCGAGCAGGGTGGCATCGATGCCGGGGGCCTCGAGGGGGACCTGGAACCCGAACGTCGGGTCGGTGCGGAAGCCGCCCTGTTCGAGCTCACCGCCGAGGGCGGCGGAAAGGATCGCCCGCGTCGCGGCGAGCGGGATGCGCTCGCCGGCGCCGTAGGGCCCGCCCGTCCAGCCGGTGTTCACCAGCCACACCTTCGAGCCGTGCGCGTGCAGCTTCTCGCCCAGCATCCGGGCGTACACCTGCGGCGGCTGCGGCAGGAACGGCTGGCCGAAACAGGTCGAGAAGGTCGGCTGCGGCTCGGTGACCCCGATCTCCGTGCCCGCCAGCTTCGCCGTGAACCCCGAGAGGAAGAAGTAGAGCGCCTGCTCGCGGGTCAGGCGGGCGACCGGCGGCAGGATCCCGAACGCGTCCGCCGTCAGGAAGACGACCGTCGACGGGTGGCCGGCCCGCTTCGCCGGCAGCGCGTGCGGGATCAGCTCCAGCTTGTAGGCCGCGCGGGTGTTCTCGGTCTTCGTGTCGTCGTCGAGATCCGCCACGCCGTCCTCGTCGACGACGACGTTCTCGAGCACCGTCCCGAACGAATGCGCCGCCCGCCAGATCTCCGGCTCGGCGCTCTCGGACAGCCGGATCGTCTTCGCGTAGCAGCCACCCTCGAAGTTGAAGACGCCTTCGGTGCCCCAGCCGTGCTCGTCGTCACCGATCAGCGCCCGGCCCGGGTCGGCCGACAACGTCGTCTTCCCGGTCCCCGAGAGGCCGAAGAACACCGCCACGTCGCCCGCTTCGCCCACGTTGGCCGAGCAGTGCATCGGGAACACGCCCTCGAGCGGCAGCCGGTCGTTGAGCACCGTGAAGATCGACTTCTTGATCTCGCCCGCGTAGAACGTCCCGCCGACCAGCAGCTCGGTCCGCCCCGGGTGCAGCACCACGAAGGTCCCGGTCCGCGTCCCGTCGGTCGCCGGATCGGCCTCGAGCTCCGGCGTGTGCAGCACGAGCGCGTCGGGCGAGAACCCCTCGACCTCGTCGTCGGCGAGGTCGATGAACATCGTCCGGGCGAACAGGGCGTGATACGGGTGCGCCGTCACGACGCGCACGCCGAGCCGGTGCGCCGGGTCGGCGCCCGCCCAGGCGTCGACCACGTACAGCACCTCGGCCGCGCCGAGGCGGGCGACCACCTTCTCGCGCAACCCGCCGAACTGCTCCTCGGTGAGCGGCCGGTTCACGTCACCCCACCAGATGCGGCCCTCAGACTCCGGTTCCGCGACGATGAACTTGTCCTTCGGCGACCGGCCCGTGTGCACGCCGGTGTCGACTGCGAGCGGCCCGCCCTCGGTCAGACGACCCTCGCCGCCGAGCAGCGCGTGCGTGTAGAGCACGACCGTCGACGGGTTCCGCAGCACCCGGCCGGACGGCTCGATCCCGTGCCCTGCGAGGTCGGCCGTGAGCGGGATCCCCGTCGCCGTCATGCCGACCGATGGTAGTCCGCGGGCGAAACGCTCCGCCGCGGGAACCCGTCCGGGTCAGATCTGCCAGACACCGCCGCGCAGCACCGGCACGCGCTCGCCGTCCGCCGTGACGCCTGTGACGTCGAGTGCCGGCGAGCCGATCATGAAGTCGACGTGCGTGGCGCTGACGTTCACGCCGGCCCGGTCGTCGGCGTCCTCGACGGCGAAGTCGTAGCCGCTGCCGAGCGCGATGTGGCTGGCTGCGTTCTCGTCGAGGAGCGTCGTGTAGAAGACGGTCCCGAGCGGGCCGATGCGCCCCTGGCCGTCGACGAGCGCAAGCTCGCCGAGCCGCATCCCGCCCGCGTCGACACGGAGGTGCGAGGCGAGGACCTCGCCGTTCTCGTCTGCGTCGATCGCGACCGCCAGACCGCCCTCGAACCGGACCCGCAGGCCCCGGATGATCGAGCCGTCCTTCAGGACGAGCGGCTTCGTGGCCGTCACGTGCCCCTCGACCCGCCGCGGGTCGGGGGTCGTGAAGATCTCCTCGCTCGGCAGGTTCGGGAAATGTGTCAGCCCGTCCACGGTGCTGAACTCCGCCGCCTGCCAGCGTGACGAGCGGAAGAGGCCGACGGTCAAGTCGGTGCCGGGGCCTGCGAGGTGGATCTCGTCGAACCGCCGCGCGTCGAGCCGCGCGGCGACCGCCGAGAGCACCGCCATCCGCTCCCGCCACGCGGCGACCGGGTCCGGCTCGTCGAGCCGCAGCACGTGCTCGAGCTCGGCCCAGAGGCGCTCGTAGGCGTCGTCGGGGGCGAGCTCCGGCCACAGGAAGGCAGCCCAGCCGGGATGCGGTGCGGGGACGATGCACCAGTTCGTCGTGCGCTGGTTCAGCACCACGAGGTTCTCCTTCAGCACCGGCAGGTGGTCGCGGCCGAGCCGCTCCGGGTCGAGGCCGGCGAGGATGCCCGGGACGGTGATCCCGGCGAAGTTGATGCGGGCGCCCTTGCCCGCCGCGTGGGCGAGCCGGGCGTGCCCGAGCCACTCGGGGACGAACGCCAGCGTCTCGCCGGCGGCGTGCTCGATGCGCGAGCGCTTGACGTACGGGTCGAAGTAGACCGCGTCCACGAAGGTCGCGCCGCGCCGGTAGGCGACGGCGGCTGCGGCCCGCACGGCCTCGGCCTGACCGTGCTCGGCATTGATCATCAGCACCTGGCCGGGCTGGAGGTTGGCGCCGGCGACGGCGAGCTCGCCCAGGCGCTGCCAACGATCGTCCATCGGGAGGCGATGGTAGCCATGGGGCGAACTCGTCGGGATGGACGTCAGCGCCGCCAGCACCCGCTTCCTCGCGACCGCCGGCATCGCCGAGGCGACCCGACGCGCGTACGCGTCGGACCTCCGAGGCTTCGTCGACTGGTACGGCGACGGGGACGTGGCCGACGTCGACGTCCGCGTCCTGGCCGACTGGGTCGCGGCACTCGGCCGCGGGCGACGGGGCGGCAAGCTCGCTCCCGCGACCATCGCCCGCAAGCTCGCGGCGGTGCGCGCACTGCTCCGCTTCACGCTCGGCCCGGGGAAGGTGCCCGACACGCCGTTCCGTCCGCGCCGCGCCCGTCGCCTGCCGGACGCACCGAAGCCGGGCGAGATCGACGAGCTGATCGACGCCGCAGCCGGCGACGAGCCGCTGGCGCTCCGCAACCGGGCCCTGCTCGAGCTGGTCTACTCCGCCGGCCTGCGGACCGCCGAGGCGGTCGCACTCGACCTCGGCGACGTCGACTTCGAGCAGGAGCTGGTGCATGTGCGCAACGGCAAGGGCGGCAAGGACCGGGTCGTCCCGCTCGGGGAGGAGGCGGCCGAGCTGATGGCCCGCTACCTGCGCGACGCACGGCCCCGGCTCGCCCGGGGCGCGAACGACGCGTGTTTCCTGTCGGCGCGCGGTCGGCGTCTCGACACCTCGACGCTCCGGCGGCTCGCGCCGCACCCGCACCGCCTGCGCCACTCGTTCGCCACGCATCTCCTCGAGGGCGGAGCCGATCTGCGCACGATCCAGGAGCTGCTCGGCCACGCCTCGCTGTCGACGACGCAGATGTACAGCCATGTCGACGCGAAGCGGCTGCGAAAGGTCTACGACCATGCCCACCCGCGCAGCTGAGCCCGACCGCGACGTCGAGGGGTTCCTGGCCCTCGTCGCGGCACGCCGCGCGCCGAACACCGTCGAGGCGTATCGGCGCGATCTCGCCGGTGTCGCGGCGTTCCTCGGCGGCCGGGTCGGCGACGCCGGCCTGGAGGACCTCGAGCGCTACGTCGCATCGTGCCGCGCGGACGGCCTCGCGGCGACCACGGTCGCCCGCCGGATCGCCGCCCTGCGGAGCTTCTACCGCCATGAGCTCCTGCTCGGGAAGCGCACCGACAACCCGGCGGCCGCGCTCGCCCTGCCCCGGCGCGTCCGCGCCCTGCCGAAGACGCTGTCCGCGGGCGAGGCCGAGCGGCTGATCGACGCGGCGGCCGGGACGACACCGCGTGCCCTGCGCGACGGGGCACTCGTCGAGCTGCTGTACGGAGCCGGCCTGCGGGTCACAGAGGCGGTCTCGCTCGACAAGGCCGGGATCGATCTCGACGACCGGCTGGTGCGGGTGACGGGAAAAGGAGGCAAGCAGCGCGTCGTGCCGGTCGGCCGCCATGCCGTCGAGGCGCTTCGCCGCTACCTCGCGCGCGGCCGGCCGTACCTGGACGCGAAGCACCGGCCCGAGCTGTTCCTGAACGCCAGGGGCGGCCCGCTGACGCGGGCGGGAGCGTTCCTGATCCTGCGCCGGCTCGCGGCGAAGGCCGGCCTCGACCCCGCGCGCATCCACCCGCATCTGCTGCGCCACTCGTTCGCGACGCACCTGCTCGAAGGGGGCGCCGACCTGCGCAGCGTCCAGGAGATGCTCGGCCACGCCGACCTCGCGACGACCGAGCTCTACACCCACATCTCCGACCGGCGCCGCCGCGAGACGTACTTCAAGGCGCATCCGCACGCGGTGCGGCGGCCATCCCGGCGGACCGAGCCGCGCGACTGAGCCGGCTACCGCGCGGCAGCTTTGCGCTTCAAGCCCTGGGCGACCTTCGCCGCCGCCTCGCGGAGCTCGCGCGGCTGCTCGTCGTCGGCACCGAGGCTCTCGAGGATCTGGATCGTCGCCCGGTCGGGCGAGCCGTTCTTGAGCGCGACGACGGTGAGCCGGCGCACCGCCTCGTTCGGATCGTGCGTCGCCAGCTCGTGCAGCAGCGGCCGGACGCCGTTCACGACACCGGGGTGGTCGCGCGACAGGCCCTCGAGGGCGAGCACCGCCGACCCGCGCACCGCCGGGCTCGTGTCGTCGAGGCCGCGCCGGAGCAGCTCGATCTTCTGGCGGAAGCGGAACTGCGCGATCGCCCGGAAGGCGATGGCGCGCTCGTGGAAGTCGGCCGAACGCGCGGCGGCTTCGAGCTCCTCGTCCCACTGGGCGCGCAACTGCGAGAGCGCGCGCTCGTCACCCGCCGCGGCGAGCGCGTCGGCCTGCGCCGCCGCGGCCGCCAGATCGGCCACTACCGGCCCAGCTCCTCGAGCGAGCGCGGGCCCGGGCCGATGTAGCGCGCCGCCGGGCGGATCAGGCGGCCGGTGCGCTGCTGCTCGAGGATGTGCGCCGACCAGCCCGCGACCCTGGCGCAGCCGAACATGGCCGGCGTGAGTGCGGGCGGGATCTCGGCGATGTCGAGCACGACGGCGGCCCAGAACTCGACGTTCGTCT
>CAYXXE010000140.1:0-6128 GCA_964468985.1 uncultured Gaiellales bacterium | reverse complement strand
GAGCATCGGCAGGTAGCCGTTCGGCTGCGTGATCTCGGCGGCGTAGGCGAGCATCCTGGCGGCGGCTGCGCTGTAGGACGGCGCGAGCGCCGGCTCGTAGGTGGCCGCCCAGCGGCTGATCTGGCCGACGAGCCCGAGCACGTAGAGGTGGTAGAAGGGCGAGTTCTCGACCTCGACGCCGTCGGCGTCGATCGTGTTCGCGAGCATCTGGCCGAGGCGTTGCAGAGCCAGCGTCCGCCAGGCCGCCGAGTCCGACCACAGCGGGAAGTTGTCGGCGAGCAGGAGCAGCGCCGCGCCCTCGTTGAAGCCGTGGTTGTAGTCGGCCTCGAAGTGGCCCGGCACGGCAAGGAACGCGCCGAGCTTCTGCAGCGACTGCACCAGGCCGGCATCGAGATCGGCGGGCAGGACGCCTGCGTTCTTCAGCTTCACGTAGAACTGGACGAGCGCCATCGTCCGGTAGGCGGCGGCGTGGTCGTTGTCGAACGTCGCCGTGTCGACGGGCCGAACCTGGTCGTTGGCGACGTACGACCGGAGGATCGCGATCAGCTTGTCGAGGTACGCGGTGTTGCCGGTCGTCTTCCACTCGTAGAGCAGGGTCGGCAGCGGCTGGAGGCCGTAGAAGAAGAACCGCCAGTACGCGTCGCCGTAGGGATCCTCGGTCCACGTGAGCGGCCAGCCGAGGGACGGCAGCGCGTAGCCCCGCGCGGGCCAGACGTTGTCGAGCAGGTTGTTCGCGGTCGCGGGGTCGCCCTCGCCGAAGAGGGCGTACATGCTCTCCTCGCCGGACGGGAGCGGCGTCGGATAGACCGTCCTGTTGGCGACGGTCACCGTCACCGACGCAGTCACGGGCGTCCGCGCGCCGGGGCCCCAGAGCTCGACGGTC
Source organism: uncultured Gaiellales bacterium (assembly GCA_964468985.1). Lineage (GTDB taxonomy): Bacteria > Actinomycetota > Thermoleophilia > Gaiellales > Gaiellaceae > PALSA-600. Next base: position 5,245 of record CAYXXE010000140.1, on the reverse strand, counting down.
GCCGTGTGCGGGCCGTTCGCCTCGGCGTTCGTGTACCAGGTGTACTGGTAGGGCGGCTCCGCCGGCTTCGCGTAGCGGGGCTGGCCGTCGACGTCGAACTCGACTCGATCGCCGGGCGCGCCTGCGGGGAGTGCCGTCAGCTGCACCGTCCCACCGACTGTCGTCCCCGGCGTGACCCCGCCGAGCGACACCGCGACGAGGTTCCCCTGGCCGTCGTCCACCGGCCCCGCCGTGGCGGCGGTCGCCGTCGCCGAGCCGTTGGCGTTCGTCGAGGTCGTCGCAGCCGAGAGCTCGTCGCCGAGCTCCGCGGTCGTCGGCGTATAGGTGCTCGCGGTGGCGCTCGGGATCGTCGTGCACGGGGCGGTCGTCCCGACGGCGGTGTGGGCGGCGACGTGCGCCCGGGCCAGCGCCAGCGGGTAGAGGGCGAGCTCGTCGAGGTCGCCGGCGAACAGGCCGGAGCGGCCGCCGGCGCCTGCGCCGAGCCACGCCGGCCCTGCGACGGCCGCCAGGCCCGTGGTGCTGGGGCGTGAGCCGACCTGGCTGCCGTCGACGAAGAGGCGCATGGTGGCGCCGTCGTAGGTCGCCGTCACGAGACTCCAGACGTGGAGCGGCAGGCCGGCGCCGAGGGTGATCCCCGACTTCACGCCGTTGCTCCAGCGCTCGAAGCCGAGGCCGGCGCTCGAGAGCCAGATGCCGGTGCCCGACCGCGGAGCGCTGGTCGACTCGTCGGTGAAGAGGTAGCGGGCGACCGCATCGACGCTCCGCGGCCGGGCCCAGACCTCGATCGTGAAGGGGCTCGTTCCCGTGAAGTCGACGGTGAGCGGGACGGACACCGCGTCCGTGAGGCCGTCGAACGAGGCGGCGGGATCGCCGCCCCCCACGAGCGCGCCGTCGGCGACGCTCGCATGCGCCGCGCGGCTGTAGGTCCCCGTTGCGCCGCCGATCGCGTCCGGCGCGGCGGTGCCGGTGTCGTCACCGAGCTCCCAGAGGTCGCGGGCACCGTCGGTCGCGACCGCGTCGCGGTAGTCGGCGCAGCGCTGCCATGCGTACGCGACCGTGTCGGCGGGCGCACCGCCGACGGCCGGCGCGGCGGGGGCCGCGACCGGCACGCCGACGTGTGCGGGCGGGAGCGTCGCGGCACGCGCCGCCGTGGCATGGGCCATCAGTCCCGCGGAGACGACGAGACAGGCCGTGCAGGCGACGCGGGCCGCGACGCGTACGCCCCGACGCTCGAAGCGACGAGACGACATGCACCGGTCCTACGTGACCCTCGACCGGAGTGCGACCCCGATCGGGGTGAGGGATGCGAGGTTTTACCGCACGCTTACGAACCCGTCGATCGCCGCACCGACCAGGTCGGGGAGCGTCTCCAGGTTGTAGCCGCCTTCGAGGACGGCCGCGACGCGGGGCGCGAGCGCCGACGCACGCCGCGCCCAGTCGCGAAACCCGGCGGCCGTCACATGCATGTCGGCGAGCGGGTCGTCGACGTGCGCGTCGAAGCCGGCCGAGACGAGCAGCAGCTCCGGCGCGAACCGTGTGACCGCCTCTTCGACCCGCTGCCAGGCCGCCGCGTACTCGGCGTCGCCCGAGCCCGCGCGGAGCGGCACGTTGAGCAGCGTCTCGCCCTGCTCGTCCGGCCCGCCGGTGCCGGGATAGAACGGCCACTGGTGGAGCGACACGAACAGGACGGACGGATCGGCGCCGAGGATGTCCTGCGTGCCGTTGCCGTGATGGACGTCCCAGTCCACGATCGCGACGCGCTCGAGCCCCAGCTCCGCCTGGGCCCAGCGGGCGGCGATCGCGACCGAGTTGAAGAGGCAGAAGCCCATCGGCCGCGCCCGTTCGGCGTGGTGCCCCGGCGGGCGGGCGACGGCGAAGCCGCCGCAGCGGACGGCCTCGATCGCGGCGCCGGCGGCGAGCAGCGCCGCCTCGTAGGTCGAGTCGGTGCAGATCGTGTCGGCGTCGATCCAGCCGCGGGCGGTCTGGACGCGCTCGACGAGCTCGGTCGTGTGGCAGCGCAGCACGTCCTCCTCGCTCGCCGGGGCGCACTCGACGTACGCGAAGCGCTCGTGGAGCACGGCGATCCGCTCCCGCGACTCGGGATGCGACCCCGTCGGGTGGAGCTCGGCGAACGCGGGGTGGCTGACGAGCCGCATCGCTCGTGCGATCAGGCAGCGCGCTCGGCGAGCCGGGTGGCGACGGCGTTCAGCCCGAGCTCGCGGGCCTGGGCCGCGGCCCGTGCCCAGGCCGGCGGCGTCTCGGCAGGCGGCGGCAGTGGCGCTTCGGCATCCATCGTCGCGATGCTCCGGTAGAGCCGCAGGTCGTCGGCGATCGCCTCGAAGCGGCCGGCCGCGAGCATCGCGTCGAGCGACCCGTACCGGCCGAGCAGCTCGGCCGCCTTCTTCGGTCCGATCCCTGGCGCGCCCGGGATCCGGTCGGACGGGTCGCCGCGCAGGGCGATGAAGTCGGGCACCTGCGACGGCTCGACGCCGTAGCGCTCCCGCACCCCGGCCGGGTCGATTCGCGCCAGCTCGGAGACGCCGCGCACCGGCTGTAGCACGGTCACCCGCTCGGAGACGAGCTGGAAGGCATCGCGGTCGGAGGTCGCGACGAGCACCGGTCCCGGCCAGTGCGCCGCCGCCGCGGCCAGGAAGTCGTCGGCCTCGTAGCCGGGCGCCTTGCCGACGATGAACCCGAACGACGCCGCGAACGCGGGCAGGAGCTCGAGCTGCTCGACGATCTCCGCCTCGAACTCGCGGCCCGACTGGTAGCTCTCGAGCGAGGTGTGCCGGTAGGTGGGCACCTCGAGCGTGTCCCAGCCGACGACCACGGAGGCGGGCCGCTCGGCGTCCCACAGCGTCGTCAGGAAGTTCGCGAAGCCGACGAGCGCGTTCCGCGGGCGGCCGCCCGCGCCGCGGATCGACTTCGGGATGCCGTGGTAGGCGCGGTGGGCGAGCGAGTCGCCGTCGACCGCCAGCAGGGTGCCCTGCGCGCTGCTCAGAGCGACTCCTCGAGCTCGCGGATGGCGGTCATCAGCCGGTCGGTGGCGAGACGGGGGGCGTCGGGGTTGCCGGCGAGGTCGTCGAGCGGGATCGGTGCGCCGTAGCGCACCTTCAGCCGGGCGAGGCGGCGCAGACCGTCGGTGCCGGCGATCCCGGCGGGGACGAGCGGGACGTTCGCCTCGAGCGCGATCCGGGCCGCGCCGGTGTGCGCCTGCGCCTCGCGGGTCTTGCGCAGCCCCTTCGACCGCCGCGTGCCCTCCGGGAACATGGCGACCACATAGCCCTCGCGCGCCAGCGACAGGGCCGTTCGCATCGCCTCTTCGTCGGCCTGGCCGCGGCGCACCTTGAAGCCGCCGGCGCCGGCGATCGCCCAGCCGAGCGGCGGCCAGAACAGCTCCGACTTCGCCATGAAGCGCAGGAAACGGCCGGGCCAGAGGCTGAGCGCGAGCGGCCACGGATCGAAGTTCGAGTGGTGTCCGGCAGCGAGCACGAAGCCGCCCGTAGGCGGCAGATGCTCCTTGCCGGTGGCCCGGTAGCGGAACACGGTGTGCAGGATCGGCCAGGAGACGACCGCGACGAACGAGTAGAACAGACTGGGCCGCGTGGGACGTGTCACTGGCGGCGAGTATTGCGCATCCCGGTCACGGCGCTATCGTGGCCCGTCTGATGGCTCCCGGAAAGACCGCGAACGGTCGGCGTCTCGTGATCGTCGAGTCGCCCGCCAAGGCGAAGACGATCGCCGCTTACCTCGGCGACGGCTACATGGTCGAGTCGTCGATCGGGCACATCCGCGACCTGCCGAACTCGGCCTCCGAGATTCCCGCCGCATTGAAGGGCGAGGCCTGGACGAGGCTCGGCGTCGACGTCGACCGCGACTTCGACCCCCTCTACGTCGTCGATGCGCGCAAGAAGAAGGTCGTCTCGGATCTGAAGGCGAAGCTGAAGGACGCCGGCGAGCTGATCCTCGCGACGGACGAGGATCGCGAAGGCGAGGCGATCGCCTGGCATCTCGTGCAGGTGCTCCAGCCGAAAGTCCCCGTGCGCCGCATGGTGTTCCACGAGATCACGAAGCCGGCGATCGAGCGGGCGCTCACCCAGACGCGCGAGATCGACGACAAGCTGGTCGACGCCCAGGAGACGCGGCGGATCCTCGACCGCCTCTACGGCTACGAGGTCTCGCCGGTGCTCTGGCGGAAGGTGATGCAGGGCCTGTCCGCCGGCCGCGTCCAGTCGGTCGCGACCAGGCTGGTGGTCGAGCGCGAGCGCGAGCGGATGGCCTTCGTGGCCGCCGACTACTGGGATGTCGTCGCCACGCTCGATCCGGGCTCGTTCACCGCCCGCCTGGCCTCGGTCGAGGGCCGTCGCGTGGCGCAGGGCCGCGACTTCAACCGCGACGGGACGCTGCGCTCGGCCGAGCTGGTCCAACTCGCCGAGCCGGACGCGCGCGGCCTCGCCGACGGGCTTGCGGGCGCGGCGTTCGCCGTCTCGTCGGTGGAGGACAAGCCCTATACCCGCCGGCCCGCGCCGCCGTTCATGACGTCCACGCTGCAGCAGGAGGGCAGCCGCAAGCTGCGCCTCAGCTCGCAGCAGACGATGCGGGTGGCCCAGCGCCTCTACGAGAACGGCTACATCACCTACATGCGCACCGACTCGACGACGCTGTCCGAGTCGGCGCTCACGGCCGCTCGCGCGCAGGCCGCCGACCTCTACGGCGCCGACTCGGTTCCGGCCGAGCCGCGCCGTTACGAGCGCCGGGTGAAGAACGCCCAGGAGGCGCACGAGGCGATCAGGCCTGCAGGCGACCGCTTCCGCACGCCGGACGAGGTGCGGCGTGAGCTCACCGGCGACGAGCTGAACCTGTACGAGCTGATCTGGAAGCGCACGGTCGCCTCGCAGATGGCAGACGCACGCGGGCAGACCGTGTCGGTGCGGATCGGCGCCACCACCGCCGACGGCCGCGCCGTCGAGTTCGCGACGGCCGGCACGGTGATCACGTTCCGCGGCTTCCTGCTCGCCTACGAGGAGGGCCGCGACGAGCCGACGGGCGACGCGGAGGAGCGGCAGCTGCCGCCGCTCAGCGAGGGGCAGCGGCTCACGGAGTCCGGCCTCGAGCCGGAGGGCCATTCGACCTCGCCGCCGGCCCGGTACACCGAGGCCACGCTCGTCAAGGCGCTCGAGGAGCGTGGCATCGGCCGCCCGTCGACCTACGCCGCGATCATGGGCACGATCCTCGACCGCGGCTA
>CAYXXE010000139.1:0-6135 GCA_964468985.1 uncultured Gaiellales bacterium | reverse complement strand
TCGACCTCCAGCCGTACCTGAAGCGGAAGCCGCGCGCGCTCTCCGGCGGCCAGCGTCAGCGCGTCGCCATGGGCCGCGCGATCGTCCGGCAGCCGGCCGTGTTCCTGATGGACGAGCCCTTGTCGAACCTGGACGCCAAGTTGCGGGTTCAGATGCGTGCCGACATCAAGAAGATCCAGCGCGACCTCGCGGTCACCACGATCTACGTCACGCACGACCAGGTCGAGGCGATGACGATGGGAGATCGGGTGGCGGTGATGCGGAAGGCCGAGCTGCAGCAGGTGGCGTCGCCGCAGGAGCTCTACGACCACCCGGTCAACATGTTCGTCGCAGGGTTCATCGGGAGCCCGGCGATGAACATGCTCGAAGCTCGGATCGAGCAGCGGGACGGCCGGCTGGTCGTGATCCTCGGCGAGTCGACGATCGCCCTCGACGAGTCGACGGTCGCGCGCCACGCTGAGCTCGCCTCCTACAGCGGCCGCGACGTCGTGCTCGGGATCCGGCCCGAGGACCTCGAGGACGCTGCTCTCTCGGACGGCGACCGGCCGCGTCTCGTGGGGCGGGTGGAGTTGCGCGAAGCGCTCGGCGCCGAGGTGCTCGTCCACTTCACGATCGCGGCGCGGAGCGCGGTGACCGACGAGATGCGGGAGTTCGCCGAGGACGTCGGCGACGACCGGGTGACCAGCCAGCTTGCCGCCGGCGCAGGGTCGAACTCCGCTGCGCTCGTCGGACGCTTCAGTCCACGCACCCGTGTGGTCGAGGGGGAGATGGCCGAAGTGTCGGTCGACCAGGGAGCGCTGCACTTCTTCGACCCGAACACGGGCGAGGCCATCTACGGCCAGGGCGGCACCTGAGCGCTCACGTCCGCGAGCGCCCGAGGTCACGAAGGTCGTTCGGCCGGGCTCGAATCAGCCCTTGCTCGCGCCTCCGACGAGCCCGCGCACGAGGGCTCGCTGTGAGATGACGAAGACGATGGCAACGGGAGTCGCCGCGATCAGCGTCGCGAGCGCGACCGCGGGCCGTGTCGAGCTGAAGATGTCCGAGAGCCCGACCTGGACGGGGAGCTGCCGGTCGTTCGCCAGGAACACGTAGGGCAGGAAGAAGTTGTTCCAGTTCGAGACGAAGCTGAAGAAGAAGACGAGCGCCAGCACGGGCTTCGCCAGCGGGATCCCGACGCGGCGGAAGGTGGCCCACTCGCCGCAGCCGTCCACCCGCGCCGCGTCCAGGAGGCTGGGTGGGAGCGCGGTCGTGTAGTAGAGATAGGCGAGATAGACGCCGAAGGGGAAGAACGAGAACGGCAGGATGATCGAGAAGGCGCTGCCGATCAGGCGCGCCGCGTTCAGCTCGAGAAAGATCGGGAGTACGAGCGCGGCCGGCGGCATGATCATCGCGACGAGTGTGAGTCGCAGGATCAGCTTCCGGCCCGTGAACCTGCCGAGGGCGAGCCCGTAGCCGGCCGGAATCCCGGCTACTAGGGTCACCGCGGTCGCGCTCAGCGAGTACAGGAGCGAGTTCGCCATCCACCGCCGGAAGACGTGGTTCCCGAACCCGTCCAGCTGCTGCCAGGCGACCCGGACGTTGTGGAGGCTGCCGAACGCGAGCGGGCTCTCGTTCAGAAGCTGGTAGTCGGTCTTCGTCGGGGCGAGCACGAGCCAGACGAGCGGGATGACGAAGAAGATCGCGAACGCCAGCAGCACCAGCACTCGGGCCGCCGGCGCGGCGCGGCGCCGGCCGCGCTCACCGCGTAGGGGAGTCGACGTCATGCGGTCGTTCGGCCGCCCTCAGTGGTTGTCGCGGGGGATGCCCTTGGTACGGGCGATCCGCTGGTACTTGACGGCCGGCTTCAGCACCATGCCGTCGGCGAGCTCCGCGACGAGCCCGCGCTGGATCTCCTGCCACGGCGTCTGGCTCTCGGGATAGCGGTAACCGCCGGCCGCCGCGAGCGCCGCCCGGCGCTCGGCGAGCTCCTCGTCGGAGACGAGGATGTCGGCGGTGCGCCGGCCCAGGTCGACGCGCACCGTGTCGCCCGTCCGGAGCAGCGCGAGCCCGCCGCCGGTGGCTGCCTCGGGTGAGGCGTTCAGGATCGACGGGCTGCCCGAGGTGCCCGACTGGCGGCCGTCGCCGATGCAGGGAAGCTCGTGGACGCCGCGCTCGAGCAGGTAGGCGGGGGCGCGCATGTTCACGACCTCGGCGGAGCCCGGGTAGCCGATCGGGCCGACGCCACGGATCACCAGGACGGAGTGCTCGTCCAGGGCGAGCGCCGGGTCGTCGATCCGGGCGTGGTAGTCCTCGGGCCCGTCGAAGACGATCGCCCGGCCCTCGAAGGCGTTCGGGTCACCGGGGCTCTCCAGGTAGCGGCCGCGGAACTCGTCGGAGATCACCGACGTCTTCATGATCGCGCTGTCGAAGAGGTTGCCCTTCAGGTTGAGGAAGCCCGCGCGCTCGAGCAGCGGCGCGTCGTGGGCCCTGATGACGTCGCGGTCGGAGGTGAACCGGCCGACGTTGTTCTCGTACAGCGACCTGCCGTTCACCGTGATCGCCGTCTCGTCGATGCGGCCCAGCTCGATCAGCTCGGCGATCACGGCCGGGACGCCGCCGGCGCGGTAGAACTCCTCGCCGAGGTACTCGCCCGCGGGCTGCATGTTCACGAGCAGCGGCACGTCGTAGCCGATGCGCTCCCAGTCGTCGTTGTCGAGCTCGACGCCGATGTGGCGCGCGATCGCGTTGAGGTGGATCGGCGCGTTCGTGGAGCCGCCGATCGCCGAGTTCACGACGATCGCGTTCTCGAACGCCGCCCGCGTCAGCACGTCGGACGGCTTCAGGTCTTCGCGCACGAGCTCCACGATCCGCTTGCCGGTGCGGTAGGCCATCTCCTGGCGGTCGCGGTGGGGCGCCGGGATCGCCGCGCAGCCGGGCAGGCTCATGCCGAGCGCCTCGGCCAGCGAGTTCATCGTCGAGGCGGTGCCCATGGTGTTGCAGTGGCCGGCCGACGGCGCCGACGACGCGACCAGCTCGGCCATCTGGCGGGCGTCGATCTCCCCACGGGCGAGCAGTTCGCGGGCGCGCCAGAGGATCGTCCCGGAGCCGGTGCGCTCGCCGCCCGACCAGCCGTTCAGCATCGGCCCGCCTGAGAGCACGATCGCGGGGATGTCGACGGTCGCCGCGGCCATGATCTGGGCCGGGGTCGTCTTGTCGCAGCCGGTCGTCAGCACGACGCCGTCGAGCGGATAGCCGTAGAGCACCTCGACCAGCGAGAGGTACTGCAGGTTGCGGTCGAGCGCAGCCGTCGGGCGCTTGCAGGTCTCCTGGATCGGGTGGAGCGGGAACTCGAAGGGGATTCCGCCCGCCTCGCGGATGCCGTCCCGGATGCGCGTCGCCAGGAACAGGTGGTGCCGGTTGCACGGAGTGAGATCCGAGCCGGACTGCGCGATGCCGATGATCGGCCGGCCCGACTGCAGCTCGTCCAGCGACAGCCCGTAGTTCATGACGCGCTCGAGGTACAGCGCGGTCATGTCGGCGTTGGCCGGGTTGTCGAACCAGGCGCGCGAACGGAGGTCGACGGTCATATGCTGATCATATGTGCGGCGTCGCGACCCAGCTCGATCGCGCCGACGACCCCCGACCGGTCGCCGAGCGCGGGCGGGACGATGTAGGCGTCGACCCCGTCACCCAGCTCGACCGCGTCGATGTAGCCGTGCGCCAGTTCGCGCACGTTGGCCCTGACGAGCGGCAGCAGCGTCTCGTTCTTCAGCACCCCGCCGCCGAGGACGATCCGCTCGGGTGACAGCACCGAGATGACGTTGACGAGGCCGAGCGCGAGGTAGTGGGCCTCGAGCTCCCAGGCGCCGGGATCGTCGAGCTCCTCGGCGCGGGCGCCCCAGCGCACGCGCAGCGCCTCACCGGAGGCGAGCCCTTCGAGGCAGTCCCCGTGGTACGGGCAGACGCCGGGGAAGGGATCCCGTGCCCGGTCGTGCGGGATTCGCATGTGGCCGAACTCGGGGTGCCGCAGCCCGTGCAGCAGCGCCCCGTTGGCGGGGCCGCCGCCGCCGATCCCGGTTCCCACCGTCACGTAGCAGAACGTCTCGAGGCCACGGGCCGCGCCCCACCGCTGCTCGCCGAGCGCGGCCGCGTTGACGTCGGTGTCGAAGGCGACGGGCGCCCGCACGGCCTCCGCCAGCGGCGAGACGACGTCGGTGTCGCCCCAGCCGGCCTTCGGGGTCGTCGTGATCCGGCCCCAGGCGGGCGACGAGCGCCGGAGCTCGATCGGCCCGAACGACCCGACCCCGAGCCCGGCGATCGGGCCGGCCGCCGCGAAGAACGCAGCCGCGCGGCCCAACGTCTCGGCGGGCGTGGTCGTCGGGAAGCTCGTCGTCTCGAGGTCGTCGGGGCCGGTCCCGACCGCGCAGACCCATTTCGTGCCGCCCGCCTCGACGCCGCCGTAGGCGGTCACCGTCCGGCCTGCCGAGAAGTCGCCATTCGGCCGGCAACGCTACTACCGGCGGCGAGGTCACGCCCGCCGGGGGAGTGGGAGCGCGCCGGCGCGGTAGTAGAGGCGCGCCTGCTGCTTGAAGTAGCCGCCGTCGTCGTCGGCCGAGAGCGAGGCGGTCGTGTTGCCGTCGATCGGCGGCGGGTTCGTGACGCCGTCGCCGGCGGCGTCGCAGGCGCAGGTGTTGCCGTCGGCCCCACGGCCGAAGAGGAAGCCGACGAAGCCGGCGGCGACGTAGGCGCGCAGGTGCGCCCGCGAGGTGGGGCCGAGCAGCCACTGCACGCGGTTGTCCTGGTAGTGGTCGTTCGTGTTGTTCTCGGCGCGCATCACGGTGTTGCCGAGCGGGATCTGCCAGGCGACCATCCGGAGCCCCGCCAGCCGCACGAACGTGGCGGCGTAGAGCAGATGCCGCGCGAAGTCCGCCGGCGAGAACCACGTGTTCGCGTTGTGCTCGACGACCTGGTAGTAGCCGGCGTCGCGGTCGGAGAAGTCCTCGAAGGCGACGTCGAAGCGCGCGCCGAGCGAGCGGTAGAACACGGCGGAGCGGGCTGCGTAGGCGCGCACGGTGGCGGCGGGCGGCTTCTCGTAGACGATGTCGTGCTTCGTCCCCCAGCCGCTCATGTGGTAGGCGAGGAGCACGTTCGGCGCGAGCGCGTCACGGAGGCGCACGAACTCCTGGGCGAACCCGGCCGCGGTCTGCGGCAGGTTCCCCGGCACGACCGCCGGCACGGTCGCCGCGTCGTCGCCCCGCGCGGCCTGCTCGATGTAGCCCCACAGATCGGGCTCCACGTGCAGGACGACCGTCTTGGTGCCCCTCGCCCGCTCGAAGAACAGGCGGAGATCGCTCCAGTAGGCGGCCATCGTCGCCGGGTCGTCGAGGTGCGCGAGGTCGACGGCCGCCTCGCCGCCCGCCTCGGCGGGCTGCGACTGCAGCAGCTGGTAGTAGCTGAAGACGGGAATCGTCCCGGCGCCCCACGACTCGGCGTCGTACCGGGTCACGAACGACCCGTCAGGGTTCCAGGTCGCCCAGCCCGACCCGGTGTTGACGCCGCCGGCGAGGTACTGGTAGCGGAGGCCGAGCGGAACGGTGCGGTGCAGAGTGGCCGCGTCGCCGGGCGGGTCGGCCTCACCGAGCTGCAGGCTCGCCGGCCAGCGGGCGGGGAGCGGCGGCAGGCTCGGGGTCGCAGCGGCTGCCGCGAGGCCGGCGCCGATCCCGATGACGGCCGCTGCGGCCCCTGCCGCGGGCCACATCGTCGTCCAACTCACGAGCGAAGGCTTCACTCGGCACGTCATAGCGGGATTCCCGTCAGCTGTCTTCACCCGTTCGGCGCGTGCGGGCGTCCGGTGGCGTGGACGGATGCGTTCGTGTAGTACTCGTTCAGAAGCACCGCGCCGGCCCGACGCCACTCCGCGAGCCCGCACGGCATCCCGTCACGCCTCCACGAACGGATCCGAAACCATGAGTCAGGAGTTCTTCTCCGAAGTCCAGGGCCGCATCCCGACGGCCGCCGCCGCCTCCAGCGAGACGCTCGCCTTCAAGGCGTACGACCCCGACCGGCTGGTCCTCGGGAAGCGGATGGAGGACTGGCTGCGGATCAGCGTCGCGTACTGGCACTCGTTCGCCTGGGACGGGCGCGACATGTTCGGCT
>CAYXXE010000138.1:0-6262 GCA_964468985.1 uncultured Gaiellales bacterium | reverse complement strand
GCGGCAGCCGGACGGTGATGTCCTTGAGGTTGTGCTCGCGGGCGCCGTGGACTACGAGCTCGTCGGCAGCCATACCGCGGCATTGTACCGAGCGAACGTGCGTTCGACCAGTGTCTCTTCTAGGCCTTTTTCCAGCGGCCGAAGACGAGCCCGCCGAGGGTGAAGCCGACGCCGAAGGTGCCGACGGCGAAGCCGCCGATCGCGATCCCCTTCCGCCAGGGCGAGAGGCGCTGCCAGCGGCCGAGCGCCTCGTGCTCCTCGTCGGTCAGCGGCTCGCCGCGGCGCTGCTTGCGCAACGCGCCGCCGGCCCTGAGGCCGAGATAGAGATCGTCGAAGATCTCGGTCGACTGCTCGTCGGCCATCTCACTCACTGTATAGCCTGCTTCGGCAGTGCCAGCGCGCATCCTGCACGTCAGTGACCTCCACGTCGGCGCGCAGGACACGCCGAGCGCCGAGCCGGACCCGAGCGCGCTCGGCCTGACGGCGCTGGTGACGCGCGTCGCGCCCGACCTCGTGGTCGCGAGCGGCGACCTGACCCATGGTGGGCGCGCGTCCGAGCACACCCGCGCGGCGGTCCTCCTGCAGAGCCTCGGTCCGCCGGTGCTCGCCGTGCCGGGCAACCACGACATCCCGCCGCTCTCCCCCGCCCGCTTCAGGCGCCCCTGGGCGGCGTTCGAGGCCGAATGGCAGACGACCGAGCCGGTCTTCGCCACCGCAGCCCTGCACGTGGTCGGCCTGAACTCGGTGCGCCCCGGCCGGTACCAGTCGGGCAGCGTCGGCGAAGCGCCTCTCAGCCGCGCGATCGAGCGGCTCGACGCGGCCGCACCCGGCGCGCTGCGCGTCGTCGTCCTGCACCACCAGCTCGCGAACGCCCCCTGGCGCGGCCGGAAACAGCCGCTCGCCCGCCGCGACCACGTCCTCGACCGGCTGGCGGCAGCGGGCGCCGACCTGATCGTCGGCGGGCACACCCACCAGGCGGCGGTCACGACGCCGCGGGAGTTCACGGCGGAGGCGGGCGCGGCCGTCGTGCTGGCAACGGCGCCCGGCCTCGGCCGGCCGCGCCCGCACCGCCGCGGCGAGACGCGCGGCGCGATGGTCTACACGGCGGGCGAACAGGAGCTCGAGGTGGTGACGTACGTCCGGGGCGGGAACGACTGGGAGCTCGCCGCCCGGCGGACGTTCCCCCGGTCGGGCTGAGAGACTCTCAGCCGCGCCGCTCGACCTCGGCGCGCTTGATCACGAACTCGTCGTCGTCCAGGACGCCGGCGTCGTGCAGCTCGGTGAGCAGCGCGACGAGGTGGTTCGACTCCTCCTCGGAGGGCGCCGGCGCCTGCGCGGCCGGCGGAGCCTCGTGCGGGACGGGACGGAGCAGGCTGCCGGCGAGCGCGTCGGGGTCGATCCCCGCCTTGCGCAGTCGCTCGCGCTGATGCTCGACGCCCAGCCCCCGCTCCGGGAACTTCATCGCCCCCGGCCCGACGATCGGCCGCTTCTGCACGAAGTGCCGGTAGGCGGCGACGAGCGCGATCGCCACACCGAGCGACAGGAACGAGACGACGTAGCCGTTCCCGTTCGAGCTGGCGTCGCCGACGGCTGCGCCGACGACCGACCCGGCGAGCCCGATCGTGATCGTCAGCCAGAGCGGCATCGGGTCGGGGCCGGGCAGCGCCAGCCGGGCGAGCGCGCCGGTCCAGAGCCCCGAGATGAGGATCGCGATGACGAAACCGGCGCTCATATGCTCGCCGCCGCCGGCTGCTGCTGGAAGCCGGCGAGATCGCGGCGGATCTCCTTGATCTCGTCGCGGAGCTTGGCGGCATACTCGAACCGCAGCTCCTCGGCCGCCTGGAGCATCTCCTCCTCGAGAGTGACGACCAGCTTCTGGAGATCGTCCTGCGACATCCCCTCCACCTTGTCGCCGCCGCGCCGACGGCTCGACCGCGGCACGTGCGGCGCGTCGAGCGTCAGGAACTCGGCGATGTCGGAGACGCTCTTCACGATCGACACCGGCTCGGTGCCGTGCTCGGCGTTGTAGGCGATCTGCCGGTGGCGGCGCCGATTCGTCTCCTCGAGCGCGCCGTTGATCGCCTCCGTCAGCTTGTCCGCGTACATCAGCACGCGGCCGTTGACGTGACGTGCGGCGCGGCCGATCGTCTGGACGAGCGCGGTGCGGCCGCGCAGGAAGCCTTCCTTGTCGGCGTCGAGGATCGCGACGAGCGACACCTCGGGCAGGTCGAGACCCTCGCGCAGGAGGTTGACGCCGACGAGCACGTCGAACTCGCCGAGGCGCAGGTCGCGGATGATCTGGATCCGCTCGAGCGTGTCGATCTCCGAATGGAGGTAGCGCGCCTTCACGCCCGCCTCGAGGAGGTAGTCGGTGAGATCCTCGGCCATCTTCTTGGTGAGCGTCGTCACGAGGGTCCGCTCGTTCACCTCCTCGCGGCGGCGGATCTCGTTCAGCAGGTCGTCGATCTGGTTCCTGGTCGGCCGGAGCTCGACCTCCGGGTCGACGAGGTAGGTCGGGCGGATCAGCTGCTCGACGACGCGGGACGACTGGCGGAGCTCCCAGGCCCCCGGGGTCGCCGAGACGAAGACGGCCTGCGGCACCTTCTCGAGGAACTCGTCGAAGCGCAGCGGACGGTTGTCGAGCGCCGACGGGAGCCGGAAGCCGTAGTCGATCAGCGTCTGCTTGCGCGAGCGGTCGCCCTCGTGCATGCCGCCGATCTGCGGCACGGTCTGGTGCGACTCGTCGACGAAGACGACGAAGTCGTCCGGGAAGTAGTCGAGCAGCGTGAACGGGTGCGTCCCGGCCCGGCGGCCTTCCAGGATGCGCGAGTAGTTCTCGATGCCGGAGCAGAAGCCCAGCTCCTGCATCAGCTCGAGGTCGTACTCGGTGCGCTGCCTGATCCGGTGCGCCTCGAGCAGCCGGCCCTCGGCCTCGAACTTCCCGACCTGCGCCTCGAGCTCGGAACGGATCTCGGAGATGGCGCGCTCGATCGTCGGCTGCGACGTGACGTACTCGGTGGCCGGCCAGATCGACAGGTTGTCGAGCTTCACGTACACCTCGCCCGTGAGCGGGTCGAAGTGCGTGATCTGCTCGACCTCGTCGCCGAAGAACGACACGCGATAGGCGGTCTCGGAGTTGGCCGGCTGCACCTCGAGGATGTCGCCCTTCACCCGGAAGCGCCCCCGGCCGAGCACGACGTCGTTACGGACGTACTGGGAGGCGATCAGCTTGCGCAGCACCTCGTCGCGGTCGTTGGAGGCCCCGACCTCGAGGTAGAGCAGCCGGTCGCGCCACTCCTCCGGCGAGCCGAGGCCGTAGATGCACGAGACGGAGGCGACCACGATCACGTCCCGCCGTGTGAAGAGCGACGAGGTCGCCGCGAGCCGGAGCCGCGCGATGTCGTCGTTCTGCGACGAGTCCTTCTCGATGTAGAGGTCGGCCTGCGGGACGTAGGCCTCGGGCTGGTAGTAGTCGTAGTACGAGACGAAGTACTCGACCGCGTTGTCCGGGAAGAGCTCGCGGAACTCGTTGCAGAGCTGCGCGGCCAGCGTCTTGTTGTGGGCGATCACGAGCGCCGGCTTCTGCACCTCCTCGATCACCCAGGCCATCGTGGCCGTCTTGCCGGTGCCGGTGGCGCCGAGCAGCGTCTGGTAGCGATCGCCGGCGCGCAGGCCGGCCGCGAGCGCCGCGATCGCACCGGGCTGGTCGCCCGTCGGGACGTACTGGTCGTTCGTCCGAAGCGGCGGCATCCTGGACAGGGTACTTACGGACGAGGGGCGTGAACCTCGAGGTTCACGCCCCTCGTGCTTTCAGTCGCCCCAGTCGAAGTCGCGGGAGCGCGACCAGAGGTTCTCGTCGGACGGCGCGTCGGACGTGACGGCGGCGGCCTCCTCGGTGATCTCGAGGCTCGCGTGGTGCGGCTCGGCCGCGACGAAGGGATCCTCGATCGTGGGCCAGTCGAGCGAGGTCGGCTGGTCGGCGATCGATTCGAGGCCGTCGAGCGTCTCCTCGATGCGGGCCTGCTCCTCGGTCTTGAAGAGAGGGTGGTTCTGGAACGGGTCGTCGTGCATGTAGCGCTCGAGCGGCATGTCGTGCTCGAGAGCGGCATTGCGCCGCTTCAGCTCCAGATGATCCTGGATCACCTGCGCGAACTGCGACGGAGACTCGACCGGCATGTATTCCTCCTGCTCTGACGCCATTTGCTCCCCGCGGGCGAGTGTAGACGATCCGAGACCAAACGGAAAACGGCAAACTACCCGCATGCCGGGACTGGGGAAGCTCGTCGGCCGCCGGGCCGGCGCCGTGGGCGTCGCCCTGACGGCGGTCGACCTCTGGCGGCGGCTGACGCCGAAGCAGCGCGAGTGGGTCGCGGCGCAGGCGAAGGAGCACGGGCCGCGTGTCGCACGCGAGGTCTGGGCGGCGCAGAAGAAGCGCCGCCCCGGCGCGAGGTAGCCCTACTCGAAGGTGAGCGCGGCGCGGGCGATCCGGTCCTGCGCGACCAGATGTGCCGTCGGGTAGCCCTCGGACGTGCTGGCGCTCCACGGCCGGCCGAGGTAGCGCAGCGGCACCGCCCCGGAGGTCTCCTCGAGCCGGTGGCGGCTCGACCGCCAGGCGCCCATGTTCTGGGGCTCCTCCTGCACCCAGACGACCTCCTGCAACGCCGGGTAGGAGGCGATCAGGTCGCGGGTCGCCTCGGTCGGGAACGGGTACAGCTGCTCGATCCGGGCGACGGCGATGCCACGCGCGGCCGCGTGAGCCTCGTGCCCGACGAGGTCGTAGTAGATCTTCCCGGTGCAGAGCACGAGCCTGCGGACGTCGTGCTTGTCGACGGTGGAGTCGTCGAGCACCGGCCTGAACGCGCCCTCGGCCAGCTCGGCGAGCGTCGACGACGCCTCCCTCAGCCGCAGCAGGCCCTTCGGCGTCATCACCACGAGCGGCCGGGCCGTCGGGTCGAGCGCCTGGCGGCGCAGGAGGTGGAAGTACTGCGCCGCCGTCGTGCAGTTGACGACGCGAAGGTTCTCCTGGGCGCCGAGCTGCAGGAAGCGCTCGAGCCGGGCGCTCGAGTGCTCGGGCCCGTTGCCCTCGTAGCCGTGGGGCAGCAGCAGGGTCAGCCGTGACGTCTCGCTCCACTTCGCGCGGCCGGAGGAGACGAACTGGTCGACGATGATCTGCGCGCCGTTGGCGAAGTCGCCGTACTGGGCCTCCCAGAGGACGAGCGCCTCCGGTGCGGCCGCCGAGTAGCCGTACTCGAAGCCGACGCAGGCGTACTCGGAGAGCGGCGAGTTGTAGACCTCGAAGGAGGCGGAGGCGTCGTCGAGGTGCTGCATCGGCGTGTGGGTCTCGTCGGTGCCCGGGTCGTGGAGGACGAGGTGGCGCTGCGCGAACGTCCCGCGCTGCACGTCCTGGCCGGTGAGCCGCACCGGGATCCCCTCGACGACCAGTGAGGCGTAGGCGAGCGCCTCGGCGTGGCCCCAGTCGATCCCTCCGCCCTCGATCGCGGTGATGCGGCGCTCGAGCTGGCGGGCCAGCTTGGGATGGACGGTGAAGCCCTCCGGCGTGCGCAGGAGCTGGTCGTTCAGCGCGAGGAGATGCTCGGCCGCGACGGCGGTGACGACCCTGGTGTCGCTCGCGGGTGCATGCTCGGGCTCCTTCCGCTCCTCGGCGAACGAGGCCTTGAGGCGGTCGTGGGCGTCGCGGAGCCGCTGCTCCACCTCGGCGATCAGCGCCGAGGCGTCGGCCTCGGCGAGCACGCCTTCCGCCACCAGCCGGGCCTGGTACAGCTCGCGGACGGTCGGGTGCCCGGCGATCTGCTCGACCATCAGCGGCTGGGTGTACGCGGCCTCGTCCTGCTCGTTGTGGCCGAAGCGGCGGTAGCCGACGAGGTCGATCACCACGTCGCGGGAGAAGAGCCGCCGGAACTCCGACGCCAGGCGCACGGCCGCGAGCGCCGCCTCCGGGTCGTCGGCGTTCACATGGACGATCGGCACGTCGAAGCCCTTCGCGAGGTCGGAGGAGTAGCGGGTCGACCGTCCCTCGTCCGGGTTGGTCGTGAAGCCGACCTGGTTGTTGGTGATCAGGTGCAGGGTGCCGCCGGTGGAGTAGCCCTCGAGGTCCTGGAGGTTGAGCGTCTCGGCGACCACGCCCTGGCCGGCGAAGGCCGCGTCGCCGTGCAGCAGGACGGCGAGCGCGACCGTGGGATCGTGTGCGCCGGCGGGGCTCGAGCGGTCGGTCTGCTCGGCGCGCGTCCGGCCCTCGACGACC
>CAYXXE010000137.1:0-6324 GCA_964468985.1 uncultured Gaiellales bacterium | reverse complement strand
TCTCCTCCTCGTTCACCTCGTCGCCCTCCATCTCGATCGCCGACTCCTCGATCACGTCGTCCGCGGCGAAGATGGGGACCTGCGCGCGCACGGCGATGGCGATCGCGTCGGACGAGCGGGAGTCGATCTCGAGCTCGTGCCCGTTCTGCGCCAGCGTGATCGAGGCGTGGAACGTGTTCTCGCGAAGCGCCGTGACGGTGACCCGGACGACGTCGGCGCCGAGCTCGGAGAGCATGTTGACGAGCAGGTCGTGGGTCAGAGGCCGCGGGGACGAGGCGCCCTGGAGCTTCATCAGGATCGCCGCGGCTTCGGGATGCCCGATCCAGATCGGCAGGTAGCGGTTCCCGTCGGCCGTCTTCAGCAACACGATCGGCTGCTTCCCGATCATGTCGAACGACACACCGTAGATCGTCATCTCGACCATCTCCCGCGAAGCGTACCCCTGCCCGCCGGAGCGGACGCGCGGCACGCCCCGTCGCTACACTCCCTCGCCGTAGTCGACGCAAGCGCGCGGGCGATTAGCTCAGTTGGTTAGAGCGCCGCTCTGATAAGGCGGAGGTCCCTGGTTCGAATCCAGGATCGCCCATCTCGTCCCGCTCCGCTCACGACCTTGTCGTGAGCCGCTCGAGGGCCTCGGCGAGCTCCTCGAGCGCGACGGGCGAGTCGATCGGGACGTGGACGCCGGTGCTGCCGACGCGTGCGTCGAAGCCGGTGAGCAGCTTGACGGCGTCCTTGACGCGGCCGGCGAGGATGGGGTCGGCGGAGGGCTTGTGCCGCTCCTTCGTCCGTGCGCCGGCCCAGCGGGCGGCTCGCTCGGCCGCGCGCACCGAGAGGCCCTCGGCGCGGATCCGTTTGGCAAGGCGGCGGCGGGCGTCGTGGTCGGGCACCGCGAGCACCGCGCGGGCGTGGCCCTCCGAGAGCTCCCGACGCTCGACCATCGCGAGCACGTCGTCCGGCAGCTCGAGCAGCCGCGTGCGGTTCGAGACGGTGGGCTTCGACTTGCCGACGCGGTCGGCGACGTCGCCCAGGGAGAGGCCGAACTCGTCCATCAGGATCGCGTAGCCGCGCGCCTCCTCGACCGGCGACAGATCCTCGCGGGCGACGTTCTCGACGAGGCCGAGCAGGAAGGTGTCGCGGTCGTCGGCCTCACGGACAACGGCGGGAACCGTCGCGAGGCCGGCATCGCGGGCGGCGCGCCAGCGGCGCTCCCCGGCGATCAGCTCGTAGCCGCCCTCGAGCCGCGGCCGGACGACCACGGGCTGGATCAGCCCCTGCGCGCGCACCGATTCGGTGAGACCGGCGGCGGCCTCGCCCTCGAAGCGCTTGCGCGGCTGCTTCGGGTTCGGGTGGATCTGCTCGATCGCCAGCTGGGCGAGATCGGAGCCGCCCGAGCCGCCGATCAGGACTTCGAAGCCGCGGCCGAGGCCGCGCCGCGGTGCGCTCGCGCTTTCAGCGCCGGTCGACAAGCTCCATCGCCACCTTCCAGTAGGCCTCGGCGCCCGCTGAGCGCCGGTCGTAGTGCGTGACGGGCAACCCGTGGCTCGGCGCTTCGGCGACGCGCACCGACCGCGGAACGACGGCGTTGAACACGAGGTCGCCGAAGTGCTTGCGCACCTCGGCCTCGACCTCGGCGGACAGGCGGGTGCGGCCGTCGACCATCGTCAGGAGGACGCCGGCGATCGCGAGGCGCGGGTTGAGACGCGTCTTGATCAGGTTGATCGACTGGACGAGCTGGGCGAGCCCTTCCAGCGCGTAGTACTCGGCCTGGACGGGCACGATCACCCGGTCGGCGGCGGCCAGGGCGTTCACGGTCAGCGGGCCGAGCGACGGGGGGCAGTCGAGCAGGACGAAGTCGAACTCGTCGGTCTGGGCGAGCGCCTCGGCGAGGAAGCTCTCGCCGTTCTCGCGGCGCGAGAGCTCGATGGCGGCGCCGGCGAGCTCCGGCCGGGACGGCACGACGAAGAGGTTCGCGAAGCGCGTCGGCTTCGCGAGCTGCGCCAGCGGGACGCCGTCGAGGAGGTCGTACGTGGACGTCCCGTTGGCGTGCATCCCGAGGCCGGACGTCGCGTTCGCCTGCGGGTCGAGATCGACGACGACTGCGCGCTCGCCCGCCTCGGCGAGGCAGGCGGCCAGGTTGACGGCCGTCGTGGTCTTGCCGACGCCGCCCTTCTGGTTCGCGAATGCGTAGATCTTCCCCGCCACGAAGCCAATCTAGCCGGGCGGGCGGATGCCGAAACCGCGCGGCACCCGCCGCGCGGCACACTTCCGCCACCCTCGTTTGACGTCGGGCCGTGGCCCGCCGAGGCGCGGCCGCGGGAGACGACGGACGGCTCCGCCAAAGGCCCCGCGCGAGCCTGTGGATTGTTCGTCACACTTCTGTGACTCTGGTCTGACCCCAGAACCGGCCCGCGCGGACGTGTCCGTTTCCGTGCGGTGGCCCGGCTCAGGCGAGCGGGCGCTTCTTCGCGACGCCCGTGCGCCGCGGGAAGCCGGGCGGCGTCGGCCCGTGCTTCCGGATGACGAGGAAGCCGGACGGCGCGGCCGCGGCCAGCTCGGCGTTCAGCCGCTCGGCGACCCGGGCGACCCGGGCCGGCTCGGCCGACGGGCCGACCCAGAGCACGACGGCGCCGCCGGGGGCGACCAGCGGGAGGCACCACTCGGCGGCAGTCGGCGGCTGCGCCAGCGCCTTCGCCAGCGCGAGGGAGGCCCAGTCGAGCTCCTGCTCCTCGGCCCGGCCCCAGGCGACGCGGGCGTTCGGCGGCGCCCAGCGAGCGAGGAACTCGCACTTGCGCCGCTCGGCCTCGAGCAGGACGAACTCCTGTCCGGGCATGACCTGCGCGAGCGGGATCCCCGGCGCTCCCCCGCCCGAGCCGACGTCGACGACCGGCCCCGGCGGCGCTGCCGCGAGCAGCGACTCGACCAGCGGCACACCCGCGAGCGAGTCGTCGAGGAGGATCCGCCGAGCCGTGACCTCGTCGCCTGCGGCGGTCAGGCCCGGCGTGGCGACGAGTGCGGCCAGCCAGGCGTCAAGCGGGGAGGACGACGACGTACCGATTCGGCTCCGCTCCCTCGCTGGCGGTCGCGACGCCCGCCTCGTCCTTCAGCCGCTCGTGGACCACCTTCCGCTCGATCGCCGTCATCGGCTCGAGCGACACCCGCTCGCCGGCGGCCGCACGCTCCGCCGCGCGCAGCGCGAGACCCTCGAGCGCGACGCGGCGGCGGTCGCGATAGCCGGCGGCGTCGACCGTCACCTGGACGGCGTCGCCGCCGCGGTGGACGATCGCGTTCGCGAGGTACTGGAGCGAGTCGATCGTCTGGCCGTGCCGGCCGATCAAGAGGCCCAGGTCGGCCCCGGTGCAGGTCGCCACCAGACCGTCCTCGTTCGTCTCGACGTCGACCCGCGCCACCACGCCGAGCGAGCCCACCACCCGCTCGACCAGCTCGCGGACCCGCTGCTCGAGCTCGCTCTCACCCGGGCGCGGCGAGGAAGGAGCGGGCCGTTGCGCGACGTTCGCCGGGATCGCGTGGCCGGGAGCGGTCGCGACGACCCGGGCCGGGGTGTACCCGACGCCGAGCAGGCCGCGGGCGCCTTCCTCGACGACCTGGAACTCGACGGCCGCCTTGTCGAAGCCGGGCTGGAGCCGTTCGAGCTCGCGCAGCGCCTTCCACTTCGCCTCGCCTACCGTCTCGCCGGTCGCCTCGACGGAGACCGCAGGCCCCCCGCCCGTCGTGCTCAACGGCGCGAGCCGCCCTTCTTGCGCCTCACCCGCCGTGGAGCCGACGGAGTCCCCGACGCGGGCCGCGGACGGCTCTCGGCCTTGGCCACCGGCTCGGGCCTGGCGGGCGCCTCCGGCTTGGCCGGCTCACGGGCTGCCCGGCGGCCCGCGGCGCTGAACGGCGAGGGGCCGGCGGCGGTCCTGGCGGGCACGAGCTTGCGCGTCACGAGCCCCTGGCCGACCGTCCACAGGTTCGTCGTCATCCAGTACATGAGCAGCCCGATCGGGAAGCGCAGGACGACGGTGATCATGATCAGCGGGAACAGCATGAAGATCGTCCGCTGCGTCTTGTCCATCGTCGTACCCATGAAGAACGTCGAGGCGACCTGCGAGCCGACGTAGATGGCGACCAGGACGTAGCCCGACCAGTGCGCCGTCGGATGGTCGGAGATGTTCGGGACGACGTGCAGCCACGAGCCGTGGATGTGCTTCGAGTAGTGCTTCAGCGTCAGGTAGAGCGCAAAGAACACCGGCAGCTGAATCACCATCGGCAGGCAGGAGGCAGCCGGGTTGATGCTGTTCTCCTTGTAGAACTTCATCACTTCCTCGTTCGTCTTCTGCCGGTCGCCCTTGTACTTCTTCTGGATCTCCTTGATCTTCGGGGCGTGCCGCTGCAGCGCTTGCATCGAGTGGATCTGGCGCACCATCAGGGGCACGATCGCGATGCGGACGAGGATCGTCAGCGCGACGATCGACCAGGCCCACGGCAGGCCGACCGACGTGTGGAAGAAGTCGAGGATCGACTTCATCACGTTCTCGAGCGGCGTCAGGACGTTCGCGACGATCACGGGTAGTCGACGCCTCCGTGCGACCAGGGATGGCAGCGCAGGAGCCGCCAGGCCGCCAGCCCGAAGCCCTTCGCGACACCGTGCTTCCGCACGGCGAGCGCCGCGTACTCGGAGCAGCTCGGGTGGAACTTGCACGTGTTCGCGGGCAGGAACGGCGACACGAGCAGCTGGTAGAGCCGGATCGGCGCGACGGCGGCGCGACGGACGACGGTGGCCCGCATCGGTGGCGTCGTGCCCGGCGGGGTCATCACAGCGCTGCCTTCCCGAACACCTCGTCGAAGCGGGCGGCGAGCCACGCGTGGCCGTTCGCCTCGGCGGCCTCGGGCAAGCCGCTGCGTACGCGCAGGACGTAGTCGTTCGTCGACGGGATCCGGTCGAGGCCTGCGGTGAACAGCTCCCGCAGCTGCCGTTTGACGCGGTTGCGGACGACGGCGTTGCCCACGTCGCGCGGCACCGCCAGGCCCAGGCGCGGCGCGGCGGTGCTGTCCTCGCGGTCGAACCAGTACAGGGTCAGGAAGCGCGTCGACACGGAGCGGCCACGACGGTAGACATGGTCGAAGTCGCGCGAACGGGAGAGGCGGTTCCGGCGCTGCACCGCCCGATCACGCCGAGAGGCGCTTCCGGCCCTTCGCGCGGCGGCGCTTGAGGATCACGCGGCCGGCGCGCGTCGACATCCGGGCACGGAATCCGTGCTTCTTCTTCCGTTTCCGGACGTTCGGCTGATAGGTGCGCTTCATAAGCTGGAAAGAGCGGCCGACGCTGTGGGCCGGACGGGAGTATAGACGCATCGGCGAAACACCGAGTTCTCCACAGGCCGGTGCCCCGCAAAAGCCGTGGAAACCACGATCGGCGGGGCTCGCGGCGCCGATCTTTCCACATCTGTGGAGAGCGCGCCAGGAGCGGGTAAAATACCTGCACAGCAGCGGTTTCTTGCGGATCGGATCGGCCAAAAGGCCGCATTGAGGCGTCGTGGGAACGCTGCTATGCTCGCGCTCTTTCGCTGGCCGATGAGAGGTGGCGCGGGCGGGTGGACAACAGGGTCGAGCTGACAGCGGAGACGCTCTGGAGCGACGTGGCGGCCCGTCTGCGCGAGACCCTCAACGACACGACCTTCCAGACGTGGTTCGGAGGCGTCTCGGGCGTCGAGCTCGACGGCGAGACGTTCGTCGTGGGCGTTCCCAACGACTTCACGCGGGAATGGATCGAGGGCCACTTCCTCGAGCTGGTCCGCTCCGGCGTCCGCGATGCGGGCGGTGGCCAGATCCGGGTGCAGCTGCGCGTCGACGCGCACCCGGTCGAGCAGCACCGGCCCGAAGCGGGCGGTGGCGGGCAACCCGCGCAACAGCTGCCGTCGCCCTTGCCCGAGCGGCTGATCGGCGCGGCGCGGGGCGAGGGTGCCGGGATCAACCCGAAGTACACGTTCGACTCCTTCGTGATCGGGTCCTCGAACCGCTTCGCCCACGCGGCCGCGCTCGCCGTCGCCGAGGCGCCCGCCCAGGCCTACAACCCGCTCTTCATCTACGGCCATACGGGGCTCGGCAAAACGCACCTGCTGCACGCCGTCGCGAACTTCGTCACCGATCACGGCGGCGGCCTGACCGTCCGGTACGTGACGAGCGAGACCTTCATGAACGACTTCATCAACAGCCTCCGCGACAAGCGGATCGAGGGCTTCAAGCAGCGCTACCGCACGTACGACGTCCTGCTGATCGACGACGTGCAGTTCTTCGAGCACAAGGAGCGGATCCAGGAGGAGTTCT
>CAYXXE010000136.1:0-6394 GCA_964468985.1 uncultured Gaiellales bacterium | reverse complement strand
AGCGGCAGCTCGTCGGTGCGCCAGCCGAGCACCGGCACGCCGAGCGTCTCGAGCAGCTCGGCGGTGGCCGGGACGTCGAGCAGCGACTTGACCCCCGAGGAGACGATCAGCGCCGGCGTGCCCGCGATCGCCTGCAGGTCGGCGGAGACGTCCGGCGGTGTCGGCCAGCCGCGGTGGACGCCGCCGAGCCCGCCGGTCGCCATGAAGCGGATGCCGACCCTGCGACACACCGTGAGCGTGCCGCCGACGGTGGTCGCCCCGACGGCGCCCTGCACGACCGCCGCGGCCAGGTCGCGCGGCCCGAGCTTTCTGGCCGACGCGTCGAACTGCTCGAGCTCGGCGGTCGTCAGCCCCACGACGATCTCGCCGCCGAGCACCCCGATCGTGGCCGGGATGCCGCCGCCGGCGCGAACGGCGCGCTCGGAGGCGACACCGACCTCGATCCCCTCACCCGGCGGGAAGCCGTGGGCGATCAGGGTCGTCTCGAGCGCGACGACGCCCAGGCCGTCGCGCAGGGCGTCCGCGATCTCCTCGGCGAGCCGGATCACGGCATCGCTCCCAGCCGGGCGCAACAGCGCGCGGCTGCGTCGAGGCCCACTGCCGGACCGCCCACGAAGTAGCCCGCCGCGAACGCATCGCCTGCGCCGGTCGTGTCGACGACGGTCGCTGCACGCGCCTCGAAAGCTTCCCCGTCGACGACCACGCCGTGCGGCCCGCGCTTGACGATCCAGGTGGGGTCACCGGCGGTGTCGCCGAGCGCGCGGCGCTCCTGCTCGTTGGCGAAGACGAGGTCGGGGGCGATCGCACCGACCCGGTCACGGAAGGAGTCGTCGATCAGCGTCCAGGCCGCGAGGTCGACCGACACGCGGGCGCCGCGGCGCCTGGCCGTTCGCGCCGCGGCGGCGGCGGCGTCGGCGATGGGCTCGCGCACGAGGCAGTAGCCGGAGAGGTGGAGCACGTCGCAATCGAACCACGAATCGTCGAGGTCGCCGGGCCGAAGGTCGCCGGCCACTCCGGGATCGGACGCCATCGTGCGGTCGCCCGCCGCCGCGAACGAGACCACGACGCCGTTTCTGCCGCCGCACGGGCCGACGACGTCGACTCCGTGCAGCGCGACCTCGCGGGCGGCCAGCTCGCCCGCCGTGTCGGAGCCGCGGCTGCAGACCAGCCGTGCCTGCCCGCCCAGGGCGCACACCCAGGCGGCCACGTTGGCGGCCTGGCCGCCCGCTCCGACACGCGTGAGCGCCGGGCGGTCGTCCCCGACGACGAGCGGCCCGTCGAGGCCGACCACGACGTCGAGGAGGAGATCGCCGAGGGTGGTCACCCGCACGGCGTGCACTCTCACACACGCCGGGGTTGGACTACGATCACCCGTCGTGGAGGACGGAGGCCGGGCCGGCAGGTTGCGCTCGTTCGTGCTCGGCGGCGTGGTCGGCGCGGCGGGCGCCGTCGCAACCGGCCGGCGCCTCACCCAGGCGCGGCGGGGGCGGGGTGTGCCCGGCGGGCTGGCGGCGTTCGAGGATGCGCCGTGCTTTCTCGAGCTCCGCTCCGATGGCTCGCCGCCGGACGGGGAGCAGCGACGCCCGGCCGCTGGAGCGTGAGGAACGCGGCGATCGCGAGGATCGCGACCAGGAGGGCGAGCTCGAGCCTTAGCGCGCGCCGCAGGCGTCCGTGGCCGCCTTCGACGAGCGAGCGATTGAGCCCACCGATCGCGACGAGCGGCACGAACAGCGCGGTCTTCGCGATCAGCAGGCGCCCGTAGGAGGTCGACCACAGCTGGCCGACGGAGCTCAGCTCGGCGAGCGCCCGGGCGACGCCGGTGGCGGCGAGCAGCACGACCGACCCGAGCGCGACGTTCGAGAAGCGGCGGGCCACGGCCTGCCTTGCGGCGGGCGACGCCGTCGCGCGCGGCAGAACGCAGAGCAACGCCAGCACGCCCCCGAACCACACCGATGCGGCGCCGAGATGCAGGAGGTCGACGGGAAACTCGGCGAGGCGCAGACGGCCGGGATCGAGCGCATGGCCGCCGAGCGCCGGCGCGGCCGGCAGGGTCGCCGCGAGCGCGGCTGAGACCGCGACCAGCGCCGGGCGGCGCGCGCCCAGCGCCGCCGCCGCCGCGCCGAGGCCCGAGACGATCGACGCCACGTCGAAGGCGAGGGCGTACCGGGTCCCGCTCGCGGCTGCCTGTGCGAGGCCACCTGCGCCGACGAACGCCGCGAACAGGCACGCGAAGAGCTGCGGTGCCACCGCCTCGCGCAGGCGGTGGGCCGCCGCGCCGGTCAGGACCGCGCGGCCGACGAGCCAGAAGGCGGCCGTTCCCGCGCCGCCGAGCGCGCCGAGGAGGTAGACGGCTTTCAGGACCGCCTCGAGCAGCTGCGACCCGGTCGACGCCGTCAGGGCCGGCACCGGACGTGCCGCTCCCGCGCCCACCGCGAAGGCGAGCACGCCCTCCTCGCGATGCCCGTCCTCCGACACGATGCTCCAGCGCACCGTGTAGGCACCGTCGGGAAGCCCGGATCGCAGCGGGAACCGCACCGCGCGCCCGGCGACTCGCACGGCGGCGCCGAGGACGGAGCGTCCGTCGTCGTTCGCCACGGCGGCGTTCCCGCGCCCGAGCCGGACGGTGTCGTCGAACGTCACCGTCACCTGCCGTGGCGCCCGGAGGAGCACCGATCCGTCGGCCGGCGACGTCGCCAGCAGGCGCGCGTGGGCCGATGCGGCGGCGGGCAGGGCCAGGGCCAGCAGGGCGGCCGCAAGGAGCAGGCGTGGCGCCATCGCGCTGCTAGCCTTGCGCATCCCATGCCGATCTACGAGTACAAGTGTCCGAACGGACACCATTTCGAGGTGTTCCACGGCATGACCGAGCCCAGCCCCGAGGTGTGCGAGGTGTGCGGCGAAGGGCCGTTGAAGCGGGTGCTCCACCCGGTCGCCGCGCACTACAAGGGCTCCGGCTTCTACAGCACCGACTACGGTCGCAAGGGCAAGAAGCCGCTCAAGGACGGCGGCTCGAGCGAGTCCTCGTCGTCGGATTCGTCGTCCTCCTCGTCCGACACATCGTCAGCCTCCGGCTCGAGCAGCGGTGGGAGCGACGGCGGCAGCTCGGCGAAGGACTCCGGCTCGTCCGGCGGCGAGTCGAAGAAGTCGGAGTAGCGCCCTCTGGTCTAGTGGCGGCGCCGGCGGCCCGCGAGGGCCTCGAGCGCGAGCAGGAGGACCACGCCGCCCGCGACCGCGAGCAGGAACGGGCCGAGATGCCAGGCGGCACGCACGTGGTGGCCGAGCGCCACCTCGCCGATCAGGCCGCCGATCAGCGAACCGACCAGGCCGACGACGATCGTCGCCAGGCAGCCGATCGCGTGGCGTCCGGGCGTCACCGCGCGGGCGACGAGGCCCGCGAAGAGGCCGAAGACGAGGAACGAGACGATGTCCATCGAGCCGGTGAGCCTACTGGAGCGGATGTCCCGCGACACAGCCGGGCCCGTAGGTGCTCGTCGGCAGCTGCGGCGCGGACTTGCCGAGGAACATGGCGATCGTCGCCGGGTTGTCCTCGCTCGGCGCGCCGTTGCCGCCGGCTCCGAAGTCGCCGCCGAGGCGGCAGTGGACGGAGCCCGAGGCCCGGAAGCGCACCCATCCGAACTGCATCAGCTCGCCCGCGGACATGTCGGTCGTCAGCGGCTTCGCGAGCGAGCTGCCGTCGAACGGGAGCTTCAGCAGGACGAGCGGCGACGTGAACTTCGAGAGGACCGCCTGCATCACCGCCTGCTGGCGGGCACCGCGCGTGACGTCGCTCTCGGACGGGTCGAGCTGGTTCACCCGGATCCGCGAGTAGATGAGCGCCCGCTCCCCGTCCATGTGCTGGGGGCCCTTTGCGAAGCGCCAGCCGCGCCACTCGAGACAGCGCGCCTGCGTCGCGAACGGACAGTCGAAGCGGTCGGAGAGGATCGGCTTCGGGACGTTCACCGTGATGCCGCCGAGCCGGTCGATCAGGGTCTTGAAGTCGGCGAAGTTGACGACGACGACGTGATCGATCGGCAGCCCGGTGAACTGGCCGATCGTCGCGATCGCGAGCGCCGGCCCGCCGTCCTGCATCGCCGCGTTGATCTTCTGCGTGCCGTGGCCCGGGATCGGCACCACGATGTCCCGCGGAATCGAGAGGTAGTAGATGCGGTGGCGTTGCGGATCGGTCCGCATCAGCATGATCGAGTCCGAGTGCTCGTCGCCGGCGCGGCCGCTGGTCGCCGCGTTGTCGGTGCCGAGCAGCAGGATCGTCGAGGGAGTCGAGAACAGCAGGCCGTTCTGCTTCGCGAGCGCGACCTTCGCGTTCGGGTCGAGCCGCCGGTTCGCATCGGAGACACCGCTCGAGAAGGCGAGCCAGCCGGCGATCCCCCAGGCGATCAGGAGCACGAGGAGGGCCGCGAGCCCGATCGCGATGCGCCGGCCCCAGTGGGCGGGCCTGCGGGCCGCGCCCGGGCCACGGTACCGCTCCGGCCCGGCGCTCCCGCCTCCGAGCCCCGCTCCGCCGACCGAGACGGGAGCCTTCGATTTCGTGCGGCCGGCCCTGTAGATGCGGTAGGGCTTTTCGTCCCGCGCCATTCGGCGGGTTAGGTTACCCGGCGAGTATGAGCGCGGACCGCGTCATCGCCGTCGACCTCGGTGGAACCAAGATCCTGGCCGGATTGATGGATCGCGACGGGGTCGTGTACGAGACGGTCGAGCGGCCGACTGTGACGTCGTCCCAGCCGGCGCTCCTCGACGAGCTCGTCGAGGCGGTGCGATCGCTGCCGCAGGACGGCGTCCGCGCCGTCGGCTTCGGCATCCCGTCGCGGATCGACCACGAGACCGGGGTCGTGCTCGAGGCGGTGAACATCCCGCTGCGCGACGTGCCGTTCCGCCGGGTCATGCGCGACCGGCTCGAGCTGCCGGTCGGGATGGAGAACGACGCGACCTGCGCCGCCTACGGCGAGTACCACTTCGGCGCGGGGAAGGGCACGCGGAATCTGGTGGTGCTCACCCTCGGGACCGGCGTCGGCGGAGGCGTGATCGCGAACCGCGAGCTGCTCCACGGCTGGACCGAGCTCGGCCACATCGTGATCGTCGAGGACGGGGAGCCGTGCCAGGGCTCGTGCACCGGTCGCGGCCACGTCGAGGCCTACTGCTCCGGGCGGGCCGCCGACAGGATCGCGCAGCGGGTCCTCGGCGGCGACGCGAACGCGCACGACCTCGTCGCCGCCCGCCACCCGGCACTCGACATGATCGGCCGGCATCTCGGGACGGCGATCGGGTCGCTCGTCAACGTCTTCGGCCCCGAGCGGGTCGTCATCGGCGGTGGCTTCGGGATCGCCGCCGGCCCGCAGTTGCTCGAGGCGGCACGGCCGGCGATCCTGCGCGAGTCGCTCGCGCCGGGGGGCGAGGATCTCGATCTCGCGCTCGCCTCGCTCGGCGCCCGCGCCGGGCTGATCGGGGCCGGGCTGATCGCCTTCGAAGCGGTCGCGTAGTGCTGGCCGTCTGCGCGACGCCGATCGGCAACCTCGACGACGTCACGCTCCGGGTCCTGGCCGAGCTCCGCGCGGCCGACGTCGTCCTCGCCGAGGACACCCGCCACTCGCGCGGGCTGCTCGAGCGCCACGGCATCCGTACGCCGCTCCTCTCCTACCACGAGCACAACGAGGCCGCCCGCGTCGCGGAGCTGCTGCCACGGCTGGCTGCGGGCGAACGGATGGCCCTCGTCACCGACGCCGGCATGCCCGGCGTCTCCGATCCCGGCCTGCGGCTCGTGCGGGCGGCGCTGGCGGCGGGTCTGCCCGTGACCGTGCTGCCCGGGCCGTCCGCCGTCGAGACGGCGCTCGTCGCGAGCGGTCTCGGCGGTGGGGGTTACGCGTTCCTCGGCTTTCTGCCGCGCGGAGGCGGGCAGCTCACCGCCCTCTGGGCCGAGACGGCCCGCTGGGGCGTCACGCTCGTGGCCTTCGAGTCGGCGCAGCGGCTCCCGGAGACGCTCCGCTCCCTTGCCGCAGCCGCGCCCGCTCGGGAGGTGGCGGTGTGCCGCGAGCTGACGAAGCGGTTCGAGGAGGTCGCCCGCGGCACGGCGACCGAGCTCGCGGAGCGCTTCGCCGAGCCGCCCAGGGGCGAGATCACGCTGGTCCTGGCCGCCGCAGCGGTCTCGGCCGATCCGGCCGCGGCGCAACAGGCCGTAGCCGACCTCGTCGCGGCCGGCACGCCGCGTCGCGTTGCCGCCGAGGTCGTCTCACGGCTGACGGACGTGTCCCGAAACGCGCTCTACCGGGCCACTCTGTGACAAATCTGTAACCTTTTTTGACAACAGCACCGGAACACACGTACGGTGGCCGAACGTTGTCCATTCAGCCAACCGGGGGGTGTGTGGTGGGGTGTGTCGTGGGGT
>CAYXXE010000135.1:0-6413 GCA_964468985.1 uncultured Gaiellales bacterium | reverse complement strand
ACCTGAAGGTGGTCTTCGCCGGCACCGAGGCCGCGCAGTTGACCGAGATCGAGTCGGACTACAAGGCGAAGAAGCCGGTGCTGTTCTACTGGTACACGCCGCAGTACCAGAACGCGCTCTACAAGTTCACGCAGGTCCAGCTTCCGCCGTACACGGCGGCCTGCGCGAAGCTCAAGCCGGCGCAGATCAACTGCTCGTACCCGCCGTACCACCTCTACAAGGTGATGTCGGCGAACCTCGCCAAGCAGGCTCCGGCGGTGGCCGCGTTCATCAAGCGGTTCAGCTGGACGTCGGACGATCAGAACTCCGTCGCGTACGACCTGGCCGTCAAGCACATGAGCAACAGTGCCGCCGCGGCCGCGTTCGTCAACACGCATCAGTCGCTGGTCAAGTCGTGGCTCTCGAGCTCGACGCCGCCGACGAAGACCGAAGCCCCCGCGGCAGGGACTTGAGTCGAGCAGATGGGGTGGTCCCCGCCGGTGGGGACCACCCCGATGCTGTCGTGTCGCTCGCGGATCGCGCCTACTACGCGATTCGCGAGCTGATCGTGTCGCTCGACCTGCGTCCCGGCTCGGTCGTCAACGAGCGGGAGTTGATGGAGCGGCTCGACCTCGGGCGGACGCCGATCCGGGAGGCTGTGCGGCGGCTCGCCCAGGAGCGGCTGGTCGAGGTGTACCCCCGGCGCGGCACCTTCGTGACCGACGTCGAGATCCGCGACCTCGCGTCGATCTGTGAGGTGCGCGGGGCGCTCGAGGGTCACGCGGCGCGCCTCGCCGCCGAGCGGGCGAGCGACACCGACCGCGTCGAGCTGCGCCAGTTGATCGCCGAGATCGACGCCGGGCCGGAGCACGACGACCGGGCGTTGATGGCGTTCGACGAGCGCATCCACCGCGCCGTCTACCGCGCCACCCACAACGCGTTCCTCGCTGCGACGCTCGAGGAGTACTACCTGCTCGCGCTCCGGATCTGGTTCCTCGCGCTCGAGCAGCCGCGCGAGCTCGAGCAGGCAGTGCTGGCCCACCGGACGTTGCTCGCCGCGATCGTCGCGGGCGACGGCGACGAGGCCGAGCGGATCATGCGCGGGCATGTCGAGGACTTCGAGACGGCGATCCGCCGCGTTCTCCTCGGCACCTGAGCCGGAAGCCGTGATATATCACTGGCTCGAGCAGCTTCAGACCTGAACGAGAGGGAGAACGGTGTCCGAGACCGTAGCGCGCACATTGCCCGAGACCGCCAAGGCGGTCGTGATCGGCGCCGGCATCGTCGGCAACAGCCTCGCCTTCCATCTCACCGAGCTCGGCTGGCGGGACGTGCTGCTGATCGACAAGGGCCCGTTCCCCAACCCGGGCGGCTCGACCGGCCATGCCTCGAACTTCATCTTCCCGGTCGACCACTCGAAGGAGATGACCCAGCTCACGCTCGAGAGCGTGCGCCAGTACACCGAGTTCGGTGTCCTCACCCGGTGCGGGGGCATCGAGGTGGCGCGCACCGAGGAGCGGCTGCAGGAGCTGAGCCGGCGCATGTCCTCGGCGAAGGCGTGGGGGATCGAGGGCGTCCGGCTCGTGACGCCGGCCGAGGTCAAGGAGCTCGTGCCGTTCATCGACGAGTCGGTGATCCTCGGGGGCTTCTACTCACCCGGCGTCGCCGTGGTCGACTCGCTGCGTTTCGGGACGATCGCCCGCGAGCGCGCGGTCGAGTCGGGCGCGTTGACTGCCGTCCCGAACGTCGAGGTGCTCGGACTCGACGTCGAAGGCGGGCGCATCACGCGCGTGCGCACCGACCGCGGCGACGTCGAGACCGAGCTGGTCGTCATCTGCTCCGGCGTCTGGAGCCCGCGCCTCGCGCGCATGGCCGGCGCGACGATCCCGCTCACCCCGGCCGTTCACCAGATGATCGACATCGGCCCGGTGCCGAGGTTCCTCTCGTCGAAGTCCGCGATCGAGTTCCCGATCGTCCGCGACATGGACACGAACATGTACGAGCGGCAGGACGGGCAGGGGCTCGAGGTCGGGTCGTATGCCCATCGCGCGATCCTGCACGCGCCCGACGAGATCCCGTCGATCGCCGAGGCGGCGCTCTCGCCGACCGAGCTGCCGTTCACGCAGGACGACTTCACGCTCCAGATGGAGCACGCGCTCGAGCTGATGCCCGAGATCGTCGGCGACGAGTCGGTCGGCATCAAGTACGCGATCAACGGCCTGCTGTCGCTGACGCCCGACGGGCTCCCGCTGCTCGGCGAGACGCCCGAGGTGAAGGGCCTGTGGTCGGCGGCGGCGGTCTGGGTCAAGGAGGGGCCGGGCGTCGGCAAGTCGGTCGCGGAGTGGCTCGTGCTCGGCCAGCCGGAGATCGACCTGCAGTCCTCCGATATCGCGCGCTTCTACCCCTGTCAGAAGACGGTGGCGAACGTGCGCGCCCGCGCGGCCGAGGGGTTCAACAAGACCTACGGGATCGTCCATCCGGCCGAGCAGTGGGAGACGAACCGCGGCGTGCGCGTGTCGCCGTTCTACGAGCGCGAGCGGGCGCTCGGCGCCGTCTTCTTCGAGACGGCGGCGTGGGAGCGCCCGCAGTGGTACGCGTCGAACGCCGGCCTGCTCGAGGAGTACGCCGACCGGATCACGGTTCGGGAGGCCGAATGGGAGTCGCGCTGGTGGTCGCCCATCATCAACGCGGAGCACCTGGCGATGCGCGACCGGGCCGCGATGTTCGACCTGACGGCGTTCTGCGTGTTCGACGTGCTCGGGCCGGGAGCCCTGGCGGCCGTCCAGCGGGTCGCGTTGCGACAGATGGACGTCGCGGTGGGCAAGGTCGTGTACACGCCGGTGCTCACGCCGGGTGGCGGGTTCCGCTCCGACCTCACGATCATGCGGCTCGGCGACGACCAGTTCCGGGTCGTCACCGGCGGCGCGCACGGGATGGCCGACCTCAAGTGGTTCGCCGACAACCTGCCCGCCGACGGCAGCGCGCAGATCGTCGATCTCACCTCCGCCTGGTGCACGCTCGGGCTGTGGGGGCCGCGGGCGCGCGACATCCTGGCGGCGGTCACCTCCGACGACGTCTCGCACGCGGCGTTCGGCTTCGGGTCGTGCCGCGACATCGAGGTGGGGCCGCTGCAGGTGCTCGCCTCGCGGATCTCGTACGTGGGCGAGCTCGGCTGGGAGCTGTACGTCCCGATCGAGCAGGGCGCGCGCCTGTGGGACATCGTCGCCGAGGCCGGTGCGCCGCACGGCGTCGTGCCGGCGGGGATCGGTGTCTACGGCACGACCGGGCGCCTCGAGAAGTGCTACCGGGCCTTCGGCTTCGAGCTCGACGCCGACTACGACGTTGTCGAGGCCGGGATGACGACGCCGCGCGTGAAGGAGCAGGACTTCGTCGGCAAGGAGGCGCACCTGCGCGCCCGCGAGTCCGAGCCGGCGGCGATCCTCTGCACGCTCACCGTCGACGACCACACATCGCGGGCCGGCGTCAAGCGGTACATGCTCGGGCGCGAGCCGGTGCTCTCGGCCGACGGCCGGCCACTTGTCGACGCGAAGGGCCGGCGGTCGTACGTCACGTCTGCGGGCGCCGGGCCGTCGGTGGGCAAGCACATCCTGCTGAGCTACCTGCCGCCCGAGCACGCGACCGTGGGGGAGAAGTTGGGTGTCGAGTTCCTCGGCGACTGCTATCCGGTGACCGTGGACGTCGTCGGGTCGACGCCGATCTTCGACCCGGAGAACACGCGGATCCGGTCGTGAAGGTGCGCTCGTGAAGATTCTCGTCTGCGTCAAGCGGGTGCCGATGACGGGCGGCCGGATCGTCCTCACCGACGACGAGCGGGCGATCGCAACCCGCCATCTCGGCTTCACGATCAGCCCGCACGAGGAGTGCGCGGTCGAGGAGGCGGTGCGGCTCGTCGCAGCGCACGGCGGCGAGGTCGTCGTCCTCACCCTCGGCGTGGCCGAGGCCGCCGAGCAGCTGCGCGACTGCATGGCGATCGGCGCCGACCGTGGCATCCTCCTCGAGACCGACGGTGAGGAGTGGGACGCGCAGGCGACGGCGCAGGCGATCGTCGACGCGGTGCGCGCCGACGGCGACGGGTTCGACCTGATCCTGTTCGGCAACGAGTCGGCCGACGCCGGCAACTACCAGGTCGGGATCCGCGTCGCGTACGCGCTCGGCCGGCCGGTCGTGAACGGGCTGAAGGGGATCGCGTTGGACGGGAGTGGGGCGGTGCGCTGCGAGCGCGAGGCCCCGGGCGGTCGCGACGTCTACGTCGTGCCGCTGCCGGCGGTGTTGACGGTGCTGGAAGGCTTGAACCTGCCGCGCTATCCCTCGGTGCCGGGGCGACTGCGCGCGAAGTCGAAGCCGCTGGGTGTCACCAAGCCCGCCCGGCCCGAATCGAAGCTCGAGCAGCTGCGTCTGAAGCTGCCGCCCGGAAGCGGCAAGTCCGCCGAGATCCTCGGCGAAGGCCCGTCCGCCGCCCCGCGCGTCGTCGAAGTCCTCCAGCAACTGGGCGTCGCATGACTCCCCCTTTCGCCACTGTCTCAGCGGGCCGTGTCCCGTCGTCAAACGAGGGTTGCGGAAGCGTCACGAACCATCCACAGCGGCTCGAGACTGCGACGTGGAGCCGAAAACTGCCGACTGGCCCGTCGTCAAACGAGGGTTACGAAAGTGTGGCAGGCGATCCACGGCCGGTGAGGCGATGAGCGTTCTCGTCTATGTCGAGCCCGGGGACGAGCTGTCGCTGCAGGCGCTCGCGCTCGCTCGAGGGCTCGGCTCGCCGTTGCATGCCGTCTGCGTCGGCGAGCCTGCCGAGGTCGGGGTCGACGTCCTGCACGTCGCCGACGTCGTCGGCTCCTTCGCCCCGGGCGCCTGGGCAGCGGCCGTCGCGGAGGTCGTCGCGAGCGTCGAGCCGGAGTACGTCGTCGCTGCCGGCTCCGACCGAGGGAACGAGATTCTCGCGCACGTCGCCGCCCGGCTCGACCTGCCGTTCGCGGCGAACTGCACCGAGGTGCGGGGCGACGACGTGACCCGGGTGCGCTGGGGCGGCTCGCTGCTCGAGGAGGCTCGTCTCCACGCCGGGACGAAGCTCCTCTCCGTCGCGCCGCACAGCGTCGCCGCCGAGGCCGCCACTCCGGCCGCGGCCGCCGAGCATTTCGCCCCGGCCCTCTCACCGGCCGACACAGCCGTCCGCGTCTCCGAGCGGGTCGCCGCCGCGACCGGCGGCATCTCGCTGGCCGACGCGAAGGTCGTCGTCAGCGGCGGTCGTGGCGTCGGCTCGGCGGAAGGCTTCGGGATCATCGAGGAGCTCGCCGCGCTGCTCGGCGGGGCCGTCGGCTGCTCGCGCGTCGTCACGAGCGCGGGCTGGCGGCCGCACTCCGACCAGGTGGGCCAGACCGGCACCAAGGTCGCCCCGGATCTCTACGTCGCCTGCGGGATCAGCGGCGCCACGCAGCACATCGCGGGCTGCAAGGGGGCGAAGAGGATGCTCGTCATCAACGACGACCCCGAGTCGCCGATCATGGGTCACGCCGACTATGCGGTGATCGGGAACCTGCACGAGATCGTCCCGGCGATCTCGGCCGAGCTCAGACGGGTGCAGGCCCGATAGCCGTCGTCGCGGGCGCGATCGCCCTCGTCGCCGCCCTCGCGGTCGCCGGCGGCCTGTTCGCGCGCCGGGCCGTCCTGCTCGTGCGGCTCGTCCGCATGGGCAAGCCCGTCGATCGCCGGGACGACCTCGGCGCACGCGTCCGCAACGAGGCCGTGCTCGTGCTCGGTCAGCGGAAGCTCCTGCAGCGGCTGATCCCAGGGCTGATGCACGCGTTCATCTTCTGGGGCTTCCTCGTGCTCTTCCCGACGATCGTGATCGCGATGATCGGTGCTGTCGACCGGCGCCAGACGTTCCCGTGGCTCGGCGCTCAGGGATGGTTCGCGGCACTCGCCGACCTGTTCGTCGTGCTCGTCCTCGTCGGCGTCGCGACCGCCGTCGTGATCCGCAAGCTGGTGCGGCCGAAGCGCTTCGAGGGCAGCCACCTCGGCGAGGCGGACGTCATCCTCGCGATGATCGCCGGAGTCGTCGTCACGCTCGCCTGCTGGCACGGCGCACGCATCGCAGCCGGCCTCAACGAGTGGCCGGCGGGCTGGTCGCCGTTGTCGCAGGCGCTCTCGCACCTGTTCGGCAGCGGCACCACGGCGCGCATCCTCGAGCGTGTCTTCGTCTGGGCGCATCTCGCGTTCGTGCTCGGCTTCCTCGTCTACCTGCCGCACTCCAAGCACCTGCACATCGCGACGGCCGCGATCAACGTCTTCTTCGCGCGCACCCGGCGCCGCGGCCGGCTCGAGCCGCTCCGCTTCGACCTGCCCGACGACGAGCTGCGCTTCGGCGTCGGCACCGTCGCCGACCTCACCTGGAAGGAGATCGTCGACGGCTTCTCGTG
>CAYXXE010000134.1:0-6541 GCA_964468985.1 uncultured Gaiellales bacterium | reverse complement strand
CGTCGCCGAGGCGGGCGCGAACACGTCGATGATCTTCGTCCCGGCGCGGTTCGCCCCGGACGCCATCTACGAGGCCGTCGACGCCGGCATCCGCACCGTGATCTGCATCTCCGAGCACATCCCCGCCCACGAGATGCTGCGCGTCTACACCTACATCCGGCCGAAGGGCGTCACGCTGATCGGGCCCAACTGCCCGGGCGTGCTGTCGCCGGGCAAGGCGAACGTGGGGATCATCCCCGCCGAGGTCTTCAAGCCGGGGAACATCGGTCTCGTCTCGCGCTCGGGCACGCTCACGTACCAGATCGGGCACGAGGTGGCCCAGCGCGGTCTCGGCAACTCGACGATCGTCGGCATCGGCGGCGACCCGATCGTCGGCTCGAGCTTCATCGACATCCTCGAGAAGTTCGAGGCCGACGCGGAGACCGAGTACATCGTGCTCGTCGGCGAGATCGGCGGGGACGAGGAGGAGAAGGCCGCCCGCTACGTCAGCGAGCGACTCAGCAAGCCCGTCTTCTCGTACATCGCCGGCTTCTCGGCGCCGCCCGGCAAGACGATGGGCCACGCGGGCGCGATCATCTCGGGCTCGTCGGGCACCGCCCAGGCCAAGAAGGACGCGCTCGAGGCGGCCGGCATCAGGGTCGGCACGACGCCGACCGAGGTGGCGGAGCTGGTCGTCGCCGCCGCCGGCGGCTGAGACTCAGGCGGACGCGGGCAGCGTCAGCCGGAAGCGGGCGCCGGTCGCGCCGTTCTCGACCGTCGCCGTGCCACCGTGAGCGGTCGCCGCCTCCCGCACGATCGCGAGGCCCAGCCCGGCGCCCGGCTTCGAGCGAGCCGTCGCCGCGCGGTAGAACCGGTCGAAGACCCGCGGCAGGTCCTCTGCGGCGATCCCCGGCCCATGGTCGGCGACGACCACCTCGCCCTCGCGCACGGTCACCTCGATCGGCCCGCCCTCCGGGCTCCACTTGACCGCGTTGTCGAGCAGGTTCGAGATCGCCCGCTCCAGCAGCGTCGCATCGGCCCGCACGTGCGTGGGGGTGAGCGCCGTGACGAACGTCATCTGGGGCGCGCGCGTCTTCGCCCGTTCGACCACCGTCGCCACCAGGTCGTCGAGCGAGACGTCCTCGACCCGCAGCTTCCGCTCCTCGCCGCGTGCGAGCTCGACGAGATCGGCGACGAGCGTCGTCAGCGAGTCCAGCTCGACGGCCGACTCCTCGAGCGCGTGCCGGGCCTCCTCCGCCGGCAGCTTGCCCTCGTGCAGCAGCTCGAGGTTCGTCCGGATCGCGGTCAGGGGGGTCCGTAGCTCGTGTGAGGCGTCGGCGACCAGACGGCGCTGGGCGCCGACCGACCGCTCGAGCGCCTCGAGCATCTCGTTGAACCGCGTCGCGAGCCGCCCGAGCTCGTCGTCGCCCTTGACGTCGACCCGCTCGGCGAGATTGCCCGTCGCGGCGACGTGCTCGGCTGCGGCCGTGAGCCGTCGCACCGGCCGCAGCGCGGCAGCGGCGACGAACGCCGCGAGCGCGGCCGCGAGCGCGACCCCACCGCCGCCGATCAGGATCAGCCAGAAGCCGATCCGGTGCAGGGCTCGATCGGTCTCCTGGAGCGGCTCGGCGACGATCACCGCCGTTCCCGTCCCGGGGCCGAGCGGGGCGATCAGCTCGCGCAGATGGTGACTCTGGAGGACGACGTCCGTGTAGTAGTAGCCCGTCTTGCCCGCAGCGACGCTCTTCGCGCGCGCCGTCACCGGCAGGGCGAAGCCGGTCACGCCCCCTTGCGGCGTGATGATCTCGTAGAGCGTCGTCCGCTCGTACGGGCCGAACACCTCGTGGTGAGCGATCGA
This sequence comes from uncultured Gaiellales bacterium, assembly GCA_964468985.1. GTDB lineage: Bacteria > Actinomycetota > Thermoleophilia > Gaiellales > Gaiellaceae > PALSA-600. The sequence continues at coordinate 4,704 of CAYXXE010000134.1, read as the reverse complement.
ATCGGCCCGGGAGGCGAGCGTGCTGTCCACCTGGCCGCGCAGCTCGTGCTTGGCGACCGCCCAGAGCGCCACCGAGGCGCCCGCGACCGTCACCGCGATCGCCAGCGCGGCGAGCACCGTCAGCCGAAGGCGGAAGCTCATTCCCGCTCCCGGGCCGGCCGAGCCGGCCCTGCGCTCTTGGGCGGCTCCGTCGAGCCTACGCCGCTCATGTCTCTTCGCGCAGTGCGTAGCCGACCCCGCGCACCGTCTGGAGCAGCCGCGGCTCGCCGCCTTCCTCGAGCTTGCGGCGCAGGTAGCCCACGTACACCCAAAGGGCGTTCGACGTCGCGCCGAAGTCGTAGCCCCACACGCGCTCGTAGATCTGCGACCGGGTGAGCACCTGCCTCGGGTTGCGGAGGAACAGCTCGAGCAGGTTGAACTCGGTGCGGGTCAGCTGCAGGCGCCGCTCGCCGCGGAAGGCCTCGCGCGTCGCGGGGTCGAGCCGGACGCCGGCGAACTCGAGCGTCCCGTCGGCCGGCCCGGCGCGGCGGAGCAAGGCCCGGACGCGGGCACGGAGCTCCTCCACGGCGAAGGGCTTGACGAGGTAGTCGTCGGCGCCCGCGTCGAGACCCTCGACGCGATCCTCGACCGCGTCGCGTGCGGTGACGACGAGGATGGGGGTGACGTCGCCCCGCCGCCGCAGGGTCCGGCACACCTCGAGGCCGCCGATCGCCGGCATCAGGAGGTCGAGCACGATCGCGTCGGCCGCGTGCGCGGCAAGGGCGGCCAGCGCTTCCGCGCCGTCGGACGCCTCGCCGACGTCGTAGTCCATGCGGAGCGCGCGCGAGATCGCCGACCGGACCGCGGGGTCGTCGTCGACCACCAGAATGCGTGACTGCACGCGCGAATCATCGCCGAAGCGGCTAAGAAGCGCCTCAGAGGGGCCTCGCCGGTACCCTGCTCCTCGTGATCTCGCTCGCCCGCGGTGCGCCCGCCCCCGAATGCCTCGCCGTCGACGTGCTGGCCGACTGCGCGCGCGTCGCGCTCGAGCGCGACGGCACCACGATCCTCTCGTACGGCCCGTCGCCCGGCTACCGGCCCCTGCTGGAGTGGATCGCCGCGCGCCACGACGTCGACCCGGCCCGGGTGTTCCTCACCAACGGCTCGCTGCAGGGCTTCGTCTTCCTCGCGCAGCTCCTCACGCCGGGCAAGCGGGTGCTGGTCGAGTGCCCCACCTACGACCGGCCGCTCAAGATCCTGCGCGAGCTCGGCGCCGAGGTCGTGCTGCTGCCGACCGACGACGACGGGCTCGACCCCGACGGGCTCGAGCGCGAGCTCGCGAAGGGCGACGTCGCGTTCCTCTACGTGATCCCCACCTTCCAGAACCCGAGCGGGCGCACCCTGCCGCTCGAGCGCCGCAGGCGGATCGTCGAGCTCGCGGCCGCGCACGACCTCCTGGTGCTCGAGGACGACCCCTACGGGCTCGTCCGCTACGACGGCGAGCCGCTGCCGTCGCTGTACGACCTCTCCGGCGGCTCGGTGCTCTACAGCTCGTCCTTCTCGAAGACGGTCGCGCCCGGCCTGCGCGTCGGCTGGTTCGTCTTCCCCGACGACCTCGCGAAGCGGATCGCCGCGACCGCGACCTCGACCTACATCACGCCGGTCCTGCTCGGCCAGGCGACCGTCTACGAGCTGATCGCCCGCGGCGGCTTCGAGCCGAACCTCGAGCGGATGGTCGGGCTGCTGCGCGCGCGCCGCGACGCCATGTTCACGGCGATCGACCGCTACTTCCCCGGTGCCGAGGCGAGCCACCCCGACGGCGGCTACTTCCTGTGGCTGACGCTCGCCGGTGTCGACGTGCCCGCCCTGCTGCCGAAGGCCGAGGCTGCAGGCGTCAGCTTCGTCCAGGGAACCGACTTCGCCGGCTCGACCGAGACGGCGCGACTCGCGTTCAGCTTCGCGTCGCCGGCCGAGATCGACGAGGGCCTCGCGCGCCTCGCCTCGGTCGTCCCGGTTCCGGCCTAGCTCTTCGCCTGCCCCCGGTGGCGGCGCCGGAAGCGGTGGAGCTGCGAGGCGAGCACCCCGAGGACGAGGCCGAGCGCGCCCGAGAGCAGGACGACCCAGATCAGCGAGACGCGGGTCTCGCCGAAGACGAAGCTCACCTTCACCTTCCGCGTGTTCAGCCCGATGAACAGCACGAGGTAGACCAGCGTGCCCCCACCCAGGATCAGGCGGAGCCACAGCCCCGGCTGGAAGGTCCGGCGGCCCTCCTCGAGCCGTTCGACGAGCCCTTCGTGCTGGGCGCGCGGGGCGGCTGCAGGGACGGGATCGTCGGCGGCTTCGGAGGGCTCGTCGTCGGCGCTCATCGAGCCGAGTCTACGTCGTCAGGCGGCGTAGGTCGCCAGCGGCACGAGGCGGGGCTGGCGCGGAGGCTGCAGCGTCCGCGTCGCGGCACGGAAGGTGGGGCAGGGGCGCTCCGGTGAGAGCGCGCACAGGCCGTGCTTGCGGAAGTAGCAGTCGTCGCAGGTGGGAACGTCGTGACGGGTCACGTGGTGTCCTTTATCGGAGGTCTTGGTGGAGCTGCCTGGGGGGGTCAGGCAAGACGCTGACGGAGGGCGAGAGTACCTCGCCCGGAGAGCTCGAGACAGGATTGCCGAGCCTGAATACACCGCATTTTCCGGGAGTTTCGCGGCCGGTGCCGCGGGGTGTCAGCGCTTCGCCGGAGGCAGTGTTGCCAGCTCGTGCAACGCCTGTTGAAAGTTCTGCACAGGGAGGATGGTCAGTCCGTGGGCGTACTTGCGGGCATCCTTGTAGTTGTCCCCCGCAGGGACGAGGAACGCGTCCACACCCGCTTCGCGCGCGCCGATCACTTTCTGCTTGATCCCGCCGATCGGGCCGATCTCGCCGTTCAGGAAGATCTCGCCGGTCGCCGCGATCTTGTGGCCGTGCACCACGTCGCGCCCGAGCTTCTCCATCACCTCGAGTGCGAACGGGAGCCCCGCCGACGGTCCGCCGATGTTGCCGGAGTCGATGCTCACCTTGATCGGCAGGTGGATGTCGTAGGCCGGGGTGACGTCGATGCCGACGATCGGCTGCTGCGGCTGCCCCGGCACGAGGATCGTCCGGATCGTCTCGGCCAGCTGCCGCCCCGCCCGGCGGATCGTGAACACCAGGCCGCTGCCGGCAGGGTGCGCGCGGGTGATCGCTGCGATGTCGTTCCGGCTGAAGACCCGCTTGCCGGCGACCGCCGTGATCAGGTCGTCGGGCTCGAGCTTCCCCACTGCGGGGCCGCCGCCCAGGACGTCCTCGACGCGTGCGCCGGTCGGGCGCTCCTCGACCTTCCGGCCCAGCGCCCGGAGCGCGACGGCCGCCGCGGTCTGCTGCGAGAGGCGCATGTCGGTGAGGTCGATGCGGTTACGCGCCGCGCTGTTCGTGCCGGGAGGGTTGATCTCGCTCGCCGGATAGAGGTCGGCCCCGTCGTGCAGGCCGCCGAAGAGGCGCTCCAGCAGGGTCGCCTTGCGGACGAAGACGTCGACGAAGAAGACGCCGCCACCGTTGTGGTACGTGGGGTCGCGCCCACCCTGCACCGAGACGAGCGGCCCGACGGGGTGGGCCCGGTCGGGCAGGAAGATGTAGTCGTTCGACGGCAGCACCCAGAGCGCGAACACGACCACCGCGAGCGCGCCGCCGGCCACCAGGAGCCGCCCGGGTGTGAAGTGCCTCACAACAGCCCGTGCGAGCTGCCGCCGTCGACCAGGATCGTCGTACCGGTCACGTACGACGCGCGGTCGGAGGACAGGAAGCAGACGAGGTCGCCGAGCTCGCGCGGCCGGCCGAGGCGGCCGAGCGGGATCTGCGCCAGCTCGGCCGCGGGCGGGCCGCCCGCGCCGTAGACCTGGGCCATCCGCGCGGTGTCGATGCGCCCCGGCGCCACGCAGTTCACGGTGATGCCCTTCGGGCCCAGCTCGCGGGCGAGCGACTTCGCCCAGCCGGTCAGTCCCGGCCGGAGCGCGTTCGAGAGCGCCAGGTGCGGGACGGGCTCCTTCGCCGCGATCGAGGTGATGCAGACGATGCGCCCGGCCGGGCTGCGCTCGAGGTGGGGGAGGCAGAGCCGCACGAGCCGCACCGCGGGGACGAGGAGCAGGTCGAACGCGGCCTCGAGCTGATCGTCGGTGATCGCCGACGCGGTCGCCGCCGGCGGCCCGCCCGAGTTCCAGACGAGGATGTCGATGCCGCCGAACGCCTGCAGCGTCAGGTCGACCAGCCGGTCGAGGTCGGACGCGTTGGTCACGTCCCCACGGACCGCGAGCGCGCCGATGCGGTTCGCCTCGAGCTCCAGCTCCTCGCGGCGGCGACCGAACAACGTGACGTTCGCGCCCTCCTCCGCGAGTGCCTCGGCCGACGCCAGACCGAGCCCGGCGGACGCGCCACAGACGATCGCAGTGCGTCCCTCGAGGCCGAGATCCATCGCGCGGGACGGTAGCCGAAGCGCTCTACGTGGTGAGGACGCCGACGACCTCGCGCACGGCGTCGGCCGACCGGGCGAGCGCCTGCTGCTCGTCGTCGTCGAGATCGAGCACCGCGATGTGCTCGACGCCCGCGGCGCCGAGCTTCGTCGGCACGCCCATGTAGAGGCCGTCGATGCCGTACTCGCCCTCGAGATAGACCGTGCAGGGGAGCACGCGCTTCTCGTCGAGCATGATCGCATCGACCATCTGCGCGGCC
>CAYXXE010000133.1:0-6689 GCA_964468985.1 uncultured Gaiellales bacterium | reverse complement strand
ACGATGCAGTACGAGCACGTCGAGTTGCAGCCCATCGAGACCTGCACCCACGCCTGAAAGCCGCGCTCGCGGTGCATCGGCAGCTCGGCGGCGAAGTCGCGCTCGTCGAGGCCGAACCGCCCCCGCGCCACCCCCACCCCGCCCGCGCCGAGCCAGTCGCCGAGATGCGCGATCGAGCCGGGCCCGAACGCGACGTCCACACCCGGGTAGAGGTCGAAGATGCGCTCACGCTGCGCCTCGGCGTAGCAGCCGCCGACGGCGATCACCCGGCCCGGATCCTCGCGCTTGCGCGCCTGCGCCTCGCCGAGATACGCCGCGAGCTTCGTGTCGGGCTTCTCGCGGATCGTGCAGGTGTTGAACACGACGACGTCGGCCTCGCCCGGCGTCTGCGCCTCGCCGAGCCCGAGGTCCTCGAGCAGGCCCTTGATCCGCTCCGAGTCGTGGGCGTTCATCTGGCAGCCGAACGTGGTGACGAAATACCGCCTGGGCACGCCTCAGAGGGTAGCCGGGCGGGAGCGCAGGGCGACCTCGACACCCGCATCCCAGCCGGGAGCGCGCCCGTGCGCCGGCAGCGGCGCGGAGCCGCAGTCGAGACCCGCCGAGACGATCAGCCAGGCGACGACCGAGTTCGAGTTCCACATCTCGCCCGTGCCCGCCTCGTCACGGCCCCAGACCACGGGCGGCACGGACGGCACGAGCTCGAGCAGCCGCTGCGCCGCGAACGCGTCGTCGGTCACGCGGCAGGGGCTCGCGACGGCCTCGTCGATGTCGGCGATCACCCCGTCGCGCCAGCGGCGGATCTCGTAGCGGCAGAGCCGCCAACGGCCTGCCCACCGCGCGCCGACCGGGCCGTCCCGGACGACACCGCGCTCGGCGGCGGGTCCAGCCGGGACGGGCGTCTGCTCGACCACGAAGCGGCCACCGGGAACGTGCACGACGAGCGCCGAGTGGTACAGGTCGCAGCGCCGTCGTCGCTGCGCGGCTGCGACCAGAGCCTCGTACGCGCGGCCGTTCAGGCGCACCGAGTGGCCGCCCGCGCCGAGGGGCAGCCAGTAGAGGTCGACTCCGGTCGACGTCTCCACGTCAGCCCGGCGTGCCCGTCGCCTGTGGCTGCTCCGCCCGGTCGCGGATGCCGAGCAGCATCTTCCGGCTCATCACGGCGCTGATCAGCCCGGTGGGCGGGACGACGAGGCACGCCCACCAGCGCCGGTAGCCGTACCGCTCGCGGACGAGCAGACGCGTCGTCCCGTCGGGCCGTTCGAGGAGCGAGAACGCCCACGTGAAGTCGATCGGCGACGCGCCGGCCCGGCCGGGCATCCCCCCTCGCAGGACGAGCGCGCGGCCCGGGTCGACGATGGCGATGGTGAGCGGCACCCCGGGCGCGAGCTGCACATCGTCCCCGACCTGCGGCTGCTGCCACTCGGGGACGATCCGGTCGGCGTTGCGGATCTCGCAGCCGACCAGGTTCTCCAGCCAGTCGTAGCTGTAGAAGCCGCCCCGGGTCTGTCCCAGCTGGGCGATCCACGGCCAGACCGCAGCGGGCGCGCGCCGGATGGTGATTCCCCGGGTCGAGGTCACGTCGGCAGCCGGAATGAGGTCGTCGCCAGGCTGTCCGCCCTCAGGGCGCTCGGAGCGCTCCTTGATCCCGCGCAGCATCTTCCGCTCCATGACGAGCGAGGCGGCCTCCAGCGGCAGCATCGCCAGCCGCGCAGCCCGGGTCGAGAGGCGGAAGCGGTTGCGGCTGATCAGCCTCGTCCGCCCGCCCCGCTCCGACAGGACGAAGGTCCAGACCCAGCTCCCGTCGGCCGAGCGGCTCGCGAGAACGCGCCCCGGCTCGACGATTTCCGTTCGCAGCTCGCGCTTGCCCACGCCGATCGTGTCGCCGACCCGGGGCTGCTGGAACTCGGGCAACACGCGGTCGCTGCTGTGCATGTCGAGCCCGAGCAGGTTCTCGATCCAGTCGTACGTGTACGCACCGCCGCGTGGCGACGGCCCCATCTGCGCCAGCCAGGCCCAGACGGCGTCGGCGGGCGCCTCGATCGTGATGGCGCGGGTCGCGACTCCGTCGGCGTCCTCGAGCAGCTCGTCTCCGGGAAGTCGCGCACAGGCCTCGGCGTCAGAGGCCCCCCACGTCAGGACCCGAGGACGGAGGAGCGACTGGTAGAGCAGGCCGAGCACTCCGGTCGCAGCGAGCGCGGCGGTACCCGTTCTCATGCCATCAGTGTCGGGTCACGAGCGGAAGCCCGCATCGGGGAAGACCGCAGCCGCGGGTGGGATTCCGCGCGACCGCGCCGGGGGCGCGCCATCGTGGCGCCACGGTACGAATACCGCGTGCTTGCGATTCTCGGCGGCCTCGGCGCCGCCGCCTGCTGGGCCACGGCGACCATGTGCGCATCGCGGTCGACCCGCCTGATCGGTGCGGGCTCCGTGCTCGCCTGGGTCATGCTGATCGGGTTCCTCGTCACGGCCCCCGTGCTCGTGGTCGACGGGATTCCCGGTGGGCTGGGAGGCCGGGCGCTCGCCTGGATCGGCGTCTCGGCCGCCGGGAACCTCGCCGGGCTGTTCTTCGCGTACGAAGGCCTGCGCGTCGGCAAGGTGTCGATCGTCTCGCCGATCACGTCGACCGAAGGCGCGATCGCCGCGATCATCGCCGTCGTGACCGGCGAGACCCTCGGCGTCGGCTCGGCGGTGATGCTCGGGATCGTCGCCGCCGGCGTCGCGCTCGCGAGCATCACCCCGGGCGGTGGCTCGGGCGATGCGGTGCGGGCGTCGCTGTTCGCAGCGGCCGCGGCGACCTGCTTCGGCGGCAGCCTCTATGCGACGGCGAAGGTGAGCGCCAGCCTGCCGCTCATCTGGGCGGTCAGTCCTGTGCGGTTCCTCGGCGTCGCCGTGCTGGCGCTCCCGCTCCTCGTCACCGGCCGTCTGAAACTCACCCGGAAGGCGGCCCCGCTCGTGCTCGTCTCCGGCCTGTGCGAGGTGGCCGGCGTCACCTCGTACGCCCTCGGCTCGCGCCATGGCATCGCCGTCAGCGCGGTGCTCGCCTCCCAGTTCGCCGCGATCGCGTCGGTCGCGGCGTTCGTGCTGTTTCGCGAGCGGCTGACGAGACTCCAGCTCACGGGCATCGTCGCGATCGTGGCCGGCGTCGCCGCGCTCAGCGCGCTGAACGCCTGACGCCGCCTACCCTCGCTCGGCGAGGAAGGCGAGGCTGCGCTCCAGCAGCAGTGCGGCGGCGGTCGGGTCGTAGTCCGCGAGACTGCTGTCCGCGAACAGGTGGCCACTGCCGGGATAGAGGTAGAGCTGCGCTCCGTCGACCGTGGCGGCGAGCTCTCGCGCGACGTCGACGTCGCCCCAAGCGTCGTCCTCCATCACGTGCAGCTGCAGGCCGACTCCTTCCGGCCACGCACCGCCGAACTCGGCAAGCGGAATGCTCGCGTGCAGCAGCAGCGCGCCGACGGCGCCCGGACGGGTCTGGGCGAGCTTCTGGGCCGGGAGGACACCGAGCGAGAGCCCCACGTAGACGAGCTCCGCAGGCAGGCCCGCGACGGCCGCCTCGCCGCGCTGGATCACGGTCGCGAAGCCCAGCACCTGCTGCGCATGTGCGACGCCGTCGTCGAGCGTGGCGAACGTCAGGCCGTCGTAGAGGTCCGGGGCGTACACGGTGTGACCGGCGGCGCGCACCTCGTCGACGAACGCGAGAAAGCCGGCTGTCTGCCCTTGCGCGTGATGGAAGACGACGACCTCGGCCATGCCGGATCAGGCGGCGTCGACGGTCTCGACACGGTCGGCGCGGCGAGCGTCCGTGCGGTTCGAGGCCACGTCGACCGCCCGGCTCTCGCGGATGACGGTCACCTTGATCTGGCCGGGGTACTCGAGCTGCGCTTCGATCTCGCGCGCGATCTCGTGTGACAGGAGCACCGCACCGTCGTCGTCGATCTCGGTCGGCTTGACGACGACACGGATCTCGCGGCCGGCCTGGAGGGCGTAGACGCGGTCGACGCCGGGATGGCGTCCGGCCAGGTCCTCCAGGGCCGTGAGCCGCTTGACGTAGTGCTCGAGATTCTCGCCGCGCGCGCCCGGGCGTGAGGCGGAGACGGCGTCGGCGGCGATCAGGAGCACCGCCTCGACGGTCTGCGGCTGCACCTCGTAGTGATGCGCCTCGATCGCATGGCAGACGGCGGCCGACTCGCCGTAGCGCCGGGCGAGCTGGGTGGAGATGTGGGCATGCGACCCCTCCGTCTCGTGGGTCATCGCCTTGCCGAGGTCGTGCAGGAGCGCCGCGCGCTTCGCGGTCGTCGTCGACGCCTCGACCTCCGCCGCCATGATCCCGGCGAGGTGCACCACCTCGAGCGTGTGCTTGAGGACGTTCTGGCCGTAGCTCGTGCGGTAGCGGAGGCGGCCGAGGATGCGGATCAACTCGTCGTGGACGTCACCGCAGTTCGCCTCGAACACCGCCTGCTCACCGGCGTGTCGGACATGCTCGTCGAACTCCGCCTTCGACTGGTAGTACATCTCCTCGATCCGGGACGGGTGGATGCGGCCGTCCTCGATCAGCTTCTCGAGCGTGATCCGCGCGACCTCGCGCCTGAGCCCGTCGAACGACGACAGCACGACCGCGTTCGGCGTGTCGTCGATGATGAAGTCGACGCCGGTGAGATGCTCGAGCGCCCGGATGTTCCGGCCCTCACGGCCGATGATGCGCCCCTTCATGTCGTCCGACGGCAACTCGACGAGTGTCACGGTCGTCTCCGCGGTCGCGCTCGCCGCGACCCGCTGCAGGGCGTCGGCGACGAGGTTCCGGGCCCTGCGCTTCGCCTCCGCCGCGGCCTCCTCCTCGAGCTGGCGGACGCGCCCGGCGAGCTCGTGGCGCACCTCGCCTGTCGAGGTCTCGAGGATCTGGCGACGGGCCTCCTCACCGGTCAGCCTGGCAATGCGCTCGAGCTCCCGGCGCTGCCGGTCGCGTGTCTCCTTGAGCTCGTCCTGGAGCTCGCGAAGATGGGTCTCGCGGTCGGCGACTCCCTGGTCGCGCCGGGCGAGCTCCGTCAGCTTGCGGTCGATCTCGCTCTCCTTCGCGAGGACGCGCTCCTCGATCTTCACGACCTCGTCGCGACGGCCGCGCAGCTCCGTCTCGAGCTCGGTGCGCAGCTTCACGGCCTGCTCGCGCGCTTCGATCTGGCTCTCGCGACGCGTCGCCTCCGCGTCGCGGCGGGCGTCATCGAGCATCGCCTCGATACTCCGCCTGGCCGCGTCGAGCCTGGCCCCCGAACGCAGCCGGAGGGCGAGGAGCACGCCGCCGACCCCTGCTGCGACTCCGATCAGGACTGCCGAAACGACGGACACAGGCGCTCCCCGCAGGCGACGAGCCGGCACGGCGCGAACTTCGCGATCGGCGCGCGGGACTCGCACGGCGGCGAGCCCGAGAATCTCAGCTCAGGACGTCTCGGTTCGGTCCCTGGAACGGTCGAGCACAGGGAGATCGGGGACGGTGGGTGGATTCAGAAGGCTCATGATCTGCAAAAAGCTCGCGTTATGCAGGCAGAAACGTGAATAGTGGCTTGGATACTCCACCACTCACTCTATGCCATCACGCACGCCTTGGCAATCGCTGCTGCTCGGGCAGGCCGGAGCCGTCACTCGCGCACGGACGCGAGGAGCCCCTCGAGAGCGTCCTCGGAGAACCCCTTCCGGGCGAGCCGCGCCAGCGCCGACGGCGTGACCACCTTGCCGGCGAGCGTCGCCTGCGCCCGCTCGCGCTCCGGCACGAGCCCGGCGAGAGCCTCCGCCACGGCGTCCGTGGCGGCTCCCTGGTGTTCGAGCTCGCTCCGCACGTAGGCGTCCCCGTAGCCGCGGTCGGCGAGTGCGCGGGCCCGGTCGGCCGCGAAGCGGGCGTCGTCGAGGTAGCCGAGCCGCTCGAGCGTCGCGAGCGACTCGGCCCGGGTCTCCTCGTCCACTCCGGCCCGGCCCAGCCGCCGGTCGATCTCCGCACGTGAACGGTCGCGATGCTGCAGTGCCCGCGCTGCGAGCTCGATCGGGTCCTGCGCCGAGCCCTGGTCAGGCGGCGGCACTTGCAGCTTCGAGGTCCGGATCGAGTACGCCGACCGCGCGCTCTTCCTCGATCGAGTCCTCGATGATCGGCGTCACCTCGGCCGGCTCCGCCGCGAGTGGCAAGAGCCGTGCGGAGACGACCTGGTCGGGCGTCTGCGCCTGGATGGCATGGAGGATCCCCTGCACGACGTCGGGATGCTCCTTGAGGAACGCCGTGGCGTTCTGCCGTCCCTGACCGAGCCGTTCGTCGCCGAAGGAGAAGTACGAGCCCGACTTCTGCACGATCTTCCGCTCGAGCCCGGATTCGAGCACCGTGCCCTCCCAGGAGATGCCGCTGCCGTAGATGATGTCGAACTCGGCCTGCTTGAACGGCGGCGCGACCTTGTTCTTCACCACCTTCACGCGGACGCGGTTGCCGATCGCCTCGACGCCGTCCTTCAACGTCTCGATCCGCCGGATGTCGAGCCGCACCGACGAGTAGAACTTCAGCGCGCGCCCGCCCGGCGTCACCTCGGGGCTGCCGAACATGACGCCGATCTTCTCGCGCAGCTGGTTCGTGAAGAGGCAGATCGTGTCGGTGCGGTTGAGCGTCCCGGTGAGCTTGCGGAGCGCCTGGCTCATCAGCCGCGCCTGGAGGCCGACGTGCG
>CAYXXE010000132.1:0-6821 GCA_964468985.1 uncultured Gaiellales bacterium | reverse complement strand
CGACGGGCCGTTCGGCGCGAAGGCGATCGGCGAGATGGCGAACAACGCGCAGCCGCCGGCGATCGCGAACGCGATCTACGACGCCGTCGGCGTGTGGATCACCGAGATGCCCGCGACGCCCGACCGCGTGCTCGCCGCGCTCGAGGAGAAGCGCCAGCCACGGCGTGAGGGCAAGCGGGTCGTCTTCGACGAGCACATCTCGCTGCGCACGGTCTCGTCGAACGGCGGGTCGGGCTACTTCGACGTTGATGCCTGACCCGTTCGGCACCTGGAACGGGCGCGACTCGTACGAGTTCGTCGACGGGGTCAGGATCCACGCCGTCGGCGGCGAGCAGGTGCTGCTCTGCCGGGTCCGCTACGAGCCGGGCAAGCAGGTGCCGTGGCACGCCCACGAGCACACGGAGCAGGTGATGTTCGTGCTGGAGGGCGAGGTGGACATGACGATCGAGGAGCAGACCGCGACGCTCGGCCCGGGCGACGTGGTCGTCGTGAACCGGGGCCTGCACCACAAGCTGTACTCCGAGCACGGCGTCACGTTCATGGAGGCGCTCGCCCCCGTCCCGCTCGACCACGTCCCCGACCGGAGCCTCGACCTGGTGCTCGGCCCCGACGGCGGCGCGACCCACGTGGAGCGGTAGCCGGTGCCGCTGGTTCGCGTCGAGCTGTTCGAGCGCCGCCTGACGCCGGAGCTCGAGTCGCGGCTGATCGAGCGCCTCACCGAGACGCTGATCGAGACGCTCGAGGCGCCGGAGCTCCGGTCGCACACCTGGGTGATCGTCGAGGGCCACGACGCGCACCGCTGGGGCCGTGACGGCAAGCCCTGGGACGAGGCCGGGACCTAGACCACAACTGCGGTGAGCGAGAGCTCGACCGCGGGCGCGTCGCGCACGACCTCGGCGGCCTCCCGGGCGTGCAGCAGCGTCGTGCGGACGATCAGCTTCGCCCGCGCGTAGTTGTCGAGCATCGTCGGCACCGGCGCGACGGGGCGGCCGAGCGCGTAGCCCGCGGCGTTGCGGCCGATCTGGCGGTAGGACTCGAGGGTGAGGAGCGGCGACATGCCGAAGAGCTCGAGGTTGTCGAGCGGCTGCAGGTCGGCGCGATGGATCAGCGCCGTCCCCTTCGACTGCAGCCCGACCGCGATGCCGGAGCCGGAGAGCAGCGCCCCGTCGTGGCCGATGTAGGCGACGTCGGCCGAGCGGAGGACGCGCACGAGCCGCGGCGCCGCCCCCTCGTCGCGGATGCCCGCGAGAATCACATCCAGCACGTCGGCGTGGGCCAGCCCGTTGATCGTCTCGGACAGCGCCGTGCCGAAGGCAGGCCCGACGGCCACGACGACCTCGTCGGCCGCTGTGCCGTGCGCGGCCGGGCCGCGTGCCTCGACCGACGGCGCAGCGGCCACGCCTCCACCGAGCGAGAGCGCGTCGATCGAGTAGGGCAGCCGGCGCAGCCGCTCCCACCGCTCGCCCTCGAGCCGGTAGCCCGTCCCCGGGCCCAGGTAGTGGTTGCCGTCGTTCACGGCGGAGACGACCGTCCCGTCCTCGGAGATGATCGCGGCGGTCTGAAGATAGTCGGCCGCGACGCGCTGCTTCTGCATGTCGAACACGGCGGTCGCGACCTCGGGGAAGCCGCGCCGACGGAGGACACGGGCGACGTCGAGACCGCTGATCCCCTCGGCGAGCATGCGATCGGCGGCGAGCACGTCGGCGGCCCGGTCGCGATCGGGCAGGTCGCGCGAGTCGGTGCAGGTCGTCGCAAGGCGCACCTCTTCGTCGGTGATCGAGGGGAAGCCGAGCTCGTCGTACACGGCCTGGATCGCGCGCGCCGCCCGCTCGCGGACGGCCAGAGCGGCGGGCTCGGCGAGCGGCTCGAGGCCGGCGTCGACCTGCCAGTCGCGCTGCATCGTCAGCCACTCGTCGAAGTCGTGCGAGTCGTAGTTGCCGCCGCCGAACATGTTGTCGTAGCGCGGCATCGACGAGTAGCCGGAGGTGATGAAGTCGGTGCCGGGCAGGAACTGGCCCATCAGCTTCGCCGTCTTGCGGATCTCGGAGTGGCTCGCGATCGCGTCGTTGCCGGACGCGACCTCGAGATCGAGCCACGCGGCGAGGACGTTCTCGGCCAGCACCTCGCGCGTGCCGCCGGGCACCGCGAGCACCAGCGCGATACAGGAGATGGAGCCGTTCTGGACGCCCTGCGAGCCGGCCGCCCGCACGAGCGACAGGCACCGCGCCTCGAGGTAGAGCATCGACTTCCCCTCGGACTCGCCCATCAGCGCCTCCGACCCGCCGCCCGAGGTGAACCGCACCTTCACGCCGCGCGAGGCGTAGGCGGACGCGAGGAACGCCTTCGACCAGGGCGTGTCGTCGCCGTCGACGAACACCGGCTCGGTGCCGTACACCGACAGCGTCTCGGCGTAGGTGACAAGGCCCTGGATCGCGAGGCGCAGGTTCAGCCGCTCCTCGACGGCGCACTGGGTGAGCACACCGGGCCGGCCCGTCTGCGAGCCGACGAGGATCGCGAGCGCGTTCAGCGGCGCGTAGCGCGAGACGCCGACGGTGGTCTCGATCTCGGCGAAGCCGCGCGCCGCGGCCTCGGCCGCATCGGCGGCGAGCAGCGCCGGGTTCTCCTTCAGGTTCGTGACGTGCGCCTGGTTCGCCGGCATGCGACGCGCGCGCAGCTTCTTCAGCGCGAACATCAGCTCGACGGGGTCGAGCAGCGCGATCACGCGCGCGAGCCGAGCCGGCGTGAGGCCGCGCGAGAGCCGGACGAGCGCGTCGCGTGGCACCGCGACGTCGACGAGCCGTCGCGCGATCTCCACGTCCTCGAGCTCCGCCGCCTCGGCTGCGACGTCGAGGTCGAGGCCGTACCGGGCGACGAAGTGGTCGAGCGCGTCCCACTCCTGCTCGCGCCGGCCGTCGAGCTCGACCACGCGGCCGTCCTCGACGACGAGCGACGGCACGGGGTCGTTCGGGCTCGACATCGCGACGAGCCCGAGCTCGACGAGCGGCTCGATCGACAGCTCGCGCCGCAGTCCGCGCGCCTCGCGCGCAATGAACCGGGCGGACCGCTCCTCAGGCGGCAAGGAGCCCTCGCTCCGCGTAGACCTGCGCCGCCTCCCGGATGAACTCCGCGGTTGCGGGCGCGGCCCAGCCGTCGAGCCGCTCCGCCCACGCCGCGAGCTCGGCCGCCGACGAGCGGCGGGGACGCAGCGCGGTGTAGATCTCGAGGATCGTCTCGTCGGGCAGCGGCGCGAGCTCGGCCGCCCGCAGGAGGTTGTCCGCAAGTTGGCGCCGGCCCGCCGCGCGCGCGACGTCCGCCTGCAACCGCAGCGTCTCCGGCGTCGCCCGCAGCTCGGCCGACTCGACGCCGGCGCCGTGCAGCCCGAGCTCGTCGAGCGCGATCCCACCGGGCGTCCGCACCAGGTCGGGCCGGGCGGAGCCGAGCGGATAGTCGCGGCTCGGATCGAAGGCCACGCCAAAACCGTATAGAAATCGTCCATGAGCAACCAGTACGGCTTCGAAGGACGCGTCGCTCTCGTCACCGGCGGCGGCAGCGGGATCGGCGCAGCCACCGCGGAGCGCCTGCGCGCGGGCGGCGCCGACGTGCACGTGTTCGACCTCGCGAACGGCGACGACGTCCGCGACTCGGCACAGCTGAACGCCGCGGTCGAACGGCTCGCGCGGCTCGACATCCTGGTGTGCGCGGCGGGCGTCGGCGGCGACTCACTCCACACCGAGGAGATCTCCGACGACGAGTGGGCGCGCGTGCATGCGATCAACCTGAACGGGGTCTTCTTCGCGAACCGGGCCGCGATCCCGAAGATGAAGGCGGGCGGCTACGGCCGGATCGTCAACATCGCGTCGATCGCCGGCAAGGAGGGCAACCCGATGGCGGGCGCCTACTCGTCGTCCAAGGCCGCGGTGATCGGACTGACGAAGGCGATCGGCAAGGACGTCGCGGGCAGCGGCATCCTGGTCAACTCGGTCGCGCCCGCCGTCATCAACACGCCGATCCTCGGCCAGATCTCGCAGGAGCACATCTCGTACATGACCGAGCGCATCCCGCTGCGCCGGGTCGGCGAGCCCGCGGAGGTCGCGGCGCTCGTCTGCTGGCTCGCGAGCGACGAGCTGACGTTCTCCACGGGCTCCTGCTACGACATCTCGGGCGGGCGGGCGACGTATTGAGCCGGTTCCTGCGGACGGACGTCCCGGGCCTCGGGCCGAGGGTCGGCCGCATCGCCGGCGACCACGTCGAACTGCTCGACCATGACGACCCGCTGCGCGCGATCCGCGGCGACGGTTCGGTCGTGCAGACCCGGCCGCTGGCGGGCCTCGCGTTGCTGGCGCCGATCGAGGCGCCCGAGATCTGGTGCGCGGGCGTCACCTACGAGCGCAGCCGCGACGCGCGGCTCGAGGAGGCGAAGACCGACGCGCGGGACGTGTACGCGCTCGTCTACGACGCGGAGCGGCCCGAGCTGTTCCTGAAGGACGCCCGGATGCGCCGCACGGTCGGCCCCGGCGGGAAGATCCGGGTGCGCAGCGACTCGAGCTGGCTGGTGCCCGAGCCGGAGCTCGGGCTCGTGCTCGGCGACGACGGCTCGCCGGTGGCGGTGACGATCGGCAACGACGTCTCGAGCCGCGACATCGAGGGTGAGAACCCCCTCTACATCCCGCAGGCGAAGGTCTTCGCCGGCGCGTGCGCGATCGGGCCGGTGCTGGCCGTCCCGGACGACTGGGCCGCCCCGTTCGAGATCCGGCTGCGGATCACGGATGCAGACGGCGAGCTGCTGTTCGCCGGGGAGACCTCCACCGCACGGATGAAACGCGGCCTGCACGAGCTGGCCGGCTGGGCGATGAGAGACAACCCGATCCCGCCCGGGTCGGTGCTGCTCACCGGCACCGGGCTGGTTCCGGAGGACGACTACACGCTCGCGTCCGGGCACGTCGTGCGGATCGAGATCCCCGGCATCGGCGTGCTCGAGAACACCGTCGCCTGATCGCGCGCGCCGCGGTGGGGAGTCGCTACCGTCCGGGTGCGTTCGTTCTCCGTCCACGGAAAGGCGAGTCATGACCGACACCGTCGCTGCACCGGCAGGCACCACCGGCCTCAACTTCATCGGCGGCAGCTGGGCGCCGGCCGCCTCCGGCGCCACGTACGCGAAGGTGAACCCGATGCGGCCGGCCGAGGTGACGGGCGAGTTCGCGTCGTCGTCCGAGGTGGATGCCGACGCCGCGGTGGCCGCCGCGTCCGCGGCCTTCCCCGCGTGGGCGGCGCTGCCGATGGCGCGCCGGGCCGGCTACCTGCTGGCGGCAGCGAACCTGCTGGAGGCGCGCACCGAGCAGGTGGCGCGCGACATGACCCTCGAGATGGGCAAGCCGCTGCGCGAGGCGCGCGGCGAGGCCGGGCGTGCGGCCCAGATCCTGCGCTTCGCGGCGGGCGAGGCGTACCGGTCGGTGGGCGAGCATTTCGAGCAGGCGGCGACGGGCGCGCAGGTGTCGACGCGCCGGCGGCCCGTCGGAGTCGTCGCGCTGATCACGCCCTGGAACTTCCCGGTCGCGATCCCGATCTGGAAGCTCGCGCCGGCGCTGATCTACGGCAACACGGTCGTGCTCAAGCTCGCATACGAGTCTCCACGGACGGGCCTGCACATCGCCGAGGCGTTCGCCGAGGCGGGTCTGCCGGACGGGGTGCTGAACGTGCTGACCGGGCGCGGCTCGACGGTCGGCGCGGCGCTGGTCACCGATCCGCGCGTGCGGGCGATCTCGTTCACCGGCTCGGTGGCGACCGGCCACGGCGTGCGCGACCGGGCGACCGCGCTCGGCAAGCGGGTGCAGCTCGAGCTCGGCGGTCACAACCCGCTGATCGTGCTGGCCGACGCCGACCTCGACCGGGCCGTCGAGGCCTCCTACGCGGGCGCGTTCTGGTCGGCCGGCCAGAAGTGCACCGCCACGCGGCGCATCCTGGTGCAGGACGGCGTCTACGACGCTTTCCGCGAGAAGCTGCTCGCACGTATCGAGCGCGGCAAGGTCGGCGAGCCGCTCGACCCGGACACGGAGGTCGGCCCGATCGTCAACGAGTCGCAGTTCGACGAGATCACCGCGGCGATCGAGCGCGGCGTCACCGAGGGCGGCCGGGTGCTCGCGGGCGGCGTGCGCAGCGACCCCGACGGCTATCTGATCGCACCCACCGTCTTCGAGGACGTCGCGGACGACGCGTTCCTCTCGTGCGAGGAGGTCTTCGGGCCGGTCACGTCGCTGTACCGGTTCGACACGCTGGACGAGGCTCTCGCCCGCGCCAACGCCGTCCCCTTCGGCCTCTCGGCCGCGATCTTCACGTCGAACCTCGCGGCCGCCACCCGCTTCCAGAACGAGGCCCAGGCCGGGCTGCTCCACGTCAACTCGCAGACCGCAGGCGCCGACGTCCACGTCCCGTTCGGCGGCATCAAGTCGAGCGGCTTCGGCCCGCACGAGCAGGGGCGCGCCGCGATCGAGTTCTACACCGAGACCGTCACCGTCTACATCGACGCATGAGCGAGCGCTTCCTGGTCACGGGCGCGCTCGGCTGCATCGGGGCGTGGACCTGTGCACTGCTCGCGGAGGAGGGCGTCGAGGTCGTGGGCTACGACCTCGGCAGCGACGACCGCCGGATCAAGCTCGCGACCGACCTGAAGATCCCGCTCGAGCGAGGCGACATCTCGGACGGCAAGGCCCTCGCCGAGGTGCTCGACAGGCACGAGATCACCCACGTCGTCCACCTGGCCGCGCTGCTCCTGACGATGATCAAGCGCGACCCGCCGTACGGCACCGCGGTGAACGTCGGCGGCA